>JBFLZI010000044.1:0-18797 GCA_040756315.1 Thermodesulfobacteriota bacterium | reverse complement strand
GGGCAGGGACCTCAGGTCCCTGGCCCTCCCCCCACAAACTACTCTCCATATGTCTTAGGAAATCTCCAGGCCGGGGATGCGGTCCCAGCCGTACCAGTGGAGGGTGAGGAACAGGGCCAGCACGGCCGCGGCCAGGGTCAGGGCCACCAGGTCCCGGGAAGCCGGATGCAGTTCCAGGAAGTAGGTGCGCTGGGGGCGCATCTGGAAGCCCCGGGCCTCCAGAGCCCAGGCCATGGTCTGGGAGCGGCGCAGGGTCAGGAGAAAGATGGGCACCAGCAGGGGCAGATATTGCTTGAGGCGGGACCAGGGGGGGCCTTTCTCCCACTCAAGCCCCCTCACTTCCTGGGCCTCCTTGACCCTGAGGGCCGTGGTAAAAATTTCCGGCACCCAGCGCAGGGCCAGGGCAAAGGCGAAGGCCATGGGATAAGGCAGGCGCAGTTTCACCAGCCCCAGGAAGAGTTCTTCCACCCGGGTGGTGGCCAGCAGCACCAGGCCGGCCAGCATCATGGTCCCCAATTTCAGAAAAGTGGCCGCGCCGAAGGCCAGGGACTCCCGGCTCACCCCCCAGAAAAGAGGAGTCGGGCCTTTGGCCAGCCAGGACCAGACCACCAGACTGAACAGGGCCAGGGTGACCAGGAGCCAGCGGATCCGGAACAACTCCCCCCAGGCCCGGGCCGCTGCCAGTTGGGCCAGGACCAACAGGGTCACCAGGCCCACTATTTCCGGACGCTGGGGCAGGAGCACGGCGATGAAGCTCACCAGGAGCCAGGCCAGTTTGGTGCGGGGGTCCAGACGCTGGATGAGGTTGGGCCGGAAGGAGGGGCCGGGGGGATTATTTTGTTGCATCGCCCTCTAACTTTTCCGAAAATCAGAGTCTAAATCTAAAGAAAACTCATCTCGAGGAAATCTTCCCATGATCAATTATCTGGTACTGAGTCTGATTGTGCTGGACGTCACCCTGAATGTCGCCGGACAATTATCCCTGAAACACGGCATGAGCAAACTGGGGAACTTCTCCCTGTCTCTTCCCACCCTGGTGTCGGTTTTCCTTAGAGCCGCCATCAGCCCTTATGTGCTCCTGGGCCTGCTCTGTTACGGCCTGGGCTTCATGGTATGGCTCATCGTTCTGGCCAAGGCGGAGGTGAGTTACGCTTATCCTCTGATCAGCCTGGGTTATGTCTTCACCGCCATTCTGGCCTGGCAGCTTTTCGGGGAAGCGGTAACCCTGACTCGTATGGCCGGGATTATCATCACCTGCATCGGCGTCTTCCTTATCGCCCGCAGCTAAAGGCGGCCATCCGCCGGACCCAGCCCCGCCCCACCGCCGGCATCCTATCGGGCCGGGCCACATTAACGGGAGACTTACTCCTCCGGTGAGGCCCAAATAATATTACTTTTGTTAATCACCAGCACCTTGCCGGTGGCCTCGCCCAAGGTGGCGTCGAAGACCACCACAAAAGGCTCGGGCTGTTTCAGGAAAACGTCGCTTAAGCGCAAGGTCAAGGCCTGGTCATGGAAAAGATTCACCTTGCCTTTGACCAGAGAACCGTCAATCAGCTTCATACTAACATTCCTGGCGTCAATTCTGCGCTGGAACCTGGCAAACCTCATGATCTACCCCTTTCCTCCTAGGGCCGGAATGACTGCCGGATTTTTGCTCCCGGCAGGGCCTTGCCCGCCGGGGGATGAGCGGTGCGGTGTCAGACAACTCATAGTTCCTGGCCGTATTTCTCAAGAATAGAACCAGGACCCGCCTGACTCCCTTTCCCATTCTAACGGATTATCTCCCTTGATCCTAAAGCTTTATTCCAGACAAGGGTAAGGGAAATTATATATTGGCAGGTTTCAGAGGCGTGGGTTTTTGCCGGCCCTTTCCCCGAAAGGGGAATCCATCAGCCCGGGCCATTAAGGAGCTAAATCTGGAGGGGAATAATCATCAACACGGCGGAAATAATTTTTTTAGTCTTGGCTTATCCGTTCTTTTCCACCTGATCTTCGGGAACCACCCACATGATGCTGTCCTTATTGATGATCAAGACTTTTCCAGGTATCTCGGCAGACTCCACTTCGGTAAGGACGAGGAACTGATCCTTCTTCAGGATAAAGAGGTCGCTGACCCGGTGGATGCCGTCGGCTGCGGCCACGTTGACCTTGCCTTTGATGAGGGAGCCGTCCGCCAATTTGATGGTGACCGCCGCGGGTGCGTACCTTCTGGTGATAACCTTAACAGGCATGGCTGACCCCTTTCCTTATTCCGGGGATATTGGTCCTGCCGTCACTTCTCCGGCCCCGGCTCTTCGTTAAACTGAGACGCCTCTACTCCTCTAAGCGCAGCCCCCCGCCGGCAGGGGTTTGCCGGTCACCCGTTGGGCCAGTTCCCGGGCCCGGGCCAGGGTCTCCTCCAGGTCCAGTGTCAACAGTTCCCGGTCCTGAACCAGAACCCGGCCATGCACCATCACCGTCTGCACGTCCGCGCCGGTGGCGGCATAGACCAGTTGGGAGTAAGGGTTGTAGATGGGGGTCAGGTGGGGCTGGTCTAGGTCGATCACCACTAGGTCCGCGTTCCGGCCCGGAGTTAAGGCCCCCACCTCTTGGCTCAGTCCCAACAACCGGGCGCTGCCCCGGGTGGCCAGGGCCAAGGCCACAGGGGCCGACAGGCTGGTGGGGTCAAGATTATGCACCTTCTGGAGCTTGGCCGCGGTGTCCAACTCCTGGAGCAGGTCCAGATTGTTGTTGGAAGCGCAGCCATCGGTGCCCAGCCCCACCGTCACCCCCTGATGGAGGAGGGCCGTCACCGGGGCGATGCCCGCGGCCAGCTTCATGTTGCTTTCCGGGCAGTGGGCCACCCCCACGCCGTGGGCCGCCAGCAGTTCTATGTCCTCAGGGGTCAAAACCACCCCGTGGCTTGCCACCAGGTTTTCCCGGAGGAGACCTAAATTGTGGAGGTGCCCCACCGGGGTGGCCCCGTAGCGGGCCAGGCAGTCCGCCACTTCCTTACGGGTTTCGGACAGATGGACAATTAGAGGCACCCGATAATTGGCCGCCAGCTCCCCGCACTTTTGCAGCAAGTCCGGGGAGCAAGTATAAATCGTATGGGGCTGGATGGCCACCCGCACTCGGGGATGGCCCTGCCAGGTCCGGCATAATTCCGCGCTAAAACGCAGTCCCGCGTCCGGCGGCCCGTAATTGGGGGAAGGAAAATCATAAAGCACTTCCCCCACCACGGCCCGGATGCCGGTTTCCGCCGCGGCCCGGGCCACCGCGTCGGCAAAGAGATACATGTCACAGAAAGTGGTGGTGCCGGAGAGCAGCATCTCCACCACCGCCAATTTGGTGCCCCAATAAACGAAGTCCCCATCGATCTTGCTTTCCGCGGGGAAGATATAATCGTGGAGCCATTCCTCCAGGGGGAGATCATCGGCCAGCCCCCGAAACAGGGACATGGCGGCATGGGTATGGGCATTGATCAAGCCGGGGAGGATGAGGCCATGAGGGTAATCCAGTATCTGGCCGGGGGTATAGCGAGCCCTTAGCTCCACCGGAGACCCCACCGCGACAATCTTCTCTTCCCGAACCGCCACCGCGCCGGGGGCCAAGACCTCCCCCGCCCCATTCATAGTCACCACCAAGGCCCCACAGATCAGATAGGAAACCGCCTCCTTCTCCAACCTCACTCTCCTTTTAAATCATGATATTTTAGGGAAGGGCCGGGGTTAATGGAGGACAGGCGCCCTCGCCTGTCCAGGACAGCCGGAGGCGGCTGTCCTCCATCGGCCTCTCCGCCCCCACCCCCTTATGTTATCGGTAGCCCGGCTATCTTGCCCATGCCCGCACAGGCTGGAAGCCTGTGCTACCAATTAATTATGTAAGGGATTGGGGAAGGGGGCTTGGGGGAGGGGGTAAGGGCCTGCGGCCCTTAGACCCCTCCCCCAAAATCATCCTTCAGCTCCCTCCCCCAAGTAAACCTCTACGATATGCTTCGTGGAAGCGGGGGGCGGCGCCTTTGGGGATTTTCAGGCGGTAGGCCCCCGGGGGCAGACTATCGGTTCTGATCCAGGGGTTCAGGTCTTTGACGGCCTTATAGTAGCTGCCGCAGGCCTCGGCCAGGCGTCGCACCGGCACGTCTTTGGACACCACGAATTCCACTTCGTCATATTCCAGGGGGGGATAGAGTTCATCCGGGGGAATCTCGTAGCCATATTTGGCCGGGTCCTCCAGGACGATCTTGGCCGCCAGAATCCGGTAGATATAGCGCTCCGTCTCTTCCGGCAGGCTCAGATGGTAGAAATTTCTTACCCCCTGGGCCGCCATGCTTTTCTGCACCCGCCCTTCCCCGCAGTTATAGGCGGCGATGGCCAGGGGCCAGTCGTTAAAAAGGTGGTGCAAGGTCTTTAAATAACGCAAGGCGGCCTCCGTGGCCGCAGTGAAGTGGAGGCGCTCATCCACCGCATTTTCGGTCTTGAGCTGGAAACGCTGGGCGGTGGGCTGGATGAACTGCCAGGGACCCAGGGCGCCGGCCGGAGACTTGGCCCGGGGCCGCAGATCACTCTCCACCAGGACCACGTATTTTAAATCCTGGGGGAGGCGCTGAGCCTGGAGCATCCGGTCCACCTCCGGAAAATAGCGGTGGGCCCGTTTCATCCACATGATGGTTTGGGCCCGGCTCCAGACTACGATGATGAATTCCCGGTCCATGGCCTCCCTGATCCGGGGTTCCTGCAAAGGCACGGGTTGTCCGCACAGGCTGAGCTTGGCCGGCAGACGATAGTAAGGCAGCCGGGCTTCCGCCGGCGCGGTGCCGGAGACTATTCCCGCGGGAGTCGGCTGCGCGGCCGGATCAGCCGGCCAGAGCCACAGTCCGCAAACCAGAAAGATAATCAGAAGCATTCAGTTCACCCGTCAATGGCGATTTCGGCGTTATCTTGCATTTACCCCACCCCCGGCGGCCTGTCAACCGGAGCCTGAGTCTGCCTTGGGCCTCGGTCCAGAGTGCCGGCGACCTCACCCGCCCCAGCCTCCAGGGCATTATTTCATTATGTCTTTTAGGGAGAAAAAACCTAAGGAAAAAATCAGCCGCAGCTATTTATAAAAGGAGATTTAATGCTCCCCCGGAATGGCTGGCTTGATTTCTCCGGACCAAGTGCTTAAACTAGATGAAATTTCTTCCAGAGGAGGTGATTCCCGGTGCGGCCACGGCTAATCAAGACCCAGGCGAAATCCTGAATCCCGGGCGACCGGCAGGCCTGGACCAGGCCGCCGACCCCGGCTGGGCCGGCAAAGACAGGAACGGCGCACCAGGGATTACCGTCACCTGGGTGAACTTCATTTCCCCCTGTCCTCGCCAGTCTTTGCCTTTTGTCCTCAGTTTTGACCCAGACCCCAAGGAGTTTTTTGCCGACGATTATCTCCGGGAGCCCTGCGGCTCTCTGATTTTTCTATAGCCTAAAAGGAGAAGATTGACAATGAAGCAGAAAGAACTGGACTGCCGGGGGTTCGCCTGTCCCCAGCCGGTCCTTAAGACCAAGGAATTGTTGGACCAGGGCCAGGTGGAAAAAATAACCGTGCTCTTAGACAACGCCGCGGCCCAGGAAAATGTCAGCCGCTTTCTTAAGGGACAGGGCTATCAGGTCTATGTGCGGCAAGACGGGGAGACCTGGGAGGTCACCGGCAAAAGTTCCGCCCCGGCCCCCGACCAGCCCCTTGAGCCGGGTGGGAAAAAAGCCGCGGCCCCGGGGGAACGCAAGATTCTGGTGCTCTTGGCCACCGACCGTCTCGGGCGGGGCGACGACCTCCTGGGAGAGAAACTCCTGGGCAATTTCCTGGGGACCCTGAAGGAAATGGGACCGGAACTGTGGAGCCTGGTCCTGGTGAATGCCGGCGTCAAGCTGGCGGTGGCCGGGTCCGAAGTCCTGCCCCAACTGGAGGAATTGGCCCAGGGAGGCGTGCAACTCCTGGTCTGCGGCACCTGCCTGAACCACTTCCAACTCCTGGAGAAAAAACAGCTAGGGGAAACCACCAACATGCTGGACATCGTCACCCACCTGCAGCTGGCCGATAAGGTGATTTCGCTGACTTGAGAGAAGGATTGATGTGGGGGGAGGGCCAGGGACCTGAGCACAGGCTGGAAGCCTGTGCTACTGGCCTTCCCCCAAAATATCCTACTTTTCCTGCCAATTCGAGAACTGGACCCAGAGGACGGCTCCCAGTTCCGCGTCTTTCTTTTTGCCGTCTTGGTGGGTGATGGCCTGTTTCTCCTTGTTCAAGGCGGAGAAGCCCCACCAGCCGGCATGGGGCGCGGCAAAGGTAAAGACCCCGTTCTTATCGGTCATGGTCTTTTGGGCCACGAAGTAGTCGTTGGGGGCCTGGGCCTTGCCGTCCTTATTCCAGTATTCGATTTCCACCGGCGTGTTGGGCACCGGTTTGCCCTTCAGTTTCACCACTCCCTGGAAGACGTTGCCGGCATAGAGGCCGAAGGGCCGGGTCAAGGGCACGATTTCGGTTTTCAGGCCCACTTCCTTATCCCAACCTTCTTCATCCCCGAAGGCCGCCACGTAAGCCTTGGTGTAGTGGATGATGTATTTGTCCTCCGCGGGTTCCCAGTAGGGTTGGGGTTCCAGATAAAAGGCATAGACTCCCGGTTTTTTAATAAGATAGATGTTTTTCCAGCCCGTGTGATCCAGGACCTTGGTCTCTTGCAGGCTGGGGAGCAAGTCCGTCTTTTTTCCCTGGCTCATGACCCCGAAGGCCTTGGGCCGGGCCAGGTCCATGCCCTTTTGCTCAAAGGGATGGCAAAAGGCCAGGGTCAGTTCCACGTTGGGGTTGTCCCCTTGCATCACCATGGATTCCGAGGGCAGGACCACGCCGAAATGGGCTTGGGAAACTCCGGTCCAGGCCAGCAACAGACCGGCGACCAGAAATAACGGCAGCAGCTTGGACATTAAATCGTCTCCTTTATGGTTCTTGGGAGAATTTCTGTGGGACAGGAATAATCAACGTTTCCGCCAGGCCTCCCAGTAAGGCCGGCCTTCCGCGTCCCGGAGAAGCAGGGTGTGATCGCCCCGGGTCAATTCGGCGGCCACCAAATAGTCTTTTTCTGCCGAGCGATAACAGATGCCTTTGATCCGCACTTCCTCTCCGGGTTTGAGCTCAAATTCCTGGCGTTCCAGGAACCAGACCGGCCCCAGGTGGACGTGCACCTGGCCCCGGTCTTTAGTGGCCACCTGCACCGCCATGCCGGGATGCGTACCTTCCTCCAGGGTTTCAGTCAGGACCCGGGTAATCTTGCCGCTGATCTCTCCCGGCAGACAGGTGCCTTTAGGAGGGCACAAATAAGGGGCGTAGGGGCAGGGGCGAAAGCCCTGTCCCCGGCCCTGGCTCCAGGCCGGGCCGGCCAGGGCCCAGTATAAAACCGCCAGACCCAAAAAGCCTGTTCCGACAAGCTGCCACCGTTTCATACGATGGTCCTCCTTTCAGCGTTTCTAAAAAGCATACACCATGGATAATAGCGGCGTCACCACCGCGTTGTTGTTTTTGCCGATGAGGTCGACGTTCACTCCCAGAGCTACGGAGAACTTATCCGTGGCCATGTATTCCAGCCCCGGCAGGATGGAGAGCAAGGCCGCCGGCGCCACATTGGACTTGGCGCCGAACAGACGCCCGCCGTCCCAGGAGCTGGTGAGCTCCAGGAGCGCCACCCACTTGGGGACGATGGGGTATTCCGCCGCCAGGTTTACGGTGACGAAGTCCCGGGGATGCTGCCGCCCGTCGTCGTTGGTAAAGTCGGTCTGCATGGAGTACCAGAAATTGCCGTAAAAGACGAAGGGTCTGACGTACTTGGACAGGTTCAGGCCGGTGGTGAAAGCGTAGGCCCCCCCGCCGATCTCGTCGGTGCCCAGACGGCCGGGATTCAAATGCCGAAAGTGGCCGGTGGGGAAATCGGTGGCGAAGAGGGCGGTCACCGTGGGCCTAGTCTCGGTCTCTTCCACCAGGCGGTATTTGAAGGTCAGGTTGACATCGTTGATGCCCCCGAAACTGGCGGAGCGCTCCCCCTCCGGCCCCGGCGTATTAACGCCGTTGGCCCAGTTGAGGAGGTAGGGGACGACCACAAAGACCTCCAGGTTGTCCCAGAGGCCGTAAGTAAACTTGTAGTCCATGGAGAAGGAATAGAAGTTGCCTCCCGCCGACACCCGCCGCCAGTTGGGGCTGAAGGTGCGGGTGACGAAGCCCACGCCGAAGGTGGGCTGCACGGCAAACTTCCCCTTGTCAATGGGGATGGCGGTGTCGGTGATGATGGGACCGAAGGTGGCGGGGCATTCCTCCCCCGGAGGTTCGGGCTGGAATCCCTCGCCCCGGCCTTCTTCCGGCGCGGCCTTCTGGGACGCAGCCTTGCCCTCTTCGGAGGCGCTTGCCTCCGCGGCCGCCCATCCTGCCAGGGGCGTAGCCAGTACCATCAGGAGCAGCGCCAGGCAGACCAAGATCAGGTTCAGGGTCAGACGATAGGTTCTCATAAATTTCTCCTCAGAATAGGTGAGCTTTGATGCAACTTTGTTGCTTTTTATAATAGCATTTTAACAGGGTTACCACCTTTATTTATAGTCAATCTAATTAATTTTAGATTTTGATAGAAATTGCAACTCATGTAACTTTAAAAAAGAAACCTGGTGACCGCGGCCGCGGGCGCCATAGGCAATTGCTTCCGAGCCGGGCTGCTTCCCTTACCCAAGCTCTCCCCGGAGGATTAAAACAAAAAGCCACGAAAACCCGGCGCTTACAAGCGCCCAAGCCTTCGTGGCTTTTTTGCGCAAATTTACGGTTTCTTAATCTCCGGGGTTCATCCCCGATGTTTTGCCCAATATAGGAGAAGAGGAAAAAGCTGTCAATTCTTTTTGAGACAAACCGACCTGCGGTCTCACTCAGTGCCAGTATTCTTGGAAACACGAGGGAAATTTCCGGCCAATGGTTTCTCAGGCCGCGACACCCCCAGGGGAGATAAACCAGAAAGATCAAAGCACCGCTCCCTAGAGGCTCTCCAAAGCCTGGGCCAGATGGTCCAGAAAGATTTTGACGATGCCTTCCTGATAACCCAAACCTTTGGTAACCTCCTTGATGTTATAGGCTTTTTGTTTAAGCAGCTGGGATTTCCAGCTCTCCGGATCATCTCCCAGGATATCATTGGCCACATGTTCGCCGGCCACAAACATGAAGGGCATCAGCACCACGGTGGCGACCCCGGACTTCTTGACCGCCTCCATGACCTCCTGCCGGGTGGGTTTGCCTTCTATGGTTCCCATAAAGGCGTGGGGGTAGCGGGAAGTCAGCAGCCCGGCAAAGTCCAGATAGGTTTTTTCCCCTTCGGGTGAGGGGCTGCCGTGGCCTACCAGCACCACCGCGGTATTCTTTAAATCCTGGGGGAAAGTCCCGGCCACGGCCTTAAGGACCGACTCCTGATCCTTCGGGCTGCTCAGCAAAGGTTTCCCCAAGGCTACCTTCAGGCCGGGGATCTTCCGGCTTTCCTGCACAACTTTTTTGTCCCATTCCTCCCCCGGCACGATATGGAGAGATTGGATAGCCACCCGGGTATAGCCCGCGGCTTTTAATTCCTGCAAAGTCGTGGGCAGGTCCTGGAGTTTCTGTCCCTTTTCCTGGTCCAACTTATGCCGGATTTTCTTGGAAGTGAAGGCCCAGCGGAGGTCGTGCTCCGGAAACCGCTTTTTCACTTCCAGTTCAAAGTGATGATAAGTTTCAAAGGCTGCGGTGCTGGTGCCGAAGGCCGCCAAGACAATGGCGGGTTTGTCCGTTGTGGCCGCGTTCAGGGTCCAAGGGGCACTTATCAGGGACAGGACAAGTACCAGAGACAACCACCCAAGTCTGCTCTGCTTTACCATGACATCCTCCGTTAGCTGATTTTTTCTCCAAAAAAAAATCCTTAAGTCCCAAAGACTTAAGGATTGCACCCAGCTTCTTTATCCTTAATGTCGCCTAAAGCCCGCTAGACCTCGTAGGGGCTCAAGCCTCTATCCGGGCAGGTCTTCTGGCTTCCGGATCTTCCTACTTCCTGCACCTTCCCATCCCGCTTCAGCGAGACAGTGGCCTCTGGCAGGTTTCGTCCCCGGTCACAGCGGCGGGACCGCGCCGGTTTTCCACCGGCTTCCCTATTATACCCTGTATGGGCACCCGAATACTTATTGAAGCCAATCTAAATGAAGTGAGTGCAACCCGTCAAGAAAAAATCACTAATGCCGGAAAATTCTTCTTTCTTTAAGCCCCATGGGTTGATTGCCCAAATCCCTCAAAACGGACAATCTATAGCCGTTAATTGCGGTCATATCCTTTGCTACTAACTCCTGCTTGGTTTCCTAAAGCAATTTCTGCTTCAGCCAGCCGAAACAAAGTTCTCTTCAGAGACCCCAGGCTCGAATTGCGCAG
This sequence comes from Thermodesulfobacteriota bacterium, assembly GCA_040756315.1. Lineage (GTDB taxonomy): Bacteria > Desulfobacterota > Desulfobaccia > Desulfobaccales > 0-14-0-80-60-11 > JBFLZI01. The sequence goes on along the minus strand of JBFLZI010000044.1, from coordinate 8,372 downwards.
CAACACGCAGGGCTTATTTAACTCTTTGCAAATCTTCCTTACGCAGAGACTAGCCGAATGACTATTGCAGTTTAAGGGGCAGATGACCGCCTCGGCCCGTTTTACCATGCGGACCAGGCGAGCCTGCCCATTGCGGCAGTCGCCGTCGTGGCGCATGAATCTCCCCCCAAAACCTTTCTCCACCAGACTGCGATAATGGGGTTCCAGCCGATCCAGGCCACCCACAAAGAGGATGAATTTATTGCAGAATCGGGGGCATTTTTCTCCTGGAGCCAGGGGACAACCATCTTCAGGCGCAGCCGAGTCGTCGACCTCACCATCCTTTTTATTCGCAGGCAGGGTTGTCCCGGGCAACTGCCTGACGGTCTCCTGGAACAGTCGTATTGCCAATCTCTCCCGGGCCTTTTGTTCCTGGGCCAGCTTGACCGATAAACCCTGGTTTTCTTTTTTCAACCGTTCCAGTTCCTGACCCACAGTAAGAGAGGCCAGACGCTGCTCTAAAACCGCCAGCTTCCGTTTAAGATCCAGGGCTTCGACCTCTTTTCCGGCCAGGAGGCGCTTGAGTTTCTCCCGCTCTCTTCTGATGGTCTCCGCCTGACCGGATAAGCGATGGACCCGTTCTTTGAGGCCCTTGTTTTCCTGGCGCAATGGCTCCAGTTCCTTGAGTTCATCACGGGTCTCGGCCCCTTGCAGGTGGGACATCATGTGCACGTCACCGAATACCTGAGCCAGAACCACATCAGGGGTGTCCAACCGGGTTAGTATGCCCCAATAAGCCCCCGCGGTCTTACCCTCCCGCAGCGCTTCCTTCCACGCCCGGCCCAGTTCCCCGGACTCGTAGGCATCCACCTTATTTATGGCCAGACGATATTTTTGGCTAAGATATTTCTGGACATACTTGGCCACCTCCGGGATTTTTCGGCAAGACTCAACCAGCCAGGTATGCAGTGAATAGGGGGAGGTATCGCCGATGTAGCGGAAATGCCGAGCGATCTTTTGATTCTCTTTCAACGTCAGGCAGGTCCCTACAATGGAGCAGAGAAATTGTTCCAAACTGTTGAGGGGCCGCCGGATTCTTCTGGGGTGCGCCATTTTCCGCCATTTCCCGGGCCGGGGGCCTTTTAGCCGGGCCCCGGCCTCATTAGGCAAGACAATTATCCGGTTAAATCCAGACCCAGTTGGGGCCATTGGGTGAGGGTCTCATGGAGGGTCTCTTCCATAATGCGCAGACGATCCATGAGGTTGATCATCATGGGATCATTCTTAAGTCCCGGGAATTCTCCATCGAGATGTTCCAGGTAATAATGCATATTTTTCAAACCTTCCTCTAAGGCCATCAGATGGAAAATCATTTTCACCATGGATTTCCCTTTCTTATTTGCTTTCCGTCTCCATTCTGATGTGGCCCACATGGTTCAGAACGTCGTGGAGATGCGCGTCCAGATCCCTTAGGTGATCCATCAAGGCCCTCATCGCCAGGGAATCCTCAAGGCCCGCCAGATCCTTGCGCAGGTGTTCCACGTCGTCATGGATGTGCCTCACGTCCGTTTCCAAATGCATCAAGTCATCCATCAATTTGCCCATGGCTTTCCTCCTTTTTGGTCACGCCGTTCGATGCCCCTGAGAGTTAATGGCTGTTCTTCTCCGGTTTGGTGGGGCAGGTCCCGGCATCGCATCCCGGACAATAGCCCCGCTTTTTCCAGAGGGAGCGGTAAAGCACGTAAACTGCGCCGATGATGATGGCGCCGGCCAACAATAAATCAGACATAATCTTAACCTCCCAATCCCAGGAGTCTGCCGCCCTGGTAGATGGCGAAGGCCACCAGCCAGGCCAGCACCAGTCCGTAGGCCGTGGCCAGCCCGAACCATTTCCAGGTGCCGAATTCATGCCGGAAGGCCACCGCGGTCACCATACAGGGCATGTAGAGCAAGGTGAAGGCCATGAAGGTCAGGGCGCTTAAAGGCGAGAATTGTTCGGTCAACGCGCCCCGCCAGGAGGCGGTCTTCTCATCTTCTTCCACGGCCAGGCTGGCGACCCCGAAGGTGGCAACCACGTTGCGCCCGGCCTCCGTTATCGCCTTCCCCAAGGAAAGGCCGATTTCCTTGAGATCCTCGCCCAAAGTGGGAGGCTCTTCCTGTTTTTCTTCTTCTTTGCCATAGATTTGCCCCATGGTGGTCACCACGATCTCTTTGGCGATAAAGCCGGTCACCAGGGAGGAGGCCGCCTGCCATTGGCCGAACCCCAGAGGTTGAAAGATGGGGGCCAGCCCTTGGCCGATTCTCCCCAACACCGAATCTTTCTTGTCCTTCACCCCCCAGGGGAGGTTGAGGAGAAACCACATGAGTATGGACATGCCCAGAATGTAGGTGCCCGCCTTGATGAGGAAGTGCTTGCCCTTCTCCCAGGTGTGAATCATCAGGCTCTTCAGGCTGGGGAGCCGATAGGGGGGCAGTTCCATGATAAATAAGGGATATTCCCCCCGGAACAGGGTCCGCTTGAAAAAAATCCCCATGGCCATGGCCAGGACAATGCCCAGCACATACAAAGACCAGATCACGGTGGTGGAGTGGGCGGCGAAAAAGAGACCGGTAAACAGGGCATAGACCGGCAGTTTGGCTCCGCAGGACATGAGGGGAATCAGCAGCGCGGTGAGAACCTTGTCCCGGGGGTTCTCCAGGGTGCGGGTGGCGTAGATGGCCGGCACGTTGCACCCGAATCCCAGGAGCATGGGAATAAAGGATTTGCCGTGCAGCCCCAGGGCGTGCATGGCCCGGTCCATGACAAAGGCCGCCCGGGCCATGTAACCGCTGCCCTCCAGGAAAGTGATAAAGAACATCATGGCGAAGATGAGAGGCACAAAGGTCAGGACCGTGCCGACGCCGCCGATGACCCCTTCGGTGGCCAGGGAACCCAGCCACTCCGGAGCCGCGATCCAGATGAACAGCGCCTTGGTCCAACGGGTCAGAGGACCGCTGAACACCCCGTCCACCCAGTCCACCAGAGGGTTGCCCACATCAAAGGTGAGTTTGAACATGAGCCACATGGCCAAAAGAAAAATAGGGATGCCCAGGAAGCGGTTTAAGACCACCCGGTCGATCTTCTCCGTCAGTTCCACCCTGCTGGCTTCCGGCTTTCTCAGCACTTCCCGGGTCAGTCCGGCCGCCTGGGCATAACGGGCGTCGGCCATCAGGGCTTCCATGTCCTCCCCATGCGCCTGCTGGAGATGCCGGGATGCCTCGCCCGCCAGGGCGTGATGGTCCCCCAGGTTGGTCTCCTGTAAGACCTGGCGGTCGCCTTCCAGGAGCTTGAGGGCCAGCCAGCGTAAGGGATATCTTTCCGCCAGATGGGGATAAAGGTCGGTGACCTTCTTTTCCACTTCCGTGACCGCGGCCTCGATGTCTCCCCCGTAAGGCAGCTTCCGGGGACGGCGTTCCGCCGCGCCTTCTCCCGCGTCCACCACCGCGTCCAGCAGTTCCTCCATCCCCCGCTTCCGGGTGGCCACGGTGGGGATGACTTTGGCCCCCAGCATCTCTTCCATGGCCCCGGTGTCGATGCGGTAGCCCTTGTTCTGGGCTTCGTCAAAGATATTCAGGGCGGCCACCACCGGGAGCCCCAACTCCAGCAACTGCATGGTCAGGTAGAGATTTCTCTCCAGGTTGGTGGCGTCCAGCACGTCGATGATGGCGTCCGGTTTCTCCCGGACCAGGTAGTCCCGGGCGATGACCTCCTCCTGGGAGTAGGGGCTGAGGCTGTAAGTGCCGGGCAGGTCCACCAGGCGGATCTTCCGGCCCTGATATTCCAGGACCGCCTCTTTCTTTTCCACCGTCACTCCCGGCCAGTTGCCCACCTGGAGGCGGGTGCCGGCCAGGGCGTTAATCAGGGTGGACTTGCCGGAGTTGGGATTGCCCGCCACCGCCACGGTGAGCACCTTTTGTGGGCTCAAAGCTTGCCTCAAAACCGCCGCGGTCTTCATGGCAGCACCTCCACGGCGATGCCTTCGGCTTCGCTCTTCCGGAGGGAAAGCTTGTAGGCCTTCACGGTTATTTCAATGGGATCTCCCAGGGGGGCGATCTTTTCCACCGTCACCGTCTCTCCCACCAGGACGCCCATATCCATGAGCCGGCGTTTCATGGGGCCGATGGCGCCGATTTTTGTGATCCTGCCCCGGGCGCCGGGCGATAATTTCGCCAGATTCATCAATCCTTCCTCCTCACCATGATTTTCATGGCCGCACCCCGGCCCAGGGCGATCCTGGACTCATCCACCTTGATGAGCATGGCGCCCCGGCCCGGGTTATTGAGAATTTCCACGGTCTTTCCCGCCCGAAGCCCCATCTCGGCGATGCGGGCACAACACCCCGGTTGGTTTTTCCGGCAGGCGCAACGGGGGGAAACTGCTTTTTCCACCCCGGTTTCCGCCACCTCAGCCTTTTCGCCGGGGGACAGGAGCCCTAACGGTATCATTGCTTCCTCCATAGCAAAAAAATTGACGGTTAATCGTTCAGGCCTGAAGCAGCCGGCTGAGGCCAGTACCCGGAGTCGTCTCCCTCAAAGTAAGGCTTGAAGAGATCCTCATCCCGGCGGAGCATCAGCCCCCGGCACCGGACGCAAAGGGCCGTGTGGTCATCCAGGCCGGCCACCCGTTTATCCCGACCGGCGCAATCCAGACATTGATATTCATATAAGGGCATGGCGCCTTCTCCTTTAGCGATGGAGATTATTGAGACTGAGACTTTATCTCATATATTTTCCAAAAAAAATTTTTTAAGTTTAATTTTTCTTCTCCTGACACTCCGAGCAATAGCCGAAGATCTCCAGCTTGTGGCCGGTAACGGCAAAGTTGTGGGCCTGGCCGAGGCGTTTTTCCACGTTCTCCACCGCGCCGTTGCGGAACTCGATGATCTTCCGGCAGCCCAGGCAGCGCAGGTGGCAGTGGTGCTCGTGTCCGTAAATGTGTTCATAGTGCATGTGCCCGTCCTCAAAGAAGACTTCCTGCACCAGGCCGCTTTCCACCAAGAGGGGCATGGTGCGGTAAACCGAAGCCCGGGAGATGCGCAGGCCCTGTTGCCGCAAACGCATGATGAGTTCTTCTATGTCGAAATGGTCATGATGCAAGAAGACCTCCGCCAGGATCGCCTCGCGCTCCGGCGTGGAACGCATGCCCTTTTGGGCCAAAAATTCCCGGAAGACTTCCAGTTCGGTTTTCATTGGGTTGTAATTGAGACTCAGTCTCTTATATATCCCCAGAAATCCCCTGTCAAGAATTTTTTTTACTAAATCCCTCTTTGCTGAATCGGGATGGATTTGCAGCAGTGACCATCGACACTGCAGCATTCCTTAACGGTGTGTTGCAGAAAATCATTCTCATGCGAGACGATCATGTAGGCGATGTCCAGGTTCTGGAGAATGTGGATGAGGCGGTGCCTGGTTACTTCGTCCAACCCGGCAGTGGGTTCATCCAGCAAGAGCAACCGGGGCTGCATGGCCAGAACCGTGGCCAGGGCCACCAGCTTCTTCTCCCCCCCGGAGAGCTTGTAGGGGACCCGGTCCTCGAAGCCAACCAGACCCAGCTTCTCCATGGTCTCCCGGGCGATCCTCACCGCCGCGGCCGGCTCCTTCCCCTGGTTCAAGGGGCCGAAGGCCACGTCTTCCAGGACTGTGGGACAGAAGAGTTGGTCGTCGGGGTTTTGAAAGAGCAGGCCCACCTTTTGCCGCACCGAAACAAAGTCTTTCTCTTTGCTGACTTCTTGCCCGAAGATAAAGATTCTCCCCGCCTGGGGGCGTAACAGACCCATGATCAGATAGAGGAGAGTGGTCTTGCCGCAGCCGTTGGGCCCTATGAGGCCCAGGTGGTTCCCCGGCAGGAACTGGAAATCAAAGTCCTGGAACACCGGCCGGGGGGAGCCGGGGTAGGCAAAGGTGATGTGGCGCAACTCAATCAGGGGTTCGCTCATCATAACCTCACAGGAGGCCGGGCTGCCGCCACTCCAGATAGAAGAGGGCCGCCAGGACCAGCAGGGACGCCGCCAAGAATAATCCGTCCCGGCGCTCCCAGGAAAAGCGGCGCAAGCTGTAAAATTTCCCGTGAAAGCCCCGGCAGAGCATGGCCCGATAGACGGAGTCGGCCCGGTCATAGCTGCGCACCAGCAGCATCGCCGCCAGATAGGCGTAAGTGCGGTAGGTGTGCAGATTAGTCTGGGGCCGAAAGCCCCGGATTTTCAAGGCCTGGACCAGGCGGTGGAATTCCTCTTCAAAGACGTACAAATAACGATAGGTAAACAGCAGCAAATGGCACAACTTGTCGGGCAGCCGCAGATTCTGCAGGGCCTGTCCCAGGGTATTCACCGGCACCGTGGCTATCAGCGCGATGAGGGCGATGATAATGGCATTGGATTTCAGGGTGATCAAACCGGTGAAGCTCAGGCCCTGCCGGGAGGCGGACAGGGGCCCCAAGCGCCACATCACCTCCCCCGGATAGGTAAAGGGCAGGACCAACCAAAGAAAGACCATGAAGCTGTTCACCACCAACAGCCGGACTAACACTTTTTTCAGGGGGAGCCGGGCCAGGGCCAGACAGAGCAGGGACAGCGCCAGTCCGGTCAGGGTGGCCGCATAGGTGGTGGCGGTGGCTACCAGGACGGCAAAGAGACCGGCCACCACAAATTTGGCCCGGGGGTCCAGGCGGTGCGCCGGAGAGGCTCCTTGGGAAAAAGGCTCCTGAATGGTGCTCAAGAATCTCTCTTCCTCTTGCTTTGGAAGTAGGCCCAGAGGCCGAAGAGGCCCAGAATATAACCAAGGCCGCCGATAACGTCCGGCAGTGAAGTCCGGCGGACGGTCAATTGGGTGAGCATCTCCTTGATGGGGGCGAGCTGGCGCTCCAGAGCCCGGTTCAAGGCTTCATCCAGCGCCTGCCGGTCCGCCAACGCCGGCTGGGCTTCCTTTGCGGCCGGGGGCGCGGCGGGGACTGCCGGGGCGGGAGCCGCGGGCGCTGCGGCGGTTGCCGGTTTCGCCCCGGCCAGGTAGCTGTCAGCCTTGAGCAGCCATTCGTCCCGATGGCCCATACCGGCCTCTACGACAATCTGGAGGTCCATTTTCTGGGCCGCGGCTTCCCGGGGAATTTTAAAGGAGAATTTTCCCTTATCATCGGTTTTGCCGGTTACCAGGACCTGGCCGGTTTTCCGGTCCAGGACCTGCACCTCCCCCTGGCGCACCGGTGTGTTGGGCACAAACTTACTTTCCGTGTGAATGGTGTCGCCCTCGGCATAGGCGAAGACCAGCACCCGATGGGCCAGGGCGGGGTTCGCAGAAATCAAAACTGTCAGAATCCAGAAGACTCCGAAGACCCAGAGGGCCGGTAGATTTCCTCTCCGGGAAAACCATTTTTTAGGCATAGATTCCCTCCAGCATCTCGGGGCGGACTTTTTGCAGGAACAGGAAAATAAACAGGGTTATGACCCCTTCCATTAGCATCACCGGGATATGGGCCAGGAGGACCAGTTCCGCCACTTCGACAAAAGCCTGGCCGGTGGTTACCAGGGCGGCGGCCACCAGCAAACCGCTCAGCAAAATGGCCGTGGCCCCGCAGGCAAAAGCCGCCACCGCCCCAGGAGTTCCCGGGCGGCGCAACAAGCCCCGATAGGCATAAAAGCAGATGACCGCGGGCGCGGCCATGACCACCGTATTCACTCCCAGGACCGTCAGCCCCCCGAACTGGAAGAGCAGGGCCTGCAGGAACAGGGCGATGAGAATGGCGGGGACGGCCAGCCAGCCCAAAAGCAGCCCCATGAGGCCGTTCAACACCAGGTGCAGGCCCACCGGGCCTACCGGCACATGGATCAGGGAGGCAACGAAGAAAGCCGCGGACAGGATAGCCACCCGGGGAATGGCCTCATAGTCCAATTTTTTCAGGCCCACGGCGGTTCCCACCACGGTTAACCCGACCCCGGCTAGCAATACCGTGGGGCTGAGGACTCCTTCGGAAATATGCATCCAGGCACCTGATGAGATTCAATATTTACAAATAAAAAAGCCACGGAAGCCGGTGCCTTCTGACACCATCGCCTTCGTGGCTGATTGCTTACAAAGAGTTTGTACTATGAGACGGAGTTCATCTCCGTATTTTATTTAAATTACTATAATAAACCGCTCCATGTCAAGGGATTTTTGGAGCAAATCGGACCTCCGCTTTAATTTGGGGTCAGGGTGAGGGGATAGGGGAAGGCATTTACCCCGCCCTGCCACCCCCTGTTTGGACCGGGAAGAAGGGTAACAGTTGTTCGGAGACATAGGTAACACTTTTTTCTCTTTATAAACGTCTTTGGTTTTTAAAATCAATTTGGGCGATCTTTTGGTTACAGAAAAATACCTCCCAG
>JBFLZI010000043.1:0-18867 GCA_040756315.1 Thermodesulfobacteriota bacterium | reverse complement strand
GGCCCACCGGCCCCTGGCCCCCTCCCCCAAATTCTCTTACCATTCCGCCAATCCCTCAGTGGCGGGGAGGTTACTTGCCGGTGGTTCTCTGGCGGGCGGCGTCGTAGGTGTCGGTGATGATCCGGGCCGACAGTTTCTCCAGTGCCCGGCTCATCCCTTGGGCCAATCCTTGGGGCGTCTTCTCCGGCAGGGGTTCCGCCGCCCGGTAACTCTTCTGGAAGACCAATCGTTGGGGCAGCTCCCCCGCCAGGAGGTCCAGGAGGGTGACGTTCAGGACCAGGGCGGCTTTCCAGCCGTCGGCCTCATCCAGTTCCTGAAATTCTTCCACGCCCCCTTCCAGCCGGAACCGGGCATTCCCGGCTTCATGGTAGGATAAGACCGCCGGAAAGAGCCCGGAGTTTCTCAGGTCCCGGAGCAGAAAGTCGGTGACCAGGTAGCCGGGATTGACCCGCCAGCGGCTGTAATTGTAAACCTCGCTCTTGAAGGGCGAGGGCCGGTAGACCATGGCGGTGGAATTGTAGGCCTGGGCCACGGCGAAGAGTTCCACTTTGAGGGCTGCGTCCAGACGGGGGCTTTTCCCGATCAGGGGGGCGGGATATTCCAGCATATAGTTGTTAATCAGCGCCGGCGGTTTGCCGCAGCCGGCCAAAAAGAGCCAGGGCAGGACCGCCAGGAGCAGGAGGCGGAGCGGGAGGCTCGGCCCACGGGGCAGAGGGATTTTCATCCAGGGAAAAGGATTCGGCATCTACTCACCCGGGGTAGTTATTCATTCCACCGCTTGGGAGGCGGCTTACCGAACAGGAGGTCCGAAGGCCGGTCATAGAGACGCTGCAAAAGCAGCTCCAGGGTTTCGGAACCCTGGCGCAGGTTATTGCTGGTGGCTTGCAGTTCCCGGGTGATGTCCCGGGTTTTGCCCATGGTGGCCGGGAGTTGCATGGCCTGAAGCTGGTCGTTGACGTTGGCCAGCAGGACCCGGGCCCCTTTGAGGGTATCCCGGGTTTCCACCAGGACCTGCTCCAGATTGCCGGAGGCCAGCATTTTGTCCACCCGACCGGTGATCTTATCCAGGTTGTCGGCCACTCCTTCCACTTTGGCCAGAATCTTGGTCATCCCTTTGCCTTTGAGGATGTCTTCCATGGCCTTGGTGGTGGCGATCAACTGTTGGGACAAGCCCTTGGTGTCGATTTGATTGATTTTTTCCACGATCTCGTTGATGCCGGTAAAGATGCGCTGCATCTCGGAAGGGCGGGAAGGGATGATGGGGTATTCCGAAGGGAATTCGATCTTGGGGGAGAGATCCGGCTCCCCGGCCTTGCGGCGGTCCAGATCAATGAACATGATGCCGGTGATCCCCGCGGCCTTGAGTTGGGCCACGGTATTTTGCTGGAGATCGTCCCTCAGGTTGATCTTCATGACGACGCCGATGAGCCGGTTGTCCGGGGCCACCCTGATCTGCTCCACCCGGCCCACTTCCACCCCCCGGTATTTGACGCCGGAATCCACCTGGAGACCCTGCACCGACTCGTCGAAATAGGCGACGTAGGTGTCTCCTTTCTGGAAATAGCTGGTGGCCCCCACCCAGATGATGGCGATGACGCCCAGGATACCGCCCAGGATGACGAAGAGCCCGATGAGAAAATTAGTGGTCTTTTTGGCCATGTCAACTTCCTGGAAATTTGGGCGTCAGGGCCGGGCGGCGGTTGAAAAAATCCACCACCCGGGGGTCCGGGGAGCGGGCCTGCAATTCCCGGGGATCCCCTTCGGCGATAATGCCTTTGGCGCCCTTGTCCAGCATGATCACCCGGTGGGCGATGGCGAAGATGGACTCCAGTTCATGGGTGACGATGACCATGGTGGTGCCCAGCCCGGCGTTGAGGCTTTTAATCAGGATGTCCAGTTCCGCCGAAGAGATGGGGTCCAATCCGGCGGAAGGCTCATCAAAGAAGAGCACGGTGGGGTCCAGGGCCAGGGCCCGGGCCAGCCCGGCCCGCTTTTTCATGCCCCCGGAGATTTCCGAGGGCAGGTGATTTTCATAGCCCGCCAGGTTTACCAGGCCCAGCTTCATCTTGACGATGAGGTCGATGGTCTCCGGGGACAGGTCGGTATATTCCTGGAGGGGCAGGGCCACGTTTTCCGCCAGGGTCATGGAGCCGAAGAGTGCCCCGGATTGGAACAGGACGCCGAAGCCCCGGCGCACCAGGCGCAGCTCTTTTTCGTCATCGATGTTGATATTCACGCCGTTGATGAGGACCCGGCCCTGGGCCGGCTGATAGAGGCCGATCATGTGTTTCAGCAGGGTGGACTTGCCGCAGCCGCTGCCTCCCAGGATCACCAGGATCTCTCCCGGATTGACCTCAAAGCTCACCCCGGCGAAGATGGTATTGTCCCCGAAGCGGGCCGTCAGATTGTTTACCGTGATGACCGGCGTGGGCATCGGGTTTTCCTCAACCGCATCCATACATCATATCCGGAGATAATGGAAGACCAGGGCGAAGGCCGAATCAGTAACAATAATTAAAAAAATGCCGGCCACCACCGCGGAGGTGGTGGCGGAGCCCACGGCCTCCGCGCCGCCCCGCACCTGAAAGCCTCTCTGGCAGCCGATGCCGGCGATGAGCACGGCAAAGACCCCGGATTTAATCAGGCTGGTGACGATATCCAGCAGGGTCAGGCTTCGCTGGGTTTCCTTCAGATAGCTGTGCACCGTCAGGTCCAGGCCCAGGACCCCGACAATCATGCCCCCCAGGATGCCGAAGAGGTCGGCGTAAATGGTGAGGAGAGGCACCACGATCATGGCCGCCAAAACCTTGGGCACCGCCAGAAACCGCACGGGATTAAATCCCATGGTGGTGAGCGCGTCCACTTCTTCGTTCACCACCATGGTGCCGATTTCCGCGGCGAAGGCCGAACCGGAGCGCCCGGCCACCAGGATGGCGGTCATAATGGGCCCCAGTTCCTTGACCATGCCGATGGCCAGGAGGGAGGCCACATAAATATTGGCCCCGAACTGCTTGAGCTGAAGGGAGGACATGAACGCGATAATCAGACCCAACAGCAGGCTGATGAGGCCCACGATGGGCAGCCCGTCCACTCCGGCCCGTTTCATATAAAAGGCCACGTCATTCCAGCGCACCGCCTGGGGATGCAACACCGCGTGAGTCAAAGCCCCCAGGAGGTCTCCCAGGAACATGAGGACCTGCTTAAAGTCATTCAGTACCTCCCGGGTGGCCTGGCCCAATTGTTCAAGGAAATTGCCGGCTTGGCGCTCGGTGATGAGGGGCGGGGTGGTGAGGTCCTCCGGGTCCACCAGCCCCATGATCCTTTGGGCCTTGTCGGTGAGGTTGGCGAACTGAAAGGTAATGGATCGCCCCCGGGCCTGGCCCTCCAGTTGCAACAGGGCCAGGGCTCCGGCGCTGTCCAGGTATTCCACCCCGGCCAGGTCCACGGTCAGGGCCGTGGGATACAGGTCCCGGAGCCGGGTCTCCAACTCCGCGCGGAATTCTTTCAGGTCATCCAGGGCCACCCGCCCGGAAACGGCCAGGATGACGTCCCGGCCCCGGTCCCCGGTGACCTGGATGGTATATCCCTGTCTGGTTTCTCTCAGTTGTCGCATTTACTTCGGACCAGGCCAAGGCCAAACCCCGGCGGAGGCGGCCCCTCTGACATCCAGCCCTACTGGGGCAGATCGCCCTAGGTATTGAAATCCAGGGTCATGAATTCCTTTTCGGTGACGTCCCATCTGTTCTTGGCCTCTTGGGCGCTGATGGCGATGGCCATGATGCCGATGACCCGGTCCGCCTGGAGTAACGGCACACTGATAATATAGAGTTGCTGCCCGTTCTGAAGATAGAATCGCGCCTGCTGTATCCGTTTACTGTTGATGGTCTTGATCACCAGTTTATAGTCGGCAAAATTCCTGGTGGTATGCGGCCGGGGAGGATGAGTGGCCAGGATATCCCCTTGCTGGTTCAAGACCGCGGTGATAAAGGGACACATGCGGCAGAGCTTGATGGTTTCGGGTTCAACTTTGTCCAGGGTGGCCAGGATGGCCGCCTTGTTGCCGGCGGCAACGGGCTGGATCAGTGCGGTGGCCAGCCGGTTGACGCAGTCCTTCACCTCTTTTTTAAAGAGGGCCGCGGCCGGGCTTAAGGGCGGCTCCTGGGCCTGGCACCCTAAGGACAGGAGGGCCGCCATTACTGCCAGATAGGGCCAAAGGCGGCGGCGCGGCCGTGGGTCGCGAGGCAAAATGGTGGGGCGCATGGCTATCTTCCCATCTTCGTCAGGTAAAATTATCGGACCGCCTTAGCTGCTTCTCTTTGGGACATTACAATTCGCGGTCAAAGGTAATTTTTCCGCCGGGGCTGACCCTACAAGCTATTTCAAAACCCCACATTCAACAAAATTATCATTCTGAGCGAAGCGAAGAATCTCGTATTTTTAAATAGTTGAGACGCTTCGCTTCGCTCAGGGTGACAAAAAATACCGGTTTTGAAATAGCTTCTAAGTTCGCCCCCACATTTTAATGCTTTTTCCCAGCGAATTGGCGTCAGACGGAAATCCCCTAAAAAATTTTTTTTGTCGGAGCGGATCTTTTCTGAATGGTAATGATAACACAAATTTGCAGGAAAAATCATCTTTCCCCGGATTCCGGCTGACTTGAAACCTGACAGCCCTATTTGACTTCCAGGTATTCTATGCCCCGCCAGTCACCCCCCGGAGGGTTTTCTCGGTAATACCGGCAACGGGCCAGATAAAAGTCCGTGGGGGCGTCCCCAGGAAATTTTTTCAAGAGGTCCCCAAAGATCGCCGCGGCTCCTTCCCAGTCCCGGGCCAGATAAGCCTGAAAACCTTGGGCGAACTCTTCGCAGAGTTCGGCGGTTGCCCCATTCTCCCCTGCCCGCCTGCTCCCCAGCAATTCGTAAATCGTGGTCTCCTCCTTCTTGCCTTTGGCGGCGATGATGCCCAAAGGTCTCAGCCAAAATTTATCCGCCACCGCCTGATAAGTGGTGGGGCTGACGATGATTTGGGTGCCGTATAATTTATTCACGCCTTCCAGACGGCTGGCCAGGTTAACATTATCCCCCATCACCGTATAGTTGATCCGTTCCCTGGAGCCTACGTTCCCCACCACGGTTTCCCCGGTGCTGATGCCGATCCGGGTGGCGAAAGGATACTTGCCTTCGGCCTCCCATCTATGATTGAGTTCCTTTAGCTTCTCCTGACAGACCAGGGCGGCGTGGCAAGCATGCCAGGCATGCTCCTCGTCCGGGACCGGCGCGCCCCAAAAAGCCAGAATGCCGTCGCCGATATATTTATCCACGGTGCCCTTCTCGGCGCTCAAGATTTTCGTCAGTTCATCGAAGTATTCCGAGAGACGCAGCATGAGTTCTTCCGGGGCCAGACGTTCGGCGATGCCGGTGAATCCGGAGATGTCGGAAAAAAACACGGTTATTTCCCGCTTCTGGCCCCCCAGGCGAGCCTCTTCCCCGGTATGAATCAATTGCCGCACCAACTCCGCCGGGACATACTTCCTAAAGGCCTGCAGGCCCGCCTTCATGGCCGAGATGGCGTTTCCCATAAACTGAATCTCTTTAATGTAGGACTTGATGACGATTTTATCGTCCAGGCGAAAGTCCTTGATCTTTTTGGTCTCTTCCGCCAGGAGCTTGATGGGTTGGGAAATGCCCCGGGCAATGAGGGTGGCCAGGAGGATGGCCACCGCCAGGATGACCAGGCAGATGAGCAGGGTCTCCCGGATTAATAGTTTGGCGCCGCTGATAAAATCGTCCTCCGGGACGATCAGGGCCACCTTCCAATGGGCCGGAAAGGACTGGGGAAATTCGGCAAAGGAAGCGAGATATCTTTTGCCCTGGCTGTCAATGACCAATTTGCTCCGGCCGGTCCGGAGATATTCCTCCAGGGCGCGGCTCAGGGGCGCGACCCCCAGTTCCGCCACCTGGACCGGCCGTAATTTGCCATTTTCCTCTTTGACGATGCGGGAGACGTCCGGATAAGCCACCACTTCATTTTTGGCGTTGAGGATCAAGGGAATACCGTTTTTGCCGATTTTCAGGCTTTTCAGAAAAGTGGAGATTTCGTCCAACTCAATATCCACCCCCCAAACGGCCACCACCTTCCCCTGGGGGTCCATGACCGGGTAGGCGGAAGTAACCGCCGGCTTTTTGTTGCGAAACAGGATGTAGGCGTCGGTCCAGTAGTTGGCCCGGGTCTCCTTGGCCCCCCGATACCAGGGGCGGACCCTGGGGTCATAATCGATCTGGGTGGATTTCTCGGTCTTAAACACCTGGAATTGACCGTTCCAATATTTAAAGGTATTGGTGGCCGGGAGACAGGCCCGGTTGATAATGCGGCCTTCCATATTGCCGTCCGGGAGCCGCCAGGCCCGGATGTAATTGCCCTGCTCATCCCCGATAAAAAACATGGAGATCTGGGGATAGGATTCCAAGGCCCCCAGGGTGAAGAGCTCCAGTTGCTTATTATCGGTACAACGAATGGCGCCGAGTTTGGCAAGGCGGGCGCTGATTTCCACCAAAATCGCCGCGGGCAAGAAATAATTGCCGGTCTTTTCAATTACCGTGCTGGTGATCTGGGCCATTAAATCATCGCTTAACTCCAGGGCCATGCGACTGTTTTTGTAATAATTATAGGAGACGATGGGCAGGACGGTGAGGACCAGCAAGCCGATAAAAGCCGTAACTATTTTCACGTAGAAACTGTGGCTTTTAAAAATGGACGGTCTTGGGGGAATTCCTTCTACGGACATGTTGTCACTCCTGGCGATGAAAGGCGTAAATCAGGCGGCCTGGGGAGGCCGCGGCAAATGACCCCTCTGCTTTGGCTGTACCAAGTTTATCGGCAAAGCGGACCTCTTCGAAAAGCCGCCCTTAGATTGGGGAGCATGATAGCAAAGAACGCCTGAAAAGTAATGTTGCCTCAGACCAGGGGTCAAGCTGAACCTAACCTCAGGCGGGATCGGAAGAAGGAGGGGAGGGGGAAGGAGCCAGCGTCACCGGGAACCCGGGGAAAGCACCCTAGTGGAAAAAAAGTCAATCAAATTCAGAGGACAATCCCATTAATGCGCACCAGGCTATAAATGAAGACGGCCACCCCCCAATACACCCAAATCCCCCAATAATAGGTATAAAAGGCCAGAGGGCCGCATTTCGGGAGGACATGCTCCCGGTCAATAAACCACAGGATGATGCTCACATAGATAGCGATGGCCGCTACCGCCATCCATAACAGATAGCCCCAGGCCCGGCCTAAGAGCACGCCCAGGCTGCCGATGATCAGGGGGGGAAATTGCAGGATCAGGTCGGCCCAACCGGTGCCGTAACAGAAAAGGAAGTGGGTCCTGTCGGCATAATCTTCCCCTTTGCCGATCAAAAGGTCCTTGAGTTTTTGGCTGTGGGGGTTTTTTACCGCCAGGATTTGCATGTATAAGGGCGGGGCAAAAATGATTAGCCCGCTGATGACTAAAATCCAGGTTATCAGGGTGGGTTCCAGCATATCGGCAGCTCCTGGGCTTGTTCCTTTTGCGGGTCCGCAGTCTTTTTTCAGCCGGTTCCGCGGCTCCGGCTGAAGAATAACATAATAGAGCCATTAGGCCCTACTTTTCGGACACGAAAGTTGGCCCTGCCTCTACTTAGCGGCTCCTGTTTTTGAGGCCTTATTAAGAGCAGCTAGCTACAACCTTAAATTGCATTCCATCTGTGGGGCGAGTAACCAGAAACTCATTACCTCCGCTCACGGGAACCCCCTCTCCGCCTTCCACCCAAAGTCCATTGAAACCTGGACCGGTAAAAGAGAAGGTTTGAGCACCATTCCACATAAAACATCGACAACGCCATTCAGGGTCAGGGGGACCGCCATCAACGGATATAACTCGACAAGAGGGACATTCTCTCTTCCTTGTTTCTAGTTTCTTCATTTTGTCCTCCTTCCTTCCTTGCCACTCCCCAGGACCTACGGGGTTACGCCAGGGTCGGCAATGACCACCTTAAACCGCTTCATGTAGGGCGTGCCCACCCTACTTACCCTACGACGATTATTAGGTGAAATGACTGGTCCATCAATCCGTATTTTCATTTTTAGCCACGTTTAGGAGCCTTCTTCTTTTCCGCCTTCTTGCCTTCCTTTTTTTCTTCTTTCTCCTCCGGGGCCAGTGGCCCACAAATGAAAGTCAGCTTTTTAGACACAGTGTGGATAACGTTTCTACCGGTTTCCTTCTCAGATGCCACCGCGATAATTTTCAGCTCGATGGTTTCCGTCTCGCCGCATAACAAGGTCTTGATAATAGTAACATCATTGGGATGCCGAAGTTCATGGGCAATATCCGTGATCAGAGAGCGATGCCAACCATTCTTGTCCTGGTATTCCCAGGATACTGAGATAAAATTTGCAAGGTCAGCATTAAAGGTGACGGTAAAGGAAACGGGAATCTCAAACCGGCAAAAATTAGTCTCCTGATCGGGAGCACAAAGCTTGGTAAAGCGGGCTCCCATAGGGGGAGAAAGGACCGAGACCGTGATGATGTCTCGGTCGGCAATAATTTGCTCCGCGGAGAACCGATCGGCTATCCCCTTGAAGACCAGATAGCCGTTTATGACCCTCAACTTATCCAGATCATTGCCGGCGGCCAATTCGTCAATCTTTTGAGCAATTACCCTACCCAGTCTTTCTTCTACTTCTGGATCAGCGGGTGGTTTAAGGAAAAGGTCGACGATCATGGGCAGCACTTTCTGGGGGTCTTGGTTCAAAAACTCAATAAGTTTGTCGGTGGCCTCTTCACGGACCTTATAGCTGTTATCCCCCAGTTTTTGGATCTCCGCGTTAATCATAGCTTCGGTAATCTCCGGCGGCATGGTGCCAACCTCCTTTCCTTTTATGGTGCCCCAACCTATCCTCTCCCGGTCCCCAGCTCCGGCGGGGGAACGAGGAAAAAGAGGCTGGTGAGCGGAGGGCCAGGGGCCTGAGCACCGGCTGAAAACCTGTGCTACCGGTCCTCCTCCCATACCCTCCTCCCAAACCATTTAAGAGGAGCCGGGGGGCAGGAATTCGTCGGAAAAATCCGTTTTTCCTGACCCCTGGCCCCTGATCCCTCAACAAGAAATTTCGGCGGGGGATAAGGGGGCAGTGGCTCAGGCTTTCAGCCTGGGGGAAACCCCTCTACCAATAGGGGTCCCAGGGCCCCCACATATCCCAATCCATGGCCGCGGCTTCGCTCATCTGGGCCGCCATGTACTGCTGCTGGGCGATTTTCTGGGCTATGGCCATCTGTTGGTAGCGCTGGTAGGCTGCTTCGTTACCAATATAAAGGCGGTTGTTGACGGCGTCAGCATAGACATAGTAGATTTTGCCGTTCCGGGGAAAGGCGAAAATCTGCCGCTGCGTCAGCGATTGCAGATGGGCCATCTTCTTGGGGGTATCGGGAATGCGCAACTTAAACCCCGCGGCGGAGAGCAGATCTTCCGTGGACTGGGTCTGCGAGGTCTGCATGCCGGCGCAACCGCAGAAAACCACGGCCAGAAACATGATCAGGGTAAGGCTTAACCACCATCGGCACCGTGTCATTGCTGGGCTTCCTCCTCTATCGGTTTTTTTAAAGCTCTGAGAGGTTGGCAGAAGTGATTTTGCGGGAGGGGGCCGGAGGCTGGTAGCCCAGGCTTCCAGCCTGTAGGAACCACTGCCCCTACCTCAAACTCTCTCCCCCAACCCCTTCTATAGTAAGAAAATGGGCGGAAAGTCAAGGCCCTAGGCCCCGGTCATTACAGCCACTTTTTTCTGGTTCCCCGGCTTTGGCTGGGGAACGCCCTGGTCAGTAAAGCTCCGCTTTGTCCGATAATATAAGCAGCCGGACTACAGGTTTCAATGTGTTAAGTTATCCAAAGGGAGCTTGGGACGGGCTAAAATTAGGATATATTTCTAGATAGAATCACGTATATATAACAGAGTGATAGTCACCAAGGGATCTTCAGCATTATCAAAGGATTGCTAAGGGAATAGAGTCGGTCCCTATTTATCCTCAAACTATCCACCCTTTCAGGAATAGTCATGGGGAAAAAAAGTAGTAATAAACCCCGAGCCAGAGAATTGAAGAAGAGAAGAAAACTGGTCAAACCAGATGATTATTTTAAACTCGGTCCGTTTGAGGCTGCTCGTTTTGGTAAGTTTGCCTTTTTTCGCATGAATATGTCCGAAGAACAATTTGAAAAGATGCAGGATATGCATGCTAAACGCTTTCCAGAAGTGTGTCAAGAAATTGATGAAAAAGTTACTAATATAGCAAATATGGTGAAAGGTCTTCCTCCTGACGAACTCCTCAAAAGAGCCTATTGGGAGATGGCTGCCCATCATGTGAATATAAAGAGTGAAATCCAGATTGACAAAGAAGCTTCCATCTCATTGAGAATGGTTGATTATATTCAAAGTATTATTGCATCTGTAGAGCCAGCCGAGTCCATTAAAGAAGAGGTGACTGAGGAAGATTGGCAACAGCTCAGGTCACTTGTCAGGGATTTATTCTCACAGCTTAACCTTGAGTACCAGATTTGCCGGACTGCGTCTGCTTACAGAAGCGACCCACATTATGACAAAGATTTCGATGAGTATTATGTCAAAGCGCAGTTGTATTGGTGCAATGTCAGAGGACAGAGATATATTGTTCATGAGGCACCTTTTTTCCGTTCTCTATTGTCACCTCATAATGATGTACTTATAGAGTTATTTGGTGTTTCTTCTGAAGAACTGGTCGATGCAATTCAGAAAATCCAAGACTCCCTGACATTTGGGATTGACAACCTCATGAAAGAACTAAAGCATTTCCAGAAAGTCACAACTGAAGAACTTGAGAAAAAAATTAAAGTGATGGAATCAGTGTCGCCAGACGACTTGCCTGTCATGATGTCCGAAGTGATTGAAGAAAAAGGTTGGGAAGCTTGGCGAGATAATGTCTTAGGAAGGTTTCACGGGCTTGATCTATTTGACCTTGAAAAGCTCACTAACCTTCCCTCTGTATTGTTGGACGAGCTATCCTGGACCCCAGGACAGGATTCTGAATTCTTTGCGGAAGGCGATTACAAAGGATGGCCACTGCGAATATGGCCCATATTTAAAAGGCCATTTATTAAGCTTGGAAATGGTTACTACTGTTTTGAGTTGCAAAGCTTCTTTGACAACTTTTATCGTGCCTTACAGCGTTTAATTGTTAGGATGAAACCACAATACAATTTTCAATGGAATCAAAAACAAAAAGAAGTATCAGAACAAATCCCCTGCGAGTTATTTGAAAAGCTGCTGCCAAGTGCGCAAATTCATCAATCAGTTTATTATCGCTGGTACACAAGCCAAGCTGGCCATAAGCAGTGGTGTGAGGTAGATTCGTTAGTGATCTTTGAAGACCACCTATTCATCGTCGAAGTGAAGGCTGGAGCTTTTACATATACGCCACCCGCGACTGACTTCCCAGCCTATATTGAATCGCTAAAGAATCTAATTTTCAAACCAGCAGAACAAGGTAGACGTTTTTTAGAATATCTGCAGAGCGATAATGAAGTTGTGCTTTTTGACCGCAATCACAATCAAATTGGTAACATATCAAAGAATGATTTTGAACACATCACGATATGTACTATCACTCTTGACCCCTTTACAGAGTTGGCAGCACGGGTCGAGCATCTAAAAAATATCGGCATAGATGTTGGGGAGCACCCTGTATGGTCAGTATCGGTTAGTGATCTAATGGTGTATTCTGATATCTTTGATAACCCACTATCTTTCCTTCACTATGTTGAGCAAAGGGTACGCGCTTTTAAAGAGAAAATAGTCGATGTGGAGGATGAACTTGATCATTTGGGTCTGTATCTCAAACATAACGTGTACTCCAAATACGCTCAGGAACTAGATGCTGATGGACGGATCAGATGGCATGGGTATCGATCGGCAATCGACGGTTACTTTAGTAATAAATTGTCCGATCCCGGTTCTGCAAGTCCTCTTAAGCAGTATATGCCAGAACGTTTGAGGCAAATTATAGACCTCTTAGCTTTGGGTAACAAGCCTGGTCGCCGAAAAGTATCAAGTGCACTTCTTGATTGCAGTGGAGAATGGCGCGATATCATCACATCGCATATCGATGATGTGCTGAAAGAACAGTCTGTTACAAGGCGCGCTAAACCGTTCTCAACTTATGGGGGTATAAAATTCACCTTATTCTGTTGGCATAAAGGTATTATGGAGAGAGACGAAAAGCTCTGTCTAGACCATACACGAGCAGCAATGTTGGTTACTGGCGACATGGAGCGATTGCTCCTTGAGCTGTTCTTTGATGAGGGAGGTAGCCTTGTTGATATTTATTATCAATTCCTAAGAATTGAAGAAATCCCAAATCAAGACCTTCCTCAACTTAGAGCAAAGGCTGATGCACTAAGGAGCAGAAGACTCAGCATAGCTAAAGAGGCTCATGGTAAAATAGGTCGAAATGATCCATGTCCTTGTGGAAGTGGAAAAAAATACAAGAAGTGCTGCTTATTACTTTGATAATTTGCCACATTATTTGCCATTATTTTTCATCTCTCCATTTGAGCAAAAAAGGCCACAGGACCCAGTGAGCTCCGGTCCTGTGGCCCTGTAAGGAAAGATTGGTTTGGGTGGGGGTGAGGGCCGGGGTTAAGGGAGGATAGGCGCCCTGGCCTGTCCAGGACAGCCGGGGGCGGCTGTCCTCCATCCGTCCTCCCTCTCCCCCCAACCCTTTAGGGGGCTGTGGCAGGCAGGGCCTTTGGCCCTGCCTGCCACAGCTAATTTCGCCCCCCTTAAGGGATTGGGGGGGGGGATTTGGGGGAGGGGGTAAGGGGTTCCCACCGGCTGGAAGCCTGTGCTACAAGCCCTTACCCCCTCCCCCCAAAAAACCATCCTCTAGTTTCTTAGCTGGTCGATCGTCTGGCCTTGGGCATCCACAATGCTGATCTCCACCGCGACACCGCCGTCCAGGCGGTGGGTAGCGCAGCTCAGTCACGGGTCGTAGGCCCGGATGGCCATCTCCACTTTGTTCAGGATCCCCTGATCGTAGGTCCCTGCTTTGATGAACTCCTTGGCCGCCTGGTTCACCGAGAGATTGATGGCGGCGTTGTTGTGGGTGGTGCCGACGATGAGGTTGAGGCTCTTGATCAGCCCATCGGCGTCGGTCTCATAGTCGTGGATCAAGGTCCCCCGGGGTGCTTCCACGCAGCCCACTCCCCGGGCGGCCCGGGGTTCCACCTTCACCCGCACCTCCGGGCTGGTAATCTCCGGGTCTTCCAGGAGTTGTACAGCGGTCTCTGCCAGTTGCACCAATTCAATTAAGCGGGCGTAGTGGTAGAGCAGGGTGAAATGGGCCGGCCGGCCGAACGCGGCCCGAAACTCCTCCAACTCCGCCTGGGCCAGGGGCGTGGCCATCTTGTCCGCCACATTCACCCGGGCCAGGCAGTTGCTGCGATAGACCCCGGTGGGATGGTCCAGGTTGAGGGAGAGGGGCCCCCACTTCTTGGCATAGGGGAACTTCTGGTAGGACCAGGGTTCCACGTGCTCCCCCAGGAAGTCGGTATATTGCTCGTAAGCAAAGTCTTCGTAAGCGCCGTCCGGCTGCATCAGGCGGATCTTGCCGTCATAAAAATCCATGGCCCCGTCGTCGGTGACCGTGCCGATGTAGCCCACCTTAATCACGCCGATGCTCTTGATGGCGTCCAGGTATTTGGGGAAGACGTTCTCCTTGGCGAACTTGATGGAGAATTGGGAAAATTCCAGGAGTTCTTTGGCTGCGGGCAGCATCGCCTGGCGCTCCGTTTCGGTCATGGGCTTGCTCACCCCCCCGGCCAGGGAAAAGGTGGGGTGGATGGCCCGTCCCGCGAAGTTTTCCAGGAGCCGGGCCCCCAGGTGGCGGTAGCGCACCACCTGCTGGGCGATGTCCGGCGCGGCGTTAATGATGCCCACCACGTTGCGCACGGAATAATCGGCGTCCGGGCCGATGACAAAGTCCGGCGCGGCCAGAAAGTAGAAATGGAGGATCTTGTCACTGATGTAGGCGATGGCCTGCATCAGGCGGCGCAGTTTCACCGCGGCGGGGGGCGGGGTGACCCCAAAGACCGCGTCCGTGGCCTTGCTGGAGGCCAGGTGGTGCGCCCAGGGGCAGATGCCGCAGATGTGGCAGACGATTCGGGGCATTTCTTCCGCGGGGCGGCCTTCGCAAAATTTTTCAAAGCCGCGTAAAGTCTGGATATGCACCCGGGTATCCGCCACGTTGCCCGCGTCATCCAGGTGGATGTCCACCTTGGCATGTCCTTCGATCCTGGTTACCGGCTGAATCTGGATGACCTTTGCCATGCTAGCGCCTCCTCATTTTCCCGGCCGGGCCGGCAGCGGGGTCAAAAAGCCGTGGCCTCCGATATAACGGTTCATGATGGCCCGGCGATCCACCACGGTCTTAGGATCCAGGCCCACCGACGTCAAGGAGCCCATCATATCCACCATGGGCCTTGCCCCCTTGCGGATGGGGCCGAAACAGCCCCGGCAGGGGGTGCGGGCCTGGACGCAGCGGGGCACCCCGGTCTTGCCGGCGCAACCCGCCAGGGTCACCGGCCCCAGGCAGAGAAACCCCTGTTCATTGATACAGCGCATTTTGTCCAGGCCTTCTTCGGGATTGAATTCCAGGTTCTCAAACAAGCGTTTGATGGGGCCGCCGGCGGACTTTTTCTCCCGGATCACCGGGCAGGTGTCGCAGACGCTGCGCTCCGGCAGGCTCCAGGAGGATTCCCCCATGACCAGGGCGGTGACGGCCTCCACGATCCAATCCGGGTGCGGCGGACAACCGGGAATGGTAACGTCCACCTTCACCACTTCGTCCAGGGCCATACAGGTGGCCAGCCAGGGGGGGACATCGGGATCGACGGGGTCAGGCGCGGGGTCAGTGGACACGCAGTGGCGAAAAATCTTGTCGAAGACCTCTTCCTTTTTAAACATGTTGGCCTGGGCGGGAATGCCCCCGTAAGCGGCGCAGCTTCCCAGGGCGATGAGGGTCTGGCATTTTTTCCGCATCTCTTCTAAAACATGCTTGTGCTCCTCGTTGCGCACGCCCCCGGAGACGATGCCCACCATGGCTTCGGGGATTTCAAAGTCAGTCTTCTCCCCGGTTTGGCCAAAATATTTATGATCCAGTAGGACCGGCATGTGGACAAACTCCAGCATGGGGAGCAGGTCGAGGAGCGCAACCCCGATATTGAGGATGGAGATTTCACAGCCGGAACATGCATTTAACCACTCTTCTGCCACTGTTACCGCCATCTCTTGCCCTCCTTTTTGGTAAGCGTTCAGCCGTCAGCGGTCAGCTTTCAGCTTAAGGAAACGGCAGGCTGAGGCGCTGCTAGCTGAACTACGGCCCGTGCCGATTACTCTCCCGACTGTGTGGCGGCCACCCGGCGGGAATAAACCAGATATCGGCCTTCCTCTTCCAGCAACTCTACCTCAAAGCCGTCTTTTTGATAAGCCTCCAACGCGGCCGCGGCCTCATCCCGGCTGCCGTAAGTGGCGCCGTCCCATAAAAATTTTTTGCCGTTAAACTTGCGGGATAAGGGTATGATCATGCTCCGGTTCCTAACCCAAAACTAAGCCATGTGCTATAAGCTTTTAAATGTAGCCGCAGGCTTTACGGCGGCTACATTTTTGGGGTTTTTTATAGGGAAGGGCCCGGTTTTGGCAAACCACTTCTCAGGCCCGGGTGCTGTAAGGGCTGGGGCCTAAAGCCCGCAAGGTTTCCGTCATCTCCCGCATCACGTCCGCGAATTTCTGGGCCTCGGAAGAGGCGATCCACTCGACGCGGAAACGCTCCGGTTCCAGCCCGAAGTCCTCCAACATTAACTCTATAGCTTCCGCCCGACTCTGCGCTTTAACATTACCTTCCAGGTAATGACACTCCCCCAGGTGTCACCCGCAGATCAGGACGCCGTCCGCGCCTTTGGTGAGGGCGTCGATGACCAAATTAGGGTGGACCATGCCGGAACACATCACCCGGATGATGCGACCGTTGGGGGGATACTGAATCCGGGAGACCCCGGCTAGGTCCGCCCCGGCATAAGCGCACCAGTTGCAGCAGAAGGCAATGAATAACGGCTCATACCCTTCGCTCATTTTTCCTGTCCTTTTTATAGATTAGTGTTTGGGGGAGGGACCTCAGGTCCCTGGCCCTCCCCCCACAACACACCTTTTCCACACCAATCTAGGCCACTCCCAGGGCGGCTTCCACTTGGGCGCCCAGTTGTTCCGGGGTGAAGCCGGCCACGTAGATGCCCTGTTTGGGGCAGGTGGCCATGCAGGAGCCGCAGCCTTTGCACAGGACTTCGTTCACTTCCACCGTCTTTTTCACGCCGCCGTCTTTCATGTATTCCAGGAGGCTGATAGCTTTGAAGGAACAGGCCTCGATGCAGAAGGCGCAACCGTCGCAGTTCTCATCGATGGGCCGGGAAATGGCGGCTTCCAGTTCCAGGAAATCCTTGGAGAGAATGGTGGAGGCCCGGGACGCGGTGGCCAGGGCCTCGGCCACCGATTCTTGCAAGGGTTTGGGGTAATGGCACAGTCCGGCTAGGTAGATGCCGTCGGTGGAGGCGTCCACCGGCTTGATCTTGGCGTGGGCCTCGGTAAAAAAGCCCTCGGCGTTCAAGGGAATTTTATACAGTTCCGCCAAGGGGGCATGGTGATGGGGAATGATGGCGGTGGCCAGGGTCAGGAGGTCCACCGTCAGTTCAATGGGTCGCCGGAGCACCGGGTCGGTGACAGTGATCTTGATCTTGCCTTCCGCCGCTTCCACCCGGGGAGGGTCTTCCAGGTCATAACGGATGAAGACCACTCCCTGGTCCCGGGCCAGGGTGTAGAGGATTTCCCGTTCCCCATAGGTGCGCATGTCCCGGTAGAGGATATAGACCTCCTTCTCCGGGTCCATTTCTTTGATCTTCAGGGCGTTTTCCACGGAATGGGAGCAGCACACCTTGTTGCAGTAAGGCCGCTCCGGGACGCGGGACCCGACGCATTGGATAAAGGCCACGGCCTGGGCCTGTTTCAGGCGGTCCGTCTCTTCGGCGATTTCGGCGTCCAGGTCCAGGGAGAGGATAACGTCAGGATGCTGCTTGTAGAGAAACGTCCCTTCCGGTCTATAGGGTTCGCCGCCGATGGCAATAATGACGATACCGTGGTCGATTTCCTGGTTTCGGGAAAGCTTGGTCCGGAAATTCCCGGCCACCCCGGCCACTTCCATGACAATAGATTTGTAGTGCACCGTGATGTTGGGATGGTTCAGCACCCGGGCGATTAATTTTTCCAGCCGGGGGCCCACCAGGCCGCCCCGCCAGGTGGTATGAAGATGGAGGGCGTTGCCCCC
Organism: Thermodesulfobacteriota bacterium; assembly: GCA_040756315.1. GTDB lineage: Bacteria > Desulfobacterota > Desulfobaccia > Desulfobaccales > 0-14-0-80-60-11 > JBFLZI01. The sequence continues at coordinate 1,448 of JBFLZI010000043.1, read as the reverse complement.
CAGGCGGTCTTTTCTTTCGGCCAGGTGCACTGGGTAGCCCTGATCCGCCAGGGCCAGGGCCGCGGTCATGCCGGCCACGCCGCCGCCGATCACCAGGGCCTTGGAGTTCACTCCCACGGTGAGGTATTCCAGGGGCTGGAGCAAACGGGCCTTGGCCACGGCCATGCGCACCAGGTCCTGGCTTTTGGCGGTGGCCGCTTCCGGTTCCCGCTGGTGGACCCAGGTGCACTGGTTGCGGATATTGGCCATCTCAAAGAGATATTTGTTCAGGCCGGCGTTCCGCAGCATCTCCTGGAAGATGGGTTGGTGGGTGGAGGGGCTGCAAGCCGCCACTACCACCCGGTTGAGCCGATGCTCCTCAATCATCGCTACCATTTGGCTCTGGGCGTCCTGGGAGCAGGTGAAGAGATGGGCGTGGGCGTAGGCCACTTCCGGGAGGGTCTGAGCGTACTCCACAATGGCCGGGACATCGGCCACGCCGCCGATGTTGAGGCCGCAGTTGCAGACAAAGACGCCCACCCGGGGGGGCTCTCCCGCCACATCCAGCTCCGGAGGAAAGACCTTCTCTTTAAGCAGGCTGCCCCGGGCCGAGGCCAGGGCCCGGGTCGCTTCGGCCGCGGCGGCGCTCCCTTCCATCACCGTCTGGGGGATGTCCTTGGGGCCGTTGAAAAAGCCGCAGGAATAGACGCCCTGCCGGGAAGTGGTCACCGGGGCGAAGCACTGGGTGTCCATAAACTTGTTGTGGGAAAGCCTGATCCCCAAATTCCGGGCCAATTCCCGAGTCTCCGGCGGAGTAACGCCCCCCACGGACAATACCACCATGTCGAAGGTCTCATCCTTGAGCTCCCCCGCCTCGGTGACATAGCGAATCTCTAAATCCCTGGTATGGGGGACTTCACGGATGGTGTGGACCCGGGAGCGGATGAGGCGGGCTCCCAGATTTTCGGCCCGGTGATAATATTTTTCAAAATCTTTCCGGGGGGTGCGCATGTCCAGGTAAAAGACGGCGGTATCCAGATCCCGGCCCAGATGCTCCTTGGCGATCATGCCTTGCTTGAGGGTGGCCATACAGCAGTAACTGGAGCAATAGGGGTGGGCCTCTTCATGTTCGCTGCGCATGCCGACACACTGGATCCAGGCGATCTTTCGGGGTTCCTTGCCGTCAGAGCGTCGCTGCACATGGCCTTGGAAAGGCCCGCCGGGGCTTAAGATACGTTCAAACTCTAGATTGGTATAGACATTGGGGTAACGGCCATAGCCGTAAGCAGCAAGGCCCCGGGGATCAAAAGTTTGAAAACCGGTGGCCAGGACCAACGCGCCGACATTCAATTCCAACTTTTCCGGGCCTTGGCTGTGGGCCACGGCCCCGGCCTGGCAGGCGACGACGCACTGCAGGCATTCGGAGCAGACCCCGCAATTGATGCAGCGGGCCGCTTCCGCCACCGCGG
>JBFLZI010000042.1:0-19068 GCA_040756315.1 Thermodesulfobacteriota bacterium | reverse complement strand
GGGGGAGGGGGTAAGGGCCCACCGGCCCTTAGCCCCCTCCCCCAAATACTCTTCACAACAATTTCAATAGGTCTTCCGCCCTTTTTCTTCGGCCCGGCCGGTAATGATGGCGGCAAAGCCTTTGATGCCGTCGCCGTTGACCATCAAGTAGCGAGGCAGTGCCATGATCTTCTCGGATTTACTGGCATGCCGGCGATCGATGCTGAAGGCCGCCACGTAGCCTGACTTCTCCGCGTCCTTTTCCAGTCCGTCGTCATAGATGCCGAAGGGCCAGGCCAACAGGTCCACCTTGGTTTCGAACCTTCTCTCCAGGGAGGCCTTTGCCTTGCTAAGCTGCGTGTCCACCAGCTTCTGATAGTCGGCGGGCTTGAGTTTTTTCTTCTCCCGCTTGAAATTGGGATGCCAGAAGGTGTGGGACTGCATGTCGAAGAGACCGGTCTGTTTAAGTTCCTTTAACTGCTCCCAGGTCATGACATAGGAGGCGTTGGACACCGCCGACGGATAGATGAACAGGGTAATGGGGATGTTGTACCGGCGCACCAGGGGGTACATTTCCGTATAGACCGTCTTGTGGGCGTCGTCCGCGGTGATCACCACCGCTTTCGGCGGCGGGGCCGGGCCGTTGCCCTTGAGGTAGTCCACCAGGGTCCTTAAGGGGATGACGGTATAGCCGTTATCCTTAAGCCACTTGAGCTGGGCGGCGAATACCGGCGTGGTCACCGTCATGCCGTCGGCCACCGTCGGGCCGAAGCGGTGGTAAACCAGTACCGGCACCTTGACCGGATCATCGGCTCCGGACACCGGGCCGCAGAAGCACAGGGCCAGCAAAGTCAGGCCCGCCAAAAAACGGATCGTCTGGGTCATTTTTAGATATCCCGCGAGATTAAGCCCGGGTCGAGATAAACCGGTAGCGCACCGGCCCAATTATCGTCCCCGCCCGGGGTTGGTCTTCCGTTTTGAGACCGCCCCCAGAGGGCCGCAAGTCAGTCCGCGCCGTTTCCAGTTCCCACCACACTCCGGGCGTCTCAACATGGCGTTGGTTAAAGGTAGATAAACTTCAAGGATCAGCCAGGCTCCCCCTGGATGGATGTTAAGGATAACACTAATCCCCCTCCAAAGACAATCCTAGAGAATCACCAAAAAACACCTCTTCGAAAAATATCGAAGCAAATAAGAAATGGCCCAGGACTTCTGAGCCGGAAAGGGCTGTCCTGGAGCTGGGGCCAAGCAGCCCGTTCCTCATGAGCCTGAATCGGGAGTGGTGGGAGGGGTAGCCAGCAGCGGGCAATTAAAGGCACCGGTCCATGATTCGGCCAGGAGAAGAAGGGAAAAAATATTCACCCGGTGGGAAAAAAGGGAAAAGTTGCCAGCCTAGGGAGGCTTGAATAATGGTCTTTCTGCCACCCTGGTCGCATTCCTGACCTCTGCAGTGTGGATAACTTTTTGTTATCACTGGAGCCGGCACGGGGATTCGAACCCCGGACCTGCTGATTACGAATCAGCTGCTCTACCACTGAGCTATGCCGGCTTGAGCCTTAGAGATAACGGGATTCTGGCTGATTTTCCTGGAAATGGCAAGGGGCTTTTTAGCGGTTAACGGTGGTTAAGGGAATGCAAAATTGCCGGAAGAAAACCGGCAGTTTTGCGAACTTATGGCAATTCCCCCCCAAGGTTTTCATCCCTGGTTGTTTAGAGACCCCTTCCTGGGCCGGGGTCGGCTTTTCCGCCCCGCCCTCACCGATCCGGTGAGGGATCAAGACAATTCACCCCGATAAAATCTATCCGCACCATCCTTCATGGCAGGCGCAGGCCCGAGCCCCGGCGCCCCCGCTAACCAGAACCGGCACGTAATAACCCCATAAGAAATGCGCAAACAGCAATTGTCCCCGGCCTGGCTCCTGGGCGCGTACCTGGGCCGAGTGGTTCCGGTAATTTGCCAGGAAGAAGGGCTGAAGGCCAGCCGACCTAATTACTTAAAGAGCCGCTGGGCCTCCCGGACCATCTGACTGGTGTAACCCCATTCATTATCATACCAAGTCAGAACTTTGACCAGATCACCGTCCACCACCTGGGTCATTTCCGGGTCAATAATTGAGGCCCGGGAGTCCTGGATGATGTCCGCGGAGACGATGGGGTCTTCGGCCACTCCCAGAATCCCCTGGTAACGTTCGCTGGCCGCCTCCTCCCGGAAAATCCGGTTGACCTCTTCCACGGTGGTGGGCCTTTCGGTGACAAAGACAATATCCGCCACGGAACCGCAGGGCACCGGTCCCCGCACGGCAATGCCGTCCAGTTTTCCCTTATATTGGGGCAGCACATTGGTAGTGGCCTTGGCCGCGCCGGTGGAAGTGGGCACAAAGTTAAGGGCCCCGGCTCGGCCCCGGCGAAATTTTTTGTTAGGTCCATCCACGATGGCCTGAGAAGACGTATAGGCATGGATGGTGGTCATAATGGCCTTTTTGATGCCGATGCGCCGGCCCATGATTTCCACCACCGGGGTGATGCAGTTGGTGGTGCAACTGGCACAGGACAGCACCCGCTCCGCCTCTCCCGGCACGGTAACCCCGTGCACTATGCAACAGACATCTTCAGTTTTGGAGGGAGCGGAGAGAATGGCATATTTCGCCCCGGCCTGAATATGTTTGTCCAGACCCTCTTTGCTGGTAAAAAGACCGGTGCATTCCAACACCACGTCGATATCCAGGTCTTTCCAGGGAAGTTGGCCCGGGTCTCTTTCACTCAAATATTTATAGGTCTTGCCGTCCACCACCAGGTCATTCCCTTTGATTTCCACTTTCCTCCCATACCGGCCGTAAACGGAGTCGTATTTTAACAGGTAAACCAGGTTAGCCAGGGGCATGAGATCATTAATCGCTTTGACTTCCAATCCGGGGGTATCCAGACAGATCTTAAAAGCCGCTCGACCTATCCGACCCATTCCGTTGATCGCCACTTTTGCCATAATCGACCTCCTTTCCGGTTTTGACTGGAACCTTTCTGGGACCGCCGTCCCGCCCTTAAAGGGAACCGGCACTCAGGATTTTCCGGGCCGCCTTCGGGTAACGCCGTCCGGGAGAGAAAAGTTTTATTCCCCTAGTTGCCGCCAGGCTCACCGGGAGACCCCCCTTAGACTGTCGGCAGCCTCAGGAAAGACTGGTCTCCCGGCCAGAAGTTAATGCACTCCTCTATATTACCAATGGATTCGCTTTTAGGGAAGCAGAAGGCAGACTACTGGAAAAAATACCGGGTCAGAAAGTTCCGGTTCAACCTTTCTGTCCCTCTTCATTGAGGGTAGCTTTTTCCAGGCGGAGAAATTCCCGGAGGAGCTCTTCCTGGCGGGAAGTAAGGGAAGTAGGGGTCTCAAGCCGGATTTCCACTATCAAATCACCCCGCTCCGGGCTCCGCAGGTCCGGCACGCCCTCGCCTTTGAGACGGAAAACGGTCCCGGATTGAGTGCCAGGGGGGATTTCCAGGCTGACCTGGCCATTTAAAGTGGGCACCGCTATTTCCGTCCCCAGGGCGCCGGTGACAAAAGAAATGGTTTTTTGATACAAGAGGTCCTTGCCCTGGCGTTTAAACAGGGGGTGGGCAGCCAGCTTCACTTCGATGTAAAGATCACCTTTGGGAGCGCCGCCCCGGCCTGCCTCCCCCTCACCCCGGAGGCGCAGGCGATTGCCGTCATCCACCCCCGGAGGAATGCGCACGTGCACCTTTTTCTTCTCCTTGGTGGTGCCGAATCCCGCGCATTTTTGACAAGGGGAGGTAACTAAAGTACCGGCGCCCCGGCAGCCGGGACAGGTGGTGAAGACCCGGAGCAGACCGCGATGATGGCTGATCTGCCCCTTCCCGCCGCACTGAGGGCAGGTCTGGAGCTGGGTGCCGGGCTCCAGCCCTTTCCCCCGGCACCTCCGGCAGGTGGTCCGGCGCTCCAGTTCCAGTTCCTTCTCCACCCCCTGAATCACCTCTTCCAGGGTGAGGGTCACCTGGTGGCGCAGATCCGCGCCGGGTTGGGACCGGGCAGAACGGCCCCGGCGCCGCCCAAACCCGAAGAAGTCCTCGAAGATTTCCCCAAAACCGCTGAAGATATCCTCAAAGCCGCTGAAGCCGCCGAAATCCATGCCCTCTAAGCCGGCATGTCCATAAAGATCATAAAGCTGGCGTTTCTCAGGATCGGACAATACCTGGTAGGCCTCGGAAACCAGCTTGAATTGCTCCTCCGCTTCCCGGTTCCCAGGATTTCGGTCCGGGTGATACTTCAGGGCTAACCGCCGATACGCGGTTTTAATATCATCCGGCGGGGCGTCCCGAGGCAACCCCAAAAGCTCGTAGTAATCCCACATGCTTGATTAACTAAGCCCCCCAGCAGGCTACCTCCCCCATGGTTTGGTCTTAATAGTTATCACTCATCGCTCCCTTGTCAAGTTGGGGGACAAAAACTACCTCCCGGAGGTTCGGCCCGGCCAGTGGCAATAATCAGTATCAGTTATCGATATTGGTATCTTATCGGCAATCTTTGGTTCCCCCCAAAAACCGGACCAAATTTATCCCGGTTTGTGGCCTTAGCTGATCTACACCGGCAAATACTAGGGCAGCAGCGACTGAAGGCGGTCCCCCAGTTCCGGGGAAAGGTCCAGGACGGTCACCAGTTTATCCCGGCTTTTGGCCCCCAGGGTGAGTTCCACCGCTTTCTTAGCCAGCCCCAGGCGCCGGGCCAGAAAGGCCAGCAACTCCTGGTTGGCCTTGCCCTTTTCCGGCGGCGCGGCCACCCGCACCTTCAGGCGATCCCCCTGGAGGCCCACCACTTCGGTGCGGGCCGCCCCGGGAACTACCAGCACCCGCAAGATATAACCCTGACAAGTGGCTTGATAGAAAGAGGACACGGGGAAAAGCCTGGCGGGACTTTATTGGATCATGCGAGCATAGTCGATGAGAGTTTGGACCAAAAACACCTTGAAAAACAGAATGGCGGCCAGCACCACCAGGGGGGTGAGGTCCAGGCCGCCGACAAACAGGGGCAGCCGCCGCCGCAGATAGCCTAAAACCGGTTCCGTGACATTGTAGAGAAACCGCACAATGGGATTATAGGGATCGGGGTTAACCCAAGAGAGTATAGCCCGGGCAATGATCAACCACATGTAGATGTCCAAAGCCCAGCCGACTACGGTGGCTACGGCCACCAAGAAGTGTTTGATGGCTATCATTGCTCCCCTTCCTGTTTTTCAGATAAATCCTGTTCATTTAAGGCCGCGCTCCGGCGATTGTCAAGACCAAATCCTTGGGAAAGGAAAAATAGATATCTGTCCCAATTTCTAAAATTGGGCTATCCGCTTTACCCAAATTTTTGAGGATTTCCCTCCATGAATTTCATGTCTAGACCCAGGCCAATGGGCACTGCTGGTTGAACCAAGAGGAAGAACAGAGAAATGTAGGGTGCGCACTGCGCACCAGCCGGTATGGGCCACGGCAAATGACCGGGTATTTACAGCCTAAGGTGCTGAGTTGAAAGGTTAGTTTTTTCATTGGAGGCCGAATTGAGAAAATTTAAGGAATAATAATCTGGTGCGCAGTGCGCACCCTACATGGCACTCCTTCTTCCGTAGCCAAAAGCTCTTGTCCCGGCAGGAGTAATTCTGCCGCCCCCTGCCCTCCCCTTCTCTTACCGGGGTTTCACGGCCCGGTCCCATGCGGGTTGCCCGGGGGCAGGGGGGCCGGTTCGGGGCTTATCTGGTGGAAGCCGAAATGCCGCAAGTCCGGGTAGCGCCAGAGAAAACCCGCGGCCACCGTCCCTGCTAGCAGAGCCCCCCCGGTCAGGGCCAAACCGGGACTCAGATAATGGGCCACGATGCCGTAGAGCAAGCTGCCCAAAGGGGCCGAACCCACAATGATCAGGCCGAATAAGGACATGAGCCGGCCCCGCATCTCATCCGGCACATTGAGTTGCAACAGGCTGTTCCCGGTGGAGAGCTGGGTCACCGTGCCGAATCCCACCACAAAGATGGCCGGCAGGGCTAAATAATAGTAGCGGCAGAGGGACAGGGCCAGCAGACCCAGGACAAACAGAGCCAGGCCCCCCAGGAAGGAGGGCATGGGAGGCCGATGCCTAAGGCGCCGGGCCAGGGCCAGGCCCCCGGAGAAGGCCCCTAGGCCATTGACGGCCATGAGAAAGCCGTACCCCTCCGGCCCCACCCCCAGGACGTCCCGGGCCAAAATGGGCAAGAGCACAAAATAGGAATGGCCCACTACGGAAACCCCGGCCATGAGCAGGAGGAGCAAGCGCAATTCCCGGCGCGCCTTCAGGAAATCCACCATCTCCCTCATGGCCTGGCGAAAGGGAATCCAGGTTGTGGCCGGGGCCCCGGGCAAGCGCATGCAGGCCAGGGCCAGAAGCACCGCCAGGAAGCTCACCGCGTTCAGGTAAAAGCAGTTGGCCATGCCCACCAGGACGATGAGGAACCCCGCCAGGGCCGGTCCCATCACCCGGGTGCCGTTGAACAGGGTGGAATTAAGGGCAATGGCGTTGGGCAGGTCGGCTTTGCCCACTAGGTCCACAATAAAGGCTTGGCGGGCCGGGATGTCAAAGGCCATGGCCGCGCCCCCCAGGAAGACCAGGAGGCAGAGGAGCCAGATGCGCATCAGCTCCCAGGACAACAGCATCCCCAGGACCAGGGCCAGGATAAGCATGCCCCCCTGGGTGACGAAGAGGATGCGGTATTTACTGTGCCGATCCGCCAGCACCCCGCCCCAGAAGGAAAAGACCAGGATGGGCAAGGTCTGGAGCGCCCCCACCAATCCGAGATAAAAGGAGGAGTCGGTCAGGTCCAGGACCAGCCAACCCAAGACCACCGACTGCATCCAGGAGCCCAAAAGAGAGATGGACTGGCCAGAGAAAAACAGGCGGTAATTGCGGTGGCGCAAGGCGGCAAAGGTCTCAAACCGTGGCGGGGGCATTTTCACCTTTCTGGATCTTTGCTGCCCGGGCCGGCGCCCGGAACGCCGGGACCCGGGCCTGGCCGACCCGCCGGGGATGGTTTAACCGGACTAACGGGACCAAAAATTCCATCATTATAGTTTATGAGAAAATCAGGAAGGTGGCAATGTGAAGCCCGGCCTGATCCTCTCTGCCTGGGAAGCGGTGTCAAGGGCCGGGGGTGGAAAGGCTGATTAGAGGGTTGACCTGGAATGGCGGAGAAGTTATAAAAATATTGGTTTCACTACCATCTCAGCGCGCCCATAGCTCAGCTGGACAGAGCAACGGACTACGAATCCGTGTGTCGGGAGTTCGAATCTCTCTGGGCGCGCCAGTAATTACCGGGGTTAGCCGGGGGCTAACCTTTTTTGTTCCTTCCTTCGAAAAATATCCCACCCAGATCCAACTTGAAGAGCGGGGGCCTGACAGCGTTAATTTATGCGCCTGAATCTCGTACCTTTGCCTGATTTGCCGATGAGGTTTTAATAGACTGTATTTATGGGATTTTGAAATAACCTAGGGGTACCGGGGAAATTTCCTTTGGATACTCTGGGGATTAGTTATATGTTGGTAGATGGCTTGGTCACGGCGGCAGCGGTTACTAGCCCGCAAACCATGAACCAGCCAATGGATGCGATATATGCAGTTTCAAAGAAGTCGGCCAATCTTTCGGGCCTGCCTCATTCCCTGGCTCCTGGTGGTTCTGGCCTTTTGGTCCCCCCTGCCCCTCGGGGCAGCTCAAGAAATCCGTCTGGGGGAAATTAATCCTCTTTCCGGCCACCTGGCCAAACACGGCCTGGAAATCCACCAGGGGGTCCTCTATGCTGTAGAGGAAATCAATGCCCGGGGAGGCCTTCGGGGACACCCGGTGAAACTTTTCTGCCGGGATGACCAAAGCAAACCGGACGTGGCGGTCAACCAGGCTCAGGACTTGATTTTCCGGGAAAAAGTGGCCGGTCTGGTGGGTGGGTACGTGGACTCCCTGGTGGGACCCATCAGCCAGCAGGCCGCCAAGCATCGGGTGCCTTATGTGGCCTCCGCCAGCCTCCAGAAGGCTTTTACCGGCAATAAAAATCCTTACTTCTTCCGGGTTTCCCGCCTGGAAGGCATAGTTCAGCCCTTATGCCGCTTTCTCATTGACTCTCTGAAGGCCCGACGCCTGGCCTTGCTCTATGCCGCGTCGCCGGGCACGACGGAATTTGCCCAAGACGTCAAAAAAACTTTTCGCCAGGCGGGGGCTGAGACCCTTCTCCTGGAGAAGTTTCGCCCTGGCTGGCCTGATTTTTCGGTGTTCCTCCTCAAACTGCCGCCGGCCCACATTGAGGTGCTGATATCGGGGGGATTTTACGCCGACAACCTGATTCTAGTCAGGCAGTTGAAAGAGCGGACCCTGGGCCTGAAGGCCTTTATAGCCCCTTGGGGGGTCGCGTACCCGAGCTTTATCGAAGAGACGGGGCCGGCCTCTGAGGGCCTTTTCGGCACCTGCGCCTGGAACCCCGGCATCACCCAACCCGGGACCGAAAAGGCGTCCCAGGACTTCGTGGCCGGGTTCCGTAAACGCTTCGGCAAAGAACCCAACACCACGACCATGCACGGTTACACTTCCGCCCGGGCCCTGCTGGCCGCCATCGAGGCCGTATTGCTGGAGGGAGGGGCAAAACTCACCGGAGACGCCATTAGCCAGGCCCTGGCCAAACTTGACCTCCGACTGCCCCTGGAGAGGTTAACCTTTGACGAACACGGCGATCCCCGGCATTACCAGCATGTGGTGATACAAATTCAACAGCGGAAGATGGTGGTGGTGTATCCCCTGGAACGCGCTACGGGCCAGGCGGACTTCGCCCTGGCGGCGCGCTGAGGGTAGTGCAGTGATTACCAAAGGAAGAAAAGGGAAAGGGGAAAACGCCGGAGAACTATTAAACTCTTGCCTGTTTACTTTTCCGCGCCCTCGCCTTTTGCCCGGGGCCTTCAATTCCCTCGGCCTTACGTTGAAAAGATGTTCTCGGTATCCTCAAACTAGGAGCCTGTGACCATGCGGGCCTGGGCCTATATCATTTTTGCCGGTTTTTCCCTGGGTTCTTTTTACGCCCTGATGGCCCTGGGTTTTTCCCTGATTTTCGGGATCACCCGGGCTTTTAATTTGGCCCACGGCGAGATGATCGTGCTTTCGGGCTATCTCGCCTTTGCCCTGTGGAGGTTTTTTCAGGTCCCCTTTTTCTGGACCTTACCCATCTGCTCCGTGGCCCTGGCGTGGCTGACCATCCCTTTGTACTTTCTGCTCCGGCGGCTGCCGGAGCCTTACGGCTTGAACACTCTGGTGATGACCCTGGGGCTGGCCTTTCTTCTGCAAACCTTTATGCTTGCCCTGTTTTCCGCCGACTACCGCCTGATACAGACAGACCTGCCCTTTATAGCCCTTCCCGGCTTGGACTTCACCTTCCCCCTGGGCCAGGGGATGCTCATCATCCTGTCGCTTTTGGCCACCGGGTTGGTCAGCCTGATGTTGCAGGGCACTTTTTTGGGCAAGGCCTTGCGGGCCACCATTCAGGATCAACAGGCGGCGCAAATGGCCGGGATCAACGTCCACCGGATGGCCCTGGCCGCCTTCGCCTTGGGAGGCCTGCTCATCGGCCTGGCCGGCCCCCTCTTGGCCCAGAATATGTATCTGTATCCTACGGCTGGCATCGAGGCCACCGTGATTGCCATCGTCGTTACCATTTTTGCCGGCCTGGGCCGGACCCGGGCCATTCTCTTGGGGGGCTGGCTCCTGGGTCTCACGGAGTCTGCCGCGGTCTTTACTTTGGGGAGCAAGTGGCGGGAGCTGGTCAGCGCCGCCATGCTCATCATGCTGCTCTACATCCGGCCGGAAGGGATCTCCTCAAAGAAGGAGGGCTGAGACCGTGCCGGTCAGGCCAAAGCTTGTGACCAAAAGTGTGTTCACGGAAAGCAATTAAACTCCAGGGAAGAAAAGGCCTTCCTGCCTCTGCGAAAGCCTGGCTGGAATAGTTCCGCATGCGGGTCAGACAAATAAACCCGGCTAGATTTCCCCCCGCCTCACTCCTGACCGCGGCAGGGGTCCTGATCCTGGCAGCCTGGCCTTTGGTTTTCCGGGAGGCGGACCTGTTCTACCAGGTGCTGGGCCTGGCCTGTCTCTATGCCACCCTGGCCCTGGCCTGGAATATTTACGCCCTCTCCGGAGCCATTTCCCTGGGGCATGCGGCCTTTTTCGGCCTGGGGGCCTATGGTTCGGCCCTCCTCAATCATTACTGGCATCTCTCGACCCTGCTCACCATTCCCTTGGGCGCCCTGGCAAGCCTAATTTTTGCGGTTTTCTGGAGTTGGGGTTTCCGGAGGCTTCGAGGCGTTTATCTGGGTTTGGCCTCCCTGGCGGCGGTGGAAATTCCGAAAACTATCGCCGCTAATTGGGACCGGCTTACTTGCGGCTCCATGGGAATCGTGGGCCTGGACCGATTGCCCCACCTTGCCCTGGGCGGCTTGGACGCGGACTTCGGCACGAACCTCAAGGCCCAGTATTATCTGCTGCTGGCTGTGATGCTGGTGGTGGCCTTAGTGCACCTGGAGAGCATGCGGTCCCGGTGGGGGTGGACCTTACGGTCCATCCGGGAAAACGAAACCGCCGCCGCGGCCATCGGCCTAGCGGTCAACCGGGAAAGGACCAAAGCCCTGTTGCTCAGCTCTTATTTGGCGGGGATTGCTGGGGCCTTTTATGCCCATATCCTGGGCCTCATCGAGCCGGTCCTGGTTTTCAACATACACCTGTCGGCTCTGCCTCTAGTGTTCAGCATCTTCGGCGGCCGCACGCAGGCTTTTGGCCCCATCCTGGGGGCGCTCATCCTTTATCCTCTGGAACAGCTCTTGTTACAGCCGCTTTTTCCCACCAGCCACTCGGCTATTTATGGATTGGTTATCATTTTGACCATCTTCTTTTTCCCCCAGGGAATTGCAGCATGGCTGCCGGCGAGCCCCAAGTCTGCCTAACGGTTCACCGGGTCAGGAAGTCCTATGGTGACCTGACCGTACTTCAGGACATCTCTTTTTCTCTCCAGCAAGGTGAGATTTTGGGGATTATCGGGCCCAACGGCGCCGGCAAAACCACTCTATTCAATATAATCAGCGGCTGGCTGAAGCCTGCCTACGGCAAAGTGGTTTTCTTCAGTGGGGAGGTCACCGGCTGGCCGCCGCAGCGCCTGAGCCGGGTTGGGCTGGCCCGGACCTTCCAGGCACCCCAGATTTTTCCGGAAATGAGCGTTCTGGAAAACGTCCTCATGGGCGCCTGGCTGGGGCGGGAGCACCGCCCCTCCCTGTCCCAGGCCCGGGAGGACGCCAAAATCTGGCTCTCCTTGACGGGACTAACGGAAAAGCAGCACGCCCGGGGGCGGGACCTACCCTTACCGCAACAGCGTCTGGTGGAATTGGCCCGGGCGCTGGCCACCCGGCCCAAGCTGCTGCTCCTGGACGAAATTGCCGCGGGCTTTAGCTCCAGTGCGGTAAAGCGTCTGGCGGCAGGACTGCTCAAACTGCGGGACCAGGGGCTGACCCTGCTCCTCACCGATCATCTGCTTACCTTGCTGCTGATGGTGGCTGACCGGCTCCTGGCCCTGGACCGGGGGGAGATCATCGCCCAGGGGCCGCCCTCCTCTTTAATCCGCCACCCGGAGGTGGTGTCCGCTTACCTGGGGACCCGGGGGGTAGCGGAACTAGAAGGAGATGCCTGATGCCGGGCGACTCTCCTTCCCACCCTCTGCTTGAGGTGCAGCACCTGTCGGTCTCCCACCAGGGGACCCCGGTGCTCGCGGAGGTAAACTTTACCTTGGCCCCGCACCAGATCGGGGCCATTGTCGGCATCGAGGGCGCCGGCAAAACCACCCTCCTCAAAGCTATCGGTGGCTTGCAGCGGCCGGTGGCGGGCCGAATCTTTTTCGCAGAAGAGCCTATCGAGACCTTGCCGGCCTGGGAGGTTGTGGGCCGGGGAATTGTTTATGTACCTGAGGGGATGCAGGTCTTCCCCCAGATGACCGTGCTGGAAAACCTGGAAGTGGGGGCTTACCTGGCACGCCGGGGCATGAAGGCCCGCCTGGAGCGGGTCTTCAGTATCTTCCCGGAACTTAAGGACCGGCAGCGGGCGCCGGCCGGCGTCTTGAGCGGCGGCCAACAGCGCATGGTCACCCTGGCCCGGGGCCTCATGTCAGAGCCCGTCTTGCTAATGTTGGATGAACCCTTCATGGGGTTAAGCCCCAAGCTGGTGCAAAGGTTTTGCAATTCTTTCCGGGGCCTGAGGCAGGCCGGCGTTACCTTGCTGATTTCCGGACAACTCATTCAACGGGTCCTGAAAGTGGCGGAGAAAGCCTTCGTTCTGGAAAAGGGCCGCATCACCTGCTCCGGGTCCGGGCTCCATCTGTTGCGGGATCCCAACCTCCAAGAAATCATTCTCCCGGTTTAAGGGGATAGCGGGCAATCTTGGGGGCCCAGTTTAAGCTGTGAAGTATGACCATGATTGTCCAGCTCTCTTTCAGGTTTAAAAATTTATCTCTTTGGGGGGGGACTCATAAACCGCATTCCAGGCCTCAGGGATCCGCCGGATAATCTCCTCCACGCCGGTGGCGGGCGTAGGCCGGGCCAAAGCCCCGGCTAGGCGGTTGATCCGGGCCGCCAGGGGGGCGGCGGCCTTGATCTCCCGGCCCGCGGCCATCAGGGCCGAGACGATGCCGGTGAGGGTGTCCCCGGTGCCGCCGATGGGTTCCAGGGCCTCAATCTCCGGCTCCCCCACCTCGGCCAGAATGCCGTCCTTATCGGCCAGATAGTCGGTGCGCCCCTTCACCAGCAGATAGCGGGAGGCATTATCATGGGCATAGGCCCGGGCGATGAGGTCGGGAACCAGGTTCTCCTCCTGGAGGATAAAGCCCCGGGTGTAAAAGGGATGGGGAGCCTCCTCATCCGCCAAAAAGGCCAGTTCCCCCGCGTCCGGAGTAAACAAATCATATTCCGGGGCCAGGCCGCTCATCTTGGCCACGTACATGAACCCGGCGTCAGCAATCAAAAAGGGCCGGGGCTTCATTTTCTCCAACGCAAAAAAGACCCGGTTGTGCCAGTCCACCATAGGCAGGATATAGTGGAAGGTGATGGCGGTAAAGGGAGTTTCCCCCAAATTCCGGGTGAGATACTCATAGAGCTGCGCGCTCCCCCGGCCCCGGCCGGTGTCCCCCACTAAAAAAGCGAAGGGCGGGGGTTGGCGGAGCATGTTTAAGCACGTGCAGGCCGCGGCTAAAAGCGCGGCGGTGCCCCGGGTCACCGGAATCCCCCGGCCCTGAACCTTAAGGGACCGTTCTTCCAACTCCACCGGTCCCGCCATCAGGGGAAAGTCCGCCTCCGGTATGGTCCCTACCACCCCGAGCATTGTCTCTCCATCTCCTCAAAGGCCAGCTCCAGAGCATAGCCGCACACGGTATGGCCGATATGCCGGGGGCGGGGCGCGCTCCCCAAAGTCTGTCCCACCAGTTGATAGGCCAGATACGGCACGTCCGGGCAACCGCCCCCGGAAACATTGACGATCACCCGGGTCTCTTTGTCCACCGTCAGCTTCATGTTGGCGGCCCGGACCATGAGATAGCGCCCGAAGTCCTTGACCTGGAAGAGGTCCACCGGCTTCAGCAGGGGGCCGGTGACCGGGACGGCCTCTAAGGGAACCAGCCTCTCTCCCTCAAGGATTCGCAAAATCTCCAGTTGGCGGATCAGGGGAAACTGGATGACCAGGTCGCAGCCGCTCTGGATTTCCGGGGGCGGCCCCATAACCTTAAGGGGCACCCCCGCGGCCCTCAGGAGGTTCTCAGCCCGGATCACCTCACTGGTATTGGCAAAGACCAGAAGGCCATGTTCAATGGAGGCCCCTTCCTCAACCGGAACCTCCTTCCGTTTCCAAAATTTCCAGAGGGACATGAATGCCCTTTCCGATTATTCCCCTCGCTCCACCAAGGGAATAATGTCTTGCAAGTTTGGGGAGGGCCTAATATAGGTATTAGGGGAAAAAAGGGGAAAAGGTTAAAAGCGAAAAGGTTTCTGGGGTCTTCCTTCCTTCCCCTTTCGCCTTTTCCCCTCTTCGCCTTTTCCCCTCTTATTTAAGCCCTTAGCCCCCCCGATATCTCGATTATGCCCTTGGCGAACCAAAAGACCTAGTCGAATACTCTTTTCACTCCTTGGTCAAGGTGAGCCGGTATTCCCGGCCCTCAGGCTTAGATTCCTGCAACTGCCAC
Organism: Thermodesulfobacteriota bacterium; assembly: GCA_040756315.1. GTDB lineage: Bacteria > Desulfobacterota > Desulfobaccia > Desulfobaccales > 0-14-0-80-60-11 > JBFLZI01. The sequence goes on along the minus strand of JBFLZI010000042.1, from coordinate 4,833 downwards.
CCCAGAGTGGCCGCGGCCCGGACCACGTTTTCCCTGGAGGTATCCGTATCCACCAGGACCACCACTTTCCCCCGGTCCATTAACTTGAGTTTTTCCAGGGTAATCAGCACGGGTTGAGGGCAGGACAGCCCCCGGGCGTCCACCAGTTCACTCATAGCTCGTCCTCCTTACGACGTTTTCTGTCTCATGGTAAAGCCGATGAACAAGAGCACGATCAGGCTGATGATCACTGCGGCGATGCCGTGGGGGCCGACTCCTTTGGGGGAGCTGGCCAGACCGAAATTGTGGGACACCGCCGCGCCCACGATCATGCCCAGGACAAACACCGCGGCGTCGCCGTCCCCTTCACCCGCCAGAAAGAGCTGGCGTCCCGGGCAGCCGCCGGCCAGGGCGAAGGCCAAGCCCGCCACCACCATGCCGGCGAAGTTCCACAACTCCATGGTGTGGGCCACGGGCTGCCCCACAAATCCCGGTTTAAACTGGCCCAATACCAGATTAGTTACGAACGCGGCGATCAAGAGAGCCAGCATGCCGGAGAAGAGATGCGCCTGGCGGAAGAGAATCAGGTCCCGCAACGCGCCCATGGTGCAGAAGCGGCTGCGCTGGGCCACCAGCCCCACGGCCAGCCCCACCGCCAGAGATATCGCCAGGGCCGCGTGTTGGGAGCCGGGGCCTTTGACGCTGTAAAACAGGATGCCGCTTTGCCCCTGGTCGGGAATCTGGGGGAAAATCAGCCGTAAGGCCAAAAGTCCCAGCATAATGAGGGGCAGCAGCCAGCCCACCGAAGCATAGGTGGCTTGGGTCCGCCCCAGGTTATACCCCCCTTTAAAGAACAGGGTGCCGATCCAGATGCCCCCCACCAGGCCCAGGAGGCCGAAGATGGCGTTGCCGTCACCGCCGGCCAGGCGCAGCAAGGCCCGCCAGGGACACCCCAGAAAGACCAGGGCCCCGATCATGGCCAGCATACCCAAGACAAACCGGACAATGGGCGCGGACCCGGCCCGGGGCCGGAATTCCCGGAAGGCAAAAGCGGAAAGCATGGCCCCCAGCACAAAACCCAGGATTTCGGGCCGAAGATACTGCACCACCGCGGCCCGGTGCAGCCCGATGGCTCCGGCTATGTCCCGTTCAAAGCAGGCCACGCAGATGCCCATGTTTCCCGGATTGCCCCATTTCTGGAGAAGGGCCGCGAAGACGCCGATAAAAGCGCCGACACAGATGATTCCCGTCCGGGAGGCAAAAAAGTCTTTTATCACCGACATTTCACCATTTCCTCCTTTCAATGTGTCCTTATATTATTGTTGCTCCGGTCAGCCCACGATCAGCCCGACCCGGGCCTCAGGCCCGCTGCCCCTTGAGCTTGCTAAAGAGCGGCCCCGGCGCCACCGGCGGCCCGCTCCAGGTCGGCCACCAGCTTTTTCAGGTCCAGCCCGTACTTGCCGGCCACCTCCGCCAGGGGGTCGAACAGGGCCTCGCATAACAGACAGGCTCCGGCCTCTTTTTCATATTGCCGGAAGACTGCTTCCGTCTGCCGGTATTGACAAACGATGTCGAGAACCGTCATTTCCGGGCGAATGACCATGAAATTTCCCTGGCTTTCCTGGTAAAACCACGGGGTCTTAAGATAGAACTAGGGGGCCTCGACCCTGTTCCCTTCTTAAAGAATATTTACCGCAAACTTATCCTTACCCCCCGGCGGCCTCCGAAAAAGCCGTTTGCATCTCCTTCAGGGCCTCGTCGATCTGGGTGTAAATCTGCTTATGGCTGAAACCCAGCAAGGTGATGCATTCCGAGGGGCAGTTGGCCGCGCAGGTGCCGCAGCCCTTGCACAGAGCCTGATTCACTTCACAGACGTTCTCCTGGACCTTATAGTCGATGGCCCCGAAGGGGCACACCCCCAGGCACGCCTGGCAGCCGGAACACGCCGCCGCGTCGATCTGGGCCACCACACCCCCGGCGTGGATGGACTCCTGGGAGAGAACCACCGCGGCCCGGGCCGCCGCGGCCTTGGCCTGGGCAATAGCCTCGTCCAGGGGCTTGGGATAGTGGGCCAGGCCGGCCACATACACCCCTTCGGTGGCAAAATCCACCGGCCTGAGTTTCATGTGGGCCTCCAGAAAAAACCCTTCGTTGTTCAAGGGCACCTTGAACATCTGGGCCAGTTTTTCCTGTTCCTTGACGATGATGGCGCTGGCCAGGCAGAGCACCTCCGGGTGGAGCGTCAGAGGCAGCCCTAAAATGGGGTCCTGCACCCTGACCTGAAGGCGGCCATCGGGGAGCTTCTCCACCTGGGGCCGGTTCTCCGGGTCGAAACGCACGAAGATCACGCCCTTTTCCCGGGCCTCTTTAAAGAGATTTTCCCGGAGCGCGTAACTCCGCATGTCCCGATAGAGGATGAAAACGTCCATATCCGGATTGATCTCTTTAAGCTGCAAGGCATTTTCCAGGGAATGGGTGCAGCACACCCGACTGCAGTAAGGCCGCTCCGGGATGCGGGAGCCCACGCACTGAATGAACACTGCGGTCCTGGCCCCGGTAACCAGGGGGCTTTTTTCCTTGAGGGCCTGGTCCATTTCCAAGGAGAGGACCACCCGGGGGTCCTGGCCGTAGAGGTATTCCTGGGGTTTGTAGGAATGGCCGCCGCTGGCGATGATGGCGGCGCCGTGGGACACCTTGGTCTCCCGGCCGGCCGCGGCGAGGGTGGAGGTGAAGTTGCCCACAAAACCTTGCACCTCCACTACTTCGGAGTTGAGATGGACCTCGATCAGGGAGTGATTCTCAACCTGTTGAATGAGGTCGTCCAGATAGGGTTGCACCGGTTCCCCGGTCCAGGTGTGAAGGAGTTTGCGGGCGTGGCCGCCCAGCACGTCCTTCTTTTCCACCAGATGCACCTGATAACCCTGGTTAGCCAAACCGAGGGCCGCCTCCATTCCCGCCGCGCCCCCGCCGATAACCAGCCCCGCCTTGGTGATGGGCAGTTCAAATTCTTTGAGAGGCTGCTGCAAGGATACCTTGGCCACCGCCATACGCACCTGATCCTTGGCCCGTTTGGTGGCCCCGGCAGGATCGTGCATGTGCACCCAGGAACCCTGGTCCCGGATGTTGGCCAACTCAAAGAGAAACTTGTTTAGCCCGGCCTCCTTGATGGTCTCCTGGAACAAAGGCTCGTGGGTCTTAGGGGTGCAGGAGGCCACCACGACCCGGTTCAGGTTATGTTCTTTAATGCGTTCCTTGATGATCTCCTGGGTGTCCTGGGAACAGGTGAAGAGGTTGTTCTCCACATACTCCACAAACGGCAGGGTGGCGGCGTAATCCCGCACCGCGGCCACGTCGATGACCCCGGCGATATTGATGCCGCAATGGCAGACGAAGACGCCGATGCGGGGAGCTTCCTGGGAAATATCCCGCTCCGGGAATTCCGGCTTCTTCTTGGCCAGGGAGAAGCGGGCGGGAGCCAGGAGTTCCCCGGCCGCGGCCGCGGAAGCCGAGGCCTCCATCACCGACTGGGGGATGTCCTTGGGACCTTGAAAAGCGCCGCAAACATAGATGCCGGGGGCGCTGGCCGCCACCGGGGTAAAGGACGAGGTTTGGGCGAACTTGCCGTCATTCACCTGGATATCCAGGGTGCGGGCCAGCTCCAACACCTCCGGGGAGGTTTCCAGACCCACGGACAGGACCACCAGGTCAAAGACCTCGGTCAGCAGCGCGCCGTCTTCCCGAAGATAACGGATGGCCAGATCATCGGTGCCGGGCACCGGATCGATACTGTGGACCCGGGAACGGATGAAGCGGACGCCGTGTTCCTCTTCGGCCCGCCGGTAATATTTCTCGAAATCCTTCCCGTGGGTGCGCATGTCCATGAAAAAAATGGCCGTATCCAGAGGGTGGGGACTGTGCTCCTTGGCGATGACCGCCTCTTTGATGGCGTACATGCAACAGACCCCGGAGCAATAGCTGTGGTCGCAGTGGCTTAAGTCCCGGGAGCCGACGCACTGGAGCCAGGCGATCTTGGCCGGCTCCTTATGGTCGGAGGGCCGCACCATATGGCCCTGGAACGGCCCGGAGGCCGAGAGTATCCGTTCGAACTCCATGCTGGTGACGACGTTGGGATACTCACCGTAGTGATACGCCCCATATTGGCCCGGGTCATAGGGTTTAAACCCCGGGGCCAGGATGACCGCGCCCACCTTTATTTCCCGGTGCACATCCTGCTGGTCGAAGTCCACCGCGCCGGTGGGGCAGAATTTTTCGCAGGCCTTGCATTTGCCGCCTTTCTGGAAATACAGGCACTGAGCCGCGTCAATGGCATATTTCAAGGGCACGGATTGGGGGTAATAGACATAAGCGGCTTTGCGCTTGCTGATCCCCTGGTTGAAGGCGTCCGGCACCTTCTTGGGGCATTTCTCGGCGCACAACCCGCAGGCGATGCACTTGGTCATGTCGATGTACCGGGCCGGCAGCGTCACCTGCACCGCAAAATTCCCCGGCTTGCCCCTGATCCCGGTAACCAGGGCCGGGGCCAGGATTTCGATATTGAGGTGCCTCCCGCATTCCACCAGCTTGGGAGACAAAATGCACATGGAGCAATCGTTGGTGGGAAAGGTCTTGTCCAACTGGGCCATGACGCCGCCGATGCCGGGCATCCTTTCCACCATGTAGACATAGAAGCCGGAGTCGGCCAAATCCAGGGCGGCCTGGACGCCGGCGATGCCGCCGCCCACCACCAGGACCGCGCCCACGGGTTTCTTAACCTGGGGTCTTCTCTCCATAAGCTCACCTTTAAGGAATTTGCGATTTTGGGAAAGTGGTTTTGGGAGGAGGGGGCCAGGGGTC
>JBFLZI010000041.1:0-19355 GCA_040756315.1 Thermodesulfobacteriota bacterium | reverse complement strand
GTGGGGGGAGGGCAGGGACCTCAGGTCCCTGGCCCTCCCCCCACATTCTCCCTAAACCTCCAACCAGGAGTCGGAGAACAGCACGTGTCCCAGGATGACCCGGGCGGTTTTGGCGTAATTCTGCAGGTCTTTGGGCAGCCCGGCGATGTCCACGGATTGGCCGTCCATGATCTTGTGGACCACGTCCACGGCTTCGGGTTTCTTGCCGTCCACCACGGCCCACAGTTCATCATCGAAGGCGTCCACGATGGCGGAAGCCATGCCGTAACGTTGCAGCATGATGATGTAGGTGCGGTTGATGATGGGACGCAGATGTTCCGGCACGCCGTTGCTGGCATTGGAAAGGCCGCAGGTGGATTTGGACCCCGGGGCCATATCCTGGAGCATCTTCATGAATTCCATGTTGGCCACCAGTTGCGTCTGCTGGATATTTAGAGGGGCGACGATGGGATCGAACCAGATGGCCTCATTGGGAATGTCGTATTCCGCGGCCTTGGCCAGGATTTCGGCGGTGAGCATACCCCGTTCATGTTCATCCCGGGGCATCCCCTCCGGACCCCACAGGAGCCCGATCATATCCGCGTCATATTTCCTTACCAGGGGCATCATACCGTCCATGCGTTCCGGGCGGGCCATAATGGAATTGATCAGGGCTCTACCCTTATGGACTTTAAGTCCGGCTTCCATGGCGGCAATGTTGGAGGTGTCCAGGGCCAGGGGGATATTGGGCACTACTTCCTGAATGGTCGTAACGATCCATTCCATCAGCTCCTCGCCGCCTTTGCGGGCCGGGCCGATGTTAACATCAATAAAATCCACCTTTTTTTCGGCCTCTTTCAGAACCAGTTCCTGAATGGGCTTGGGGTCACGGTCCTTCATGGCCTGACCGTAAACCTTGGTCACCACATTCAGGTTCTCACCGATACGATAGAATTTTCCACTCATGCAGGTGACCCCCTTCTTATTCTAATTTGGGTAGTGGGAGGCCGCTTCAGCGGCCTCCAGGCCGGGTTTCGGCTCCCCTGAGACAATCACAGTGACTTCAAAAAGGCCGGAATGTGGGAAGCTTCCCGGGGGCCGATGAGAATCTTCCAATCGGGCAATTCTTCTTCCAAGTCACCGCTGATGGCTGCGGCATAACCCGGGATGATCAGGGTGCGGGTCTTGGCCTTTTCCGTAATGCCGCTTTTCTTGACGAACATCCCCACCGCGTCGCCCACGAATTTCCCGGCGGCCCAGGCGGTCATCACCGACAGCCCCTCGGTATCCATAATCATCAGCCAGGTGGGCACTTTGCTGCCTTCGATCTCCCCGGAGACGATGAAGTAAGTCAGGGCAAAGTTGGTGGTGATGGCGATGGGAGAGTTCTCGTCCGGGTTGTTCAAGGGATAAATGCCCTGGGTGACGATCATGGGTTTCTGCGGGTCGGTGTAGATGTTCAACCGGGACAGCAGCAAGGGGAAGACGCCGTGCGCGGTGAGATCCGAAAGCACCACGATGCCGCCGTACTTGGCGATAAAGACCGCGGCATAGAGGGCCTCCTTCATGGGGTCGTCGGTCATCTCGCAGGGAAAACAGACGGTGGAGAAACCGAAAGGCCGGAATTTGGGCACCAACGCGGCCCGCCGGAAGACGATCTGGTCCTGGAGGGCCTGTTTCAAGGTGCGGCTACCGGAATCCAGGACCAGGTCTTTAAGTCCCATGCCGGTGAGCTTGGTGGTGAGTTCCGCCAGGGCGTCATAGCCTTCCGCCTTGGCTACCAGAGGCAGATCCATCTCCTTGGCCAGTCCGCCGCAGACATCGGCAGTGGCCGCGGTGGCGGCGTAGAGCAGGGGCCGGCGTTCCTTGGCTGCTTCGGCCCCGGCCTTGACTACTTCCGGCTTATCACCCATGAGCATAATCAGGGCATCGCTGCCGTCCATCACCTTTTTCACCAGGGCCGTGAATTTGCCGGCATCCCCGTCCACGTCTTTAATGGCGAACATCTCCGGGCGGAGATTCAGGCCCACGCGTTCAAACTGCAGTTTGTTGAAGGTGTCGATCTTTTGGGACACCTCCGCGTCGGACATGGCTGTGGTCAGGAGCCCGGCGATGAGGGTGGGGTTGAAAAAGGTCTTCTCATGGCGGAACATCACAGTCTCGCCCCCGATGGTCTTGAGAGCGTCTTTCGGGCCCAGCTTGACGGGGCGGATGGGGGGAGCCGAGGCCTCCGCCAGCTTCTCCCGCACCTCATCAGAGACATAGGGGCAGGCATCCAATTCCGCCTTGCCGCTGGCCAGGGCCATGGCAAAGGCCAGACAGGTAGGGAAACCGCATTCCTTACAGTTAGTCTTGGCAAGAAGTTTAAAGATTTCGATCCCGGTTAATGCCATTGTCTTTCTCCTTATCCATGGCTGGTGGCCCGGCGGTCCAGGCGGCAACCTTGCCGCCGCCGAGGCCCCTAAGAGTTGGGGGCCGGGGATGGTTTAATCCCGGCCCCCTGATGTCGTTAACCGATAATGGGTTCCATTGCCAAAGCGGGATGCTCCTTCTCCGTCAGGAAGGGGAGAATTTCGTCTTCCGTGAGGCCCACGCTCTCATCAGCGATGCGGTCGATGAGGTCAGGCATCCCCAACTCTTCACCCCGTTTGATGAGCCGCTCTCTGAGCTCTTCTTTCAGGGATTTGGGCATCCACACCACCCGGAGGAGGCCGCCGTCGCCCAGGATGAATTTTCTCTGGCAGACGTTGTACTTGCTGTGGCCCACAAACCCGGGGGTAACCTGGCCGCCGCCGATGACGCCGGCCAGGGTGGTGAATTTCATGCCGCAGGGGGTCTCACCGGAGTAGTCCCGGTTTACCGTCATCACCCCGTTGCACATGGGGAGAATGGCGGAGATGCACTCGCAGCAGCCGCAAGTGGTCATGGGGTCATAGACCAGGCTGTAGAAGTTGTAAGACGCGACTGCCTGGCGGGAGGCCTTGAAGACAAAATCATTGACTCCCTTCCAGTTGCCGTATTTTTCATCCAGGGTTTCACCCTTTTGGATGGGTTGGTTGGGTCCGGTGGGGTTGATTTCATAGGAAGCCTTGCAGTCCATCCAGTTATAAGCGCCGCAGAGACCGGTGCGCTCCGGGCTGACCACGCACACGTGGTTGGGCGCAAAGGACTGGCACAGGGTGCAGGAGTAGTAGGTTTCGGTGGTTTCGTCGGTCATGCCTTCGATGCGGGCGTCCCGCTCATGATAGATCTTCCGGGCCATATCGGTGATTTCTTTCACCTTGTCCTCATCGGTGTAAACTTTCACCTGACACTTATCGAAGATGGCGCCGAAGTCCTGGTGGAACTTGGCATGGAGCAGAACCCCGATATGTTTCAGGGTGAAGCCCTTCTCCACCGCGGCCTTGCCGATGCGGTACCAGGCAATGTCCCGCTGCCCGATGTGCATGATGCCCTGGGCGTAGTTTACCAGGTGGTGAATCTGCCGCTCCAGGATAGGCTCGAAGTCGGGCTGGAAGTTCCGGCCGGCCACTTCCACCACAATGGCCAGGGGCAAACGGCCGCCCTTGTCTCCCAGGTCCGGGATATCCTTGCCGATGACTTCGACCTTGCCGTCTTCCACTTCATCCATGTGCTTGCTGGTGACCAGCTCCACGGCCTGGGTTTTGCCGCCGCCGCACTCCAGGAAGAGGTCGTCCTTGCGGACCCGCTCACCCTCAAACGCAGCGCCGAAGTTGACGGGGATGTCGATGTGGGTCACGGTGACCTTGAGGCCCCGGACTTCGATGGACTTCTGGCCGATATCCGCCATAGGGACATTCGACACCACGTGCTCGTAGGTGCAGATGCCGGTGGGCAGCACCTGGGGGATGTCCTGGTTGGTGATGGTGGGGAAGCCGTAGTTGATGGCGCCGGCGGCGTTGGCGTACCACTCGTCCGGGATGAAGGAGAGGGGGTTGACGAAAGCGAAGATGCGGTCCTTGTTGTAGATCAGGTTCTTCAGAGCGGCTCCCGGCTTGACGCCACCAAAGGCCATGGCGGCCCGGTTGGCGAAACCCAGGGCAAAGACCGCGCCGGAGATGTCCGGGCTGAAGGGCACGATGCGGGTGGGCCAGCCGATCTGTACTCCGGCTTCCAGGAGCTGTTCCGGCACCGAGGTCTTACCCTCAACATCCCGGGCGGCGCAGAAGATATAGAGGTTCTTCTTCTGGTATTCCAGCACCAGGTCCACGGCCTCCTGTACCGAGGGAGCCGAGCCCACAATGGCGGCGAACCCGGGGGCCGAGCCGTCCACGAACTCGATGCCCCGTTTGCGCATGATGGTGTCTTCCGCCGGTCCCAACCAGATATTGGCCGCGCCTTTTTCAATGACTTCCTCTCCGCCGAGGTAGAAGTTCGGGTCCTCCAGGATGCGGATGGCTTCGAAGATCTCTTCGGCGAAGAGGGTGGCCAGACCGGCGTCCAGACCCGGTCCCAGATAGGGGAGGTAGTTTTTCTCAGCCGGTACGGGCGGCAGGAGTTGCTTACAGCGCTTCATTACCGGCACGGCGTCTTTGAGCTTCTCGATCTTGATGCCCATAATGGAATAAATAATGGGCAGATAATAAGCGGTATTGGGGTAACCGATCTCCTGGTTCTCCCCGTGTTTCTGTATGGCCTCATCCAGCTTGGCCGCGCATTTTTCGACGATCTTGTGAGCGCCCCGGATGGCGGCGGAGATGATGATTTTCGACACGGTCAGTTCCTCCTTCCTTTTTCATAAAGGAAATTATCAGCCAGGGGCTGCTGGTTCCTCCGTGGAACCAAACCGCCCCCGTATTCCTTAGGCTTCTTCCGCCGCGGCCGCGGCTTCTTCCAGTTCCCGGCGCATGGCCATGTCGTAGAGCACCCGTTCCCGGGCCTTGTCGATGCCCAAGGCTTTGCGCTTCAGATCGATATGGGCGATCATCTTCTTGGCCGCCAGTTCCGGATCCGGCTCGAAGTCCCACTTGCCGCCCAGCTCTTCTTCGAGACCCTTGAACAGATAGTCGGTGAGGAGCTCGGAACCGGTGGTGGGGAAGGTGACCCCAAACATGGTGTAAACGCCGGAAGCCACGAAGTAGTGGCCGATGGAGATGGCCTTTTCACTCATCCATTCGGGTGCGGCGCCCGCGGCGGGGAGGTCGCTGATGTCCGTGCCCAGCCCCCCGGCCTTGACGCAGGCGGTGGCCGCCATGAGAATCCGGGAGTTGTCCACGCAGGACCCCATGTGCAGGACCGGCGGGATGCCCACCGTCTCGCAGACCTCGGCCAGACCCGGACCGCAGTGTTCCTTGGCCGATTCCGGGGTCAAGAGGCCGAATTTCCCCGCGGTCATGGCGGAGCAGCCGGTGGTCAGCACGATGACGTCGTTTTTGAGCAGCTCCTTGATCATGGTGAGGTGCGCGTTGTCGTGCATGGTGCGGCAGTTGTTACAGCCCACCACGCCGGCCACGCCCCGCACCCGGCCGCCGATGACATTGTCGTTCAAAGTGTAATAGGAGCCCCGGATGGAGCCGCCCAAGAGGTACTGGATAGTCTCGTAGCTGAAGCCCACCACCGTGGGGTGGCTCATAGAGGGGATCAGCACCGGCGCCCGGCGGTTGGGGAAGTTGTCGATGGCTTCCCGCACCACTTTGCGGGCCACGTCCAGGGCATGGTGCTCGTCAAAGGGGATGTGCATGGTCTCCCCTTCGATGCGGGCCCGGTCGTCGGTGGTGATGAGCTTGGTGTGGTAGCACTTGACCACGTTGGCCAGGGACTGCATCTCGCACTGCACGTCCACCACCATGGCGTCCACCGCGCCGGTGATCACCGCCAGCTCCTGCTGGAGATAGTTGCCCGCCACCGGGATGCCGTGGCGCATGAGGATTTCGTTGGCGGAGCAGCACATGCCCGCCAACTGAATGCCCTTGGCCCCCTTGTTCTGGGCGTACTGGACGGCTTCCGGCTCCATGGAGGCCACGTAGATCATCTCCGGCAACAGGGGCTCATGGCCGTGGATGATGATGTTGACGTGGTCTTCTTTGAGCACCCCCAGGTTGATCTCGCCGGCCACCGGCACCGGACAGCCGAAGAGGATGTCCTGGAGGTCGGTGGAGATCATGGAGCCGCCCCAGCCGTCGGACAAGGCGGTGCGGGTGCACTGTTTGATGATGTTGTGGTATTCCTGGTCCACCCCCATGTGGGTGCGGTGCATCAGTTCCACGATCTCGATGTCGCAGCCCCGGGGCACCACGCCCAGCTTGCGCCACAGTTCCTGGCGCTTCTTGGGGGCCCGCTTGATGTAGGTGAGTTCGCCGGCCTGCTGGCCGAATTCCACCAGGATTTTGTCGGCCAGTTCCTGGGCGATGGCTTCTTTCGAACGGGGCTTGGCGTCGTCGCCTTCCCCTTCGGTGATGGCTACGCCATAATCCCGGGCGACCCGCCGCAGTTTGGCGGTATCCTTAATCTCGTAGCCTTGGGCCTTGCCGTGGGCCACTTCCTTGAACAAGAGGGCCGTGCCCCGGGAGTGGTCGTTGTGGGCTGCGGCCCCGGAGCAGACCATGCGGGCGAAATTCCGGGCGACGATGGTCTCCGCGGTGGCGCCGCACAGACCCACGGCCTGCTTCTTCTGGGGCTCGCCCTCTTTGGCCTTTTTAGGGGGCGGCACCCGGCAGGGACCCTGGGCGCAAATGCGGCAACAGGCGCCTTCCGCGCCGATGGGGCAGGGCTTCATGGTATTGGCCCGGTCCCAAATGGTTTCAATGCCCTCTGCCTGGGCCCGTTTCATCATTTCCTTGGTGGCAGGATCAATGGTTAGTTTGTCAAAATCTTGCTCGGCCATTTTTACCTCCAGTTTCTTACTTTCGAAAAGGGTCCTTCATGGCCCTTTCGCCGAGGCAGAGCCCTAGTTTTGGTCGGTGACCGCCTCTGTGTCTCCAGGAACCTACAGGGCCCTGGGTTAATGTGTTTATCCAGGTGGGCAGGCGCATTTAGCCTGTCAATTCCTGGATAATGGTCTTGGTAAGTTTCACGGCTTCCGGATGACGCATGATGAGGAGATCGCCTCCGGCCAAGAGCAGGTCCACGGCGGTGACGGCCTCCATCAAGATGCCCCGGGTGGCTTGGTCGCCCAATTGGGGCGCTTCCGCATTGGTAAGCTTACATTCCTTGACCTTCCAAACCTCGTTAGCCAAGTAATTGACGATAGGCAACTGCAATTTTTCGTCTTCCTGGGTGAGGGCGGCCATGCGATCCCGTTCCATCACGGAATAGGTGTATTCCAGGCCATAGCCCAAACCGCCGGTGGTGGGGTCCACCAGGATCTGGCTGTCTTTGACCCCCAATTGCCCCAGCAGGATGTTCAATTGCTTGGCCAGGTTGACATCGATGGGGGTATTGGCGATGACCGTATGATTGTAACCCAGGGCCGCGGCGCCGATCTTTTTGTAGTTCTTATCCTGCACCGGACCCAGGACCACGGATTTAGCCTGGCAGGCCTCGGCCACCGCGGGCAACACTTCCGCATCCTTTTCCAGGTTGCCGGTGCCAAAGACGATCAACGGCACGTCAATGGCCTCCAACACCTTCTTGGCCGTGGCCGCGGCCGCCTCCGGCGAAGCATCCTCCCCGTTGGGATCGGTGCTCATTAAGATCAGGGCGATAGCCTCGGCCCCGTAATCTTTGATGCACTTCTGGGCCCAAGCCACCGGGTCGGTTAGAACATCCTTGAAAGGCTCTTTGCATGGGTCTGCCCAATCTTCCCCGGGGTCCATATCCCAGACTTCCATGGCGATGCGGGGGATATGGGGCATCTGCCCTTCAAAAAGATAGAAGGGGTAAGAGTTCTCGCCCCCCAAGGTTATGGCCTTGTCGCCCTTGCCGATGGTTACCGGTTTAATTGCGCCGGAATAAACCTGTTTGGGAATCTCGAAAGCCAAGGTAGTTCCCTCCTTATTTATTTTTCCGGATTTCCAGGATTCTAGCCATACGGAGGTCCAAACATTGTGAAAATAATAATTTATTCATACACCTGTCAAGCAAAAAATCACGCTTCCCGGCAGATGCTGGTGAACTTACGACAATAACTGGTTAAAGATTTGATAAGCCGCTTGTAAGGCGATGGAATTAGAGGGCAATGTGTAGGTCGGGCGGCCCTGACTGTCAAATTCACCGATGAGAGCGTCATTAGGGATGAGACCGGCCAGTTCCAGGCCTTGCCGGGCAATCTCCTCTTGGGACTTGGGGTTTAAGCCATTGTCGGCGCGATTGACGATGAGCACGGCCCGACCCACCACGATTTTCAACTGCCGGGCCAGGTCCTGGAGGCGGCGCACGGTCTGGATGCCCCGCCAGGAGGGGTCCGACACCAACAGCAACAGGTCCACGTTCTTTGTGGTCAGGCGGCTCATGTGTTCCATCCCCGCCTCGTTGTCCATTACTATATAAGGGTAATTCTTAGCCAGGACCTCCAGATAATGGGCCACCAGGTGATTGGCGGCGCAATAACAGCCGGGGCCCTCGGGCTGGCCCATGGCGATGAGATCAAAGCCGCCGGCCTCCACCAGGGCCTGATTGATGCGCATTTCGATGAGCTGGTCCTTGGTGATGTCCACCAACCCGCCGCCCCCCTTCATCTCTTCCCGGGCGGCCCCGATGGTCTGGTCCAGTTCCAGGCCCAAGACTTCGTTGAGATTACTGTTGGCGTCCGCGTCCACCGCCAACACCGGGGTCTTGCCGTGCTCCACCAGATAACGTAAAAGCAGGGCGGCCACCGTGGTCTTGCCGGTGCCGCCTTTGCCGGCCAGGGCAATGATATAACTCAAGGGAGACTCCTCCTTAAAAGAGTTTGGCAGGTGTAGCTGGTGGCGGGAGGGCCAGGGACCTGAGGTCCCTGCCCTCCCCCCACACCCCCCACCCAACCCGCTTAAGGGGGCCACGGAATTCGGGGCCAGAGGCCCCGAATTCCTGGCCCAATTTTTCTTCCTTAAGGAGCTGGGGGAGGAGGCTGGGGTAAGGGCTGTACTTCTTAGCACCCTTCTCCAAATCTGAATTTTCTCAAAGGCGTCTTAAAGCCTTAAAGTCTTTCCTAGGTTAATTTATTCTGCTTTGTCCCGAACGTCAACGGCCATTCTTAGGGAAGTCTTGATTCGCCAGACGGTGGGCCAGGACCAACAGGCGAGGTTCCCCGGTGAGGGGCAAACGGTATTCTTGCACCCTCAGGGAGCTGAGACCGTGCCGGGGGCAGCTCTGATTGGCCTTTTCCAGCTCCCCGGCGGGCAAAGCCGGTCCTTTGAGGGCCATTAAGCGCCCTCCCGGCAGGAGCAAGGGCGCGGCCAACTCCAGGAAACGGGACAAGGCAAAGGCAGCCCGGGAGACCACCCCGGCAAAGCGAGGTCCCCAGTTCCGGGCCAGGCCGGGGGTGAGGTGGGCTTGGGCCACCTCCACTTCCGTCAGGTTAAACAAGGAGACCAGGTAGGTGAGGAACGCCGCTTTTTTGCCCCGGGCCTCCACCAGGGTGAGGGCCGTCTCCGGGCGGGCCAGTTTCAGGACCAGGCCGGGGAAGCCGGCGCCGCTGCCCAGGTCCGCCAGGGACGCGGGCCGGCCCAGGAAGGGCAGGATAGCCAGGGAATCCAGGAAGTGTTTGATGATAATATCCCGGTCGGTCCTTAAGGCGGTGAGGTTGATACGCCGGTTCCAGCGCTTCAGTTCTTCCAGATAGAGGCGGAATTGCTCCAGGGTGGCGGCGGGCAGGGTCAGGCCCAGGATCTGGGCGCCATCCTGCAAGAGGGCCCCGGGGTCTGTATTTGGTTGGTCGGTTAAAGATTTTTCCATTAACTCATTCAATGGTAGCACAGGCTTCCAGCCTGTGGTCCACACTTGGGAACGAGAAGAGCAGGCTTCCAACCCGCAGAGATGAGATTTTCACCCCCCTTAAAGGATTGGGGGAGGGGGCTTGGGAGAGGATTGTAAGTGGGCCTGTGCCCCTTAGCCCCCTCCCCCAAAACTCTCTCCTCTCTCCCCCCTACTTCCCCACGCAGAATTGGGAGAAGATGCGGTCCAGGATGTCTTCCCCCACTTCTTCCCCGGTGATCTCCCCCAGTTCCCGGATAGCCTCTCTCACTTCCAGGGCCACCAGTTCCCAGGGAGGCTCCGGGTTAATGAGGGTCCGGGCCTGGGCCAGGTAGTCCAGGCATTGGCTCAGGTGTTGGTAGTGGCGGGCCTGGGTGACGATCTCCCCTCCCGGCCGCAGGCCCCCCTCCAGGGCCAGGTCCAGGATGGCCTGTTTTAAGTCAGGGAGGCCCTGGCCGGTGAGGGCGGAGATTTTGACCAGGGGAAAGGGGGTGGCGGCCCTAAGTTCGGTTTCGGCCAGGACCAGGGGCAGGTCGATCTTGTTGATCACCGCCAGACCCCGCTGCTCTTTTAGTTCTCCCAGGGCCTGAAGGTCCTCGGGGTCCAGGGGTTCGCTGCCGTCCACCAGGTAAAGGAGCAGGTCCGCCTGGGCCAGGCGCTCCCGGGTGCGGGCAATGCCCAATTCCTCCAGGCGGTCCTGGGCAGTCCTCAGCCCGGCGGTGTCGCTCAGCCTTACCGGCAGGCCCCCCAGGTTGAGTCCTTCTTCGATGAAGTCCCGGGTGGTGCCGGGTATTTCCGTGACGATGGCCCGGTCGGCATCCAGGAGCCGGTTTAAGAGACTGGATTTCCCCACGTTGGGGCGACCGGCGATGACCACCAGGAGTCCCTCTCTGAGGAGGCGGCCTTCCTGGTAAGTCGCGCTCAGGTCAAGCAAGGCCCGGCTCTGGGAGGCCAGGGCTTCTTCAATCAGCGGCCCGGACAGTTCCGCGGCCTCCTCGGGAAAGTCCAAGGCCGCCTCCAGGCGGGCCAGAAGGTTTAGCAATTCCTCTCTGACCCCCTTTAGTCGGCGGCCCAGGCTGCCCTGGAGATGGGCCGCGGCCACCTTGAGGCCGGCCTGGGTGCGGGTCTGGATGATCTCCAGGACGGCTTCGGCCTGGGTCAAGTCCAGGCGTCCGGCCAGGAAGGCCCGGGCGGTGAACTCTCCCGGTCGGGCCAATCTGGCCCCCTGGGACAAGGCCAGGTTGAGGATGCGCTGCAGCACCCCGTAGCCCGAATGGCAGTTGATCTCTACCACGTCCTCCCGGGTATAGGTGTGGGGCGCCCGCATCAGGGTGAGAAGGACTTCATCGATGACCTCCCCCTGGGGGTTAACAATGTGGCCGAGATAGAGATGGTGGGACCGCCACTGACGGCGGGGACGGTGGGGGCGAAAGAGCCGGCGGGCGATGTCCGCGGCTTTACTGCCGCTGAGCCGGACAATACCGATGCCTCCCTCCCCCAGGGGAGTAGAGATGGCTGCAATGGTATCGCCGCTGCCAAGCTGGGTCATGCAGGACCGGGGGTGCCCTCCTGATCTTCTTTCTTTTTCACCGGATAGATGACCACTTTCTTATACAGGCCTTCGCCCCGGCTCATGGTCTTCAATTCCTTGTCATCCTGGAGGGCCAGGTGCACGATGCGGCGGTCATGGGGGTTCATGGGGTTCAGGGTGATGGGGCGGCCGTTGCGTTTGACCTTTTCTCCATATTTTAAGGCCAGGTGGGTGAGGGACTGATGATGTCGGCTGCGGTACGACTCAATGTCCAGGACCACCCGGACTTTTTTGCGGCTCCGCTTCGCCAGGATCTTGGTGACCAGATATTGTAAGGCTTCCAGGGTCTGGCCTTGCTTGCCGATGAGCAAGCCGGCGTCGTCCGCGTCGATGCGGAGAATGACTTTTTCGTCTTCCTGGGTGGCCGTGATCTTGGCGGACTCTCCCATCCTCTCCAGGATGGTTTGCAGAACCTCCTGGGCCTGGGCGGAAATATCAAATTCCCCTTCTTCCTTAAGCGCGGCCCGAACTTTGGCTTTACGCCCCCCCAGACCGAAGAGCCCCGGGGAACCCACCGAGATGATTTCGATCTCCAACTTCTCGGCCGGCAGAGCAAAGTGGGTGCAGGCGCTCTCTATGGCCTCTTCTGTGGTCTTGCCTTCAAACTCCAAGAAGTCCATCAATGATTCCCTCAGGGGCTAGGTAATGTATTTATTCGTAAAATACTGCTGAATAATCGAGAGGATATTATTGACCAGCCAGTAAACCACCAGCCCGGAGGCGAAGTTCAGGAAAAGAAAGGTAAAGACAATGGGCAGCAGCATCATCATCTTGGCCTGGGTGGGATCACCGGGTGAAGGGGTCATCTTCTGCTGCAGGACCATGGAGGCCCCCATAATCACCGGAGAGATGAGGAGGGGGTCTTTGGCCGACAGGTCAGCCAGCCAGACGATTTGCGTGAACGGCAGGGTGGGGATAAAGGAGGCGTGGCGCAGCTCGATGGCATAGCTGAGAACGTTATACAGGGCGATGAAAACCGGCAATTGTAGGGCCATGGGCAGACAACCGGCCACCGGGTTGACCTTAAAGGTGCGATACAAGGCCATCAGCTCCTTATTCATGGCCTCCCGGTCGTCTTTGTATTTCTCTCGGATTTTGGCCACCTTGGGTTGGATCTTCTGCATGGTTTTCATGGACACATAGCTCTTATGGTTGGGGTACCAGAAGACCAACCGGGTGATAAAGGTAAGGATGACGATGGCCCAGCCATAGTTGTGCACATAGCCGTCCAAAAATTTGAGAAAATAGAGGAAGGGTTTGGCCAGAAAATCGAACCAGCCGAAATCCACCGCCCGCTCCAATCCCAGGTTCACCGCCTTCAAGTCCTTTAAGTCCTTGGGGCCGAAATAAACGGTGAAGGCCGCCTGGGATTCCTGGCCCGGGGCCACGGTCTCCGGGTTTCTCAAGGTGACGGTCAGAAAGTCGGCCGGGGCTTCGTTGACGGTCAGGACGGCCTTGGGGGCCGTCAGGGGAACCAGGGCCGAAAGAAAATAACCCTCGTCCAGGCCGGCCCAATCAATCTTGCCGGAGAAAGTTTTCAGTTTTTTGAGCTTGCCGGCGGCGATGGTCTCCAGGCTCCGGTTGATGGAGCCGTGGAACCCCCAGGTACCGCCCTGGGCGGCTTCGGTGCCGGCATAATTGGCGGTGAGGGCCAGGTCCAGCTGGCCTTCCAGGGTCTGGGCGGTACGGTTGGCCACTTTTACCTCTAGATCGAAGCCATAGCTGTCGCCCTTGAATTTATAAATTTTGCTGATCAGGACGCCTTCGGGGCTGCGGGCCTGGAACTGCAAGGCGCCGGACTGACCGGACTTGAGGATCAGCTTCTGCTGGCTGGCGGCGTAGGGCAGGGAAGGAGACAGGGAGAGATTTTTCCCTTCCCAACCCAGGCTCAGGGGCAGTTCCTGGCCTTTGCCGGGATAGACCAGTTCTTTGGGCCGGGTCCCGGTCTTTTCGGGGTCTTGGTAATGTTCCACGTCAAAGCCCACCGGCCCCAGGCTGAAGCTGTACAAAGACTGAAAGGGCAGGCTTTGCCGATAATTTTTCAGTTGCAGGCTCTTGAGGCAGCCCCCCGACTCCGTAAATACCGCCTGGAACAGAGGAGTTTCCACCACCACCTCTTTTACGGGGCGGCCGGGTCGAGGCAGGACGGGGGGACTGGGGGGGACTTCGGCCCGGGGCGGGGGCGCGGTTTCGGCTGGCGGCGCCGGCGGCGCCTCAGGCTGACCCGGCTTGGCCGCCGGAGTTTCCGGGGGCGGCGCCTGCCGGCCCCACTGGCCCATATACGCAAAGATCAGGAAGACCGCTAGACTTAAAGCCAGGGCGAGCAAGGCCCGTTTTTCCATAGAAAACTCCTCAGGGCACCGGGTCCCAGCCCCCGGCCTGGAAGGGATGGCAGCGGCCCAGCCGCCGCAAACTCAGATTCAGGCCCTGCCAGAAGCCGTGACGCTCAAAGGCTTCCTGGGCATAATGGGAGCAACTGGGAGAAAACCGGCAGCAATTCGGCATCAGGGGGGAGACCAGCAATTGATAGGCCCTGATCAGTAAAACCACTAGTTTAACCATAAATTTACCGCCCGGCTTGAGGAAGCAGGACCGGGGCCAACTCTGCCACCACCTGCTGATAGTTTAACGCCGAGGCCCCTTTGTTGACCATGATGACGATGTCTCCCGGGGGTAAGGCGGATTTATGCCGCCGGAAAAACTCCCGGAGCAGCCGTTTCACCCGGTTGCGCCGGACGGCCCGGCCTACCCGGCGGCTCACCACCAATCCCAGGCGGGGGCGCTCGCCGGTTCCCTCTGCCAGGCAGACGCGGAAATGAGGGGTAGAAAGCCGCTTACCCCGGGCCTGGGCCTGGAGAAATTCTTGCCGACGGCGAAGCCGATCTGCCTTGGTGAAACGGGCTTTCCCTTGGCGGCGGGCGGCACCGGGGGCAGGGGCCGGGCTGGACCCTAACGAGGTATGGCTCAGAGAGGCTCCCTGTTTTAAACCGTGAGACGTTTCCGTCCTTTGGCCCGACGACGTTTTAAGACTTGGCGGCCGGCCCGGGTGCTCATGCGGCTTAAGAAGCCGTGGGTCCGGGACCGGCGCAAATTACTGGGCTGATAGGTGCGTTTCATCCGGGTCCATCCTTAACGCCACAGATTTCCAACCTTTTTATAAAGCATTTATCCCCTTCTTTGTCAAGGGACTCCCCGGATTTTCCCCCTAAGTACCTGGTTTCATAAAGATGGTAAAGTTTTCTTTCGGCCCCCTCGCCCCTGCCCCCTACCCCCGTTGGCGGGAGGAGAGAGCTGGGGCGAGGGGGGGATAAATCACATTTCCCCTCCTTTAATAAATACGTTAGCGAATTTCGGAAATCTGGTCCTAAGGGGAAAATCCCCCCGACAATTTAAAGGTTGAATTTTTGAACTAAATCGGCAAAATATATTGGGAGTTATGCTGACCTCCTCACCTGGTCCTAGGGACAGGGGTTCCAACCGCGCCCCCCGGATAAGCCGGTCCCGGGTTTGCCGGTTCTCTCAATAAAATTATGGAGTTGTTTATATGTTTCTTGATCCCATCCTGGGATGGTTTTCCAATGACCTGGCTATTGACCTGGGGACGGCCAATACCCTGGTTTATGTAAAAGGCAAAGGCATCGTCCTGAGCGAACCCTCGGTGGTGGCGGTGCGGAAAGACGCCCGGGACCGCAACCGGGTACTGGCCGTGGGCCGGGAAGCCAAGATGATGCTGGGACGCACCCCGGGGAACATCGTCGCCATCCGCCCCATGAAAGACGGGGTGATCGCTGATTTTGAAATCACCGAAGCCATGCTGCGCCACTTTATCCGCAAGGTGCACAACCGCCGTTCCCTGATCCGGCCTCGCATCATTGTCTGCGTGCCCTCCGGCATCACCCCGGTGGAAAAGCGGGCGGTCCGGGAGTCGGCCGAGTCCGCCGGCGCCCGGGAAGTCTATCTCATTGAAGAACCCATGGCCGCGGCCATCGGCGCCGGGCTGCCCATTACCGAACCCATCTGCAACATGGTGGTGGACATCGGCGGCGGCACCACGGAAGTGGCGGTCATCTCTTTAGCCGGCATCGTCTATTCCAAATCGGTCCGGGTGGGCGGCGACAAGATGGACGAAGCCATCCTGCTGTATATCAAACGCAACTATAACCTGGCCATCGGCGAACGCACCGCGGAGATCATCAAGACCACCATCGGCAATGCCTATCCCGGGGAGATGGAAACCATGGATGTCAAAGGCCGGGACATGGTCACCGGCATCCCCAAGATCATCGTCATCAATTCCGACGAGATTCGCCAGGCCATCCAGGACCAGATCGACACCATTGTGGCCACGGTAAAGACCGCCCTGGAACAGACCCCCCCGGAGTTGGCCGCGGATATTGTGGACCGGGGCATCTATCTCACCGGTGGGGGAGCCTTACTCAAAAATCTGGACGTCCTGCTCCATCAAGAGACCGGCTTGCCCATCAAGATCACGGAAGACCCCCTGGCCACCGTGGTCCTGGGTTCCGGTAAGGCTTTGGATAATCTTCCCATCTTAAAAGAAGTAATGGTAGATTGAGGCGCCTGGAGGTGCGGCAAAAAACCAGATTCCGCAATCATCTTATTTTTGCCTCTGCCCTGCTGTTAATCTTTGCTCTGCTCTCCCTGAGTCTAAAGCGGTCCACGGTCCTGAGAACAATGGAGGGACTGGTAGTTACTGTGACCGCTCCCGGCCTGCAAGGTATCCATTATCTAGGTCGCAGCCTGAATCGACTCTGGTACGGTTATATTTATCTGGTGGGATTGGAACGTGAGAATGAGGTCCTGAAACGCCGTCTGGACGAGGCTATACAGAAAGAGGCCACCCACCAGGAAGCCCTGGCCGCCTTGCAGCGGCTGGAAGCCTTGCTGGACCTGAGGAGGCAGGTAGCTTTGCCCGTCTCCAGCGCCCGGGTCATCGCTTATGATCCCTCTCTGTGGTCCCGTTGCGTGATTCTGGATCACGGCAGGAGCAGCGGGATAAAGCCGGGCCTGCCGGTGGTGGCCCCTAGGGGTATTGCCGGGCGGGTGGTGGAGGCTTATCCCGGTTACGCCAAGGTGATGCTCATCGTGGACCGGAACAGCGGTGCCGATGCCCTGGTGCAACGCAGCCGGGTCCGGGGCATCCTCCAGGGCAAAGGGGCCAACCGCTGCTCTCTGGAGTACGTTCCCAAAAAGGCCGATGTACAGGTAGGTGACCTGGTGATCTCCTCCGGTTTGAACGGCGTCTTTCCCCAGGGCCTGATCTTTGGCCGGGTTAGCGGGGCGGATAAAAAGACCCCGGGGGTCTTTCAAGAGATCGAAGTGACCCCGGCGGTGGACTTATCGGCGTTGGAAGAGGTATTAGTGGTCAAGACCGCGGAATTGCTGCCCCCTTCTTAGAGTCATGAGCGTTCCCCTGATTCTTTATAGCCTGATCGGTTTAGGGCTTTTTTATTTCCAGAACCTGGTGCTCTTTCCCCAGGTGCACTTAAGTCCGGTAAACCTGCTGGTGTTCTATGTGGGCCTCAAACACCCTTTGCCCCTGGCCTTGGCCCTGGCCGCGGTGATGGGAGTGCTGGCGGACAGTTACGCCCTTACGCCCCTGGGGTTGCATATTATCGGCTCCCTGATCCTGGTGGGCGCGGCCAGGTTTTCGCGCCGCCGCTTTCTCATGCAGCATCTCGGCCCACAGATTTTGGCCTGTCTGGGGGCCCTGACCCTCCAGGGGTTGGGTTTAAGTCTGATCCTCTTTATTATCGAGCCCCAGGGCTTCATGGCGGAGGATTGGCTGACTTATCAGGGCCTGGAGATCTTTGGCACCACTGCCCTGGCTCCCCTGATGTTTTCCCTGTTTGTCAGCTTGGAAAAGGTTATGCGTCGCTGGGGCGGGAGCGCCGGCAGTCCGGTGACTCCCTCCCAGCCCATGACCTGAACTCTAAGAGAGAGGCTTTAAGGAAGCAGCCCCCATGGCCCGTTGGCGATCCTTCCTCCCTTATGACTCTTCCTTCTCACGGGAGACCATCAGTGGGTCCATGTCTCCGGAGGAGCAGGACCAGGCCCGCCGGACTTTCTCCACCATGGCCCTGGTCATCCTCTTTCTCTTCGGTCTGCTTTTTCTGCGCCTTTGGTTTCTGCAGTTGGTGGAGGGGGAAGATCTTAAAGAGCGTTCGGAACATAACCGCCTCCGCAACCAGGATCTGCCCCCCTGGCGGGGCATGATTATGGACAAAAACGGCTCGGTCCTGGTGAGCAACCGCCCCAGCTTTGACCTGGTCGTGGTCCTGGAAGATGTAACCGATATCCCCCTTCTGGCCAAGCGTCTGGCTTCGCTCCTCAAGCTGGAGCCGCAACCCCTGGCCCAGCAACTGGAAGGAGCGCGCCAGGCCGGGATGCAGACGGTGCGCCTGATGGCCGATCTCTCCTGGGAAGAAATGGCGCTGGTGGAGACTTTTAAAGCGGAATTGCTCGGGACGGTGATTCAAATACAACCGAAACGGGAATATCCTCATAAAAGCCTGGCCTGCCATGCCCTGGGCTATTTAGGGGAGATCACCGATGGCCAGCTCAAAAGCGGCCGCTTCCCCCATCACAAAATCGGAGATTACCTGGGACGTTGCGGCATTGAACTGGCCTGGGAGGAGCACCTCCGGGGGGGGCGCGGCTACCGGCGCATTGAGGTGGACGCTTATGGCCGGGAATTGGGACAATTGGAGAGGCAACTGCCCACTCCCGGGGCCAACGTTTACCTCACCCTGGACCTCCGGCTGCAACAAGAGGCGGAGGCCTGTCTCGAAGGTAAGGCCGGAGCCATCGTCGCCCTGGACCCCAGAAACGGCAAGATTCTGGCCCTGGCCTCAGCTCCGCCTTTCTCCCAGGATGTCTTTGACCGGCGTCTCAGTTCCAAGGAGTGGCAGGCCCTGAGCCAGAATAAGGAGCATCCTCTGGAAAACCGGGTCTTGAAAGGCCAATACCCCCCGGGCTCCACCTTCAAGATCGTCATGGCCCTGGCAGCCCTGGAAGAAGGCGTTATCAACCCCAAGGCCTCCATCAGTTGCGGCGGCTCTTTCGCCTTGGGCAACCATGTGTTCCGTTGCTGGAAAAAAGGGGGGCACGGCAGCGTGGACCTGTACCGGGGCCTGGTGCAGTCCTGCGACGTCTATTTCTACAACTTGGGGAAACGCCTGGGCATCGAGCGCATCGCCAAATGGAGCCGGCGCTTCGGCCTGGGCCGGCCCACCGGCCTGAAGCTGGATAAAGAGATGCCTGGCCTGGTGGCCACCTCCGAGTGGAAACTGGCCCGCTTCAAACACCGGTGGCAGGAAGGGGACACCATCTCCGTCTCCATCGGCCAGGGCTACAATCTGGCCACTCCGCTGCAAATGGCCCAGGTGGCCGCCACCATCGCCAACGGCGGCAACCTTTATGAGCCCCACCTGGTGGAAAAGGTGGAGAGCCCGGCAGGAGAAATTCTCTTTCAGGCCAAGCCGGTGCTGAAAGGGACCCTGGGGGCCAAACCGGAAAATGTCGCCCTGGTGCAAAAGGCCTTGCAGGGGGTGGTGGCCGAAGGCACAGGCCGGAACGCCTCCTTGCCCCACGTGGAAGTGGCCGGCAAGACCGGCACCTCCCAGATTGTGGCCCTGGATAAAGAAAAAATGGGCGGGAAAATCCCGGATAAATACAAAAACCACGCCTGGTTTGTGGCCTATGCCCCGGTGACCGACCCCCAGGTGGCCCTGGCCGTCCTGGTGGAACACGGGGGCGGCGGTGGCGCCGCCGCCGCCCCTCTGGCCAAGCGCCTCCTGGAAGTCTGCTTCCCCGGCCAACGGACCGAGCCCCCTCCGCCCCCGGCGGAGGAGGAAGAGGCGGACTGAAGTCTTTTGGGGGAGGGGGCCAGGGGTCGCAGACCCCTGCCCCC
>JBFLZI010000040.1:0-19459 GCA_040756315.1 Thermodesulfobacteriota bacterium | reverse complement strand
CCCGCCTTCCCAGGCCACCCCTTAAAGGGGGTTGGGAGGGGAGTTTGAGGGGAGGGCGGGGGAGCCACTGCTCCCCCGGCCCTCCCCTAAAAAATCACTTCATCACCCTCCCCCCTTCACCGGGCGGATGCAGTCGCACCATTGGACGCAGAAGGCGCAGCCGGAGCAGAGGTCCGGGTCGATGGCCATTTGGCCGGCACCTGCCTCCGGTTTCAGGTACATGGCCGGGCAGCCGAAGTAATCCAGGCAATGGCGGCAGTCGCCGCATTCCCCGGTCACCTGGAAGCGGGCCTGGGTTTTGCGGCCTTTGAGGCGCTGCACATAGAGGTGGCAGGGGGCCTGGGAGATGAGCACCCGCACCCCCGGGGTGCCCAGGGCTTCCTTGGTGGCCGCCAGGCTCTCCTTATATTTGAAAGGGTTGACCACCCATAATTTTTCCACTCCCAGGGCCTTGACCACCCGAGGGATGGGAATATGTTCCCCCGGATAGCCGGGGGGAATGAGGCTCACCCCGGGATGAGGCTGTTGCCCGGTCATGGCCGTGGTGCCGTTGTCCAGGATGACCAGGAGAAAGTCATGGCGGTTATGCACCGCGTTGGCCAGTCCCGGCAGACCGGCGTGGAAAAAGGTGGAGTCCCCGATAAAGGCCACCACCTTCTGGCCGGTGGCCCGGGAGATGCCACAGGCGGTGTTGATGCTGGATCCCATGCAGACGAGATAGTCGGCCATGGACAGGGGGGGCAGCAGCCCCAGGGTATAGCAGCCGATATCCGTGGGGAAGACGCCTGCCACGCCCTGGTCCCGGAGGGCGATCTTCACCGCGTAATACATGGCCCGATGGGGGCAGCCGGGGCAGAGGTTGGGGGGGCGGTCCGGCAGTGGTTCCCCCAGAAGCTGGGCCGGGACGGGGGGAATCGGGGATTCATAGGGCACACGGAAATAGCGCGCGATGGTCTGGCGCACCAGGGCCGGGTGATATTCATAGAGCCGGGAAAAGAGGCCCTCCCCTTTTCCCTGGATGGGGAGGGTCAGGCCCCGAGCCTGGGCGATGGCCTTCAGCCCTTCCTCCAGGTATGGCTCTAATTCTTCCACCACCAGGACCCGCTCCCGGGCGGCCAGAAAGTCGCCGATGAGTTGAGTCGGCAGGGGGTGGGTGAAACCCAGTTTCAAGACCGCCACCCGGTCTTGGAGCCCCAGTTCCAGGAGGGCGTCGGCCACGTAATTGGCGGCCACGCCGCTGGTAACGAGGCCCCAGAGACCGGCGCCCATGATTTGATTGAAGGGGGAAGTCTCGGCCTTGTCCCTGGCCTTCTCTTGTTTATCAAGGAGCCGGGCGTGGGCCTCCCGGGCCACCGCGGGCACCATCACCTGGTGGAAAGGGTCCTTGGTGAAATGGCCCCGCCCCGGCGCCGGGGTCAGGGTCGCCAAAGTCACCGGCCCCCGGGTATGGTTCAGGCGGGTGGTGGTGCGGAGAATCACCGGGAGCTTGAGCTCTTCCGAGAGGTCAAACGCGGCCCGGGTCATCTCCTGGGCTTCCTGGGGGGAGGCCGGCTCCAGCATGGGGAGCCCCGCCATCTTGGCGTAATAGCGGTTGTCCTGTTCGTTCTGGCTGGAAAAGAGGGAGGGGTCGTCGGCGCTGACGATCACCATGCCTCCCTTGACCCCCACGTAACCCAGGGTCATGAGGGTGTCCGCGGCCACGTTCAGGCCCACGTGTTTCATGGCGCAAAGGGTGCGCCAGCCCGAGGCCGCGGCGCCGGCGGCCACTTCCAGGGCCACCTTTTCGTTTACCGAATATTCGAAGTAAAGGTCGGTCAGCCGGGAGATTTCATAGGCCCGGTCGCCGATCTCCGAGGCGGGGGTGCCGGGATAGGTGGAGACCAGGGCCACCCCGGCCTCCAGGGCACCCCGGACGATGGCCTCATTGCCCAGATAAAGACGGCGTTCCCCCGGTTGACCGGCTAGCAGTTCTGACATGAGGAAATATTACCTGATGAAAAGAGTCGTAAAAAAACCTAGAAAAAATATCACAGCGATCCCCACTCCGCCAATAAAAAGCGCCGGGGAGGGAGAAGCGGGAATTTAGATTTTGGGGGAGGGGGCCAGGGGTCACAGACCCCTGGCCCCCTCCCCCAACCCCTTCGGGGGAAGAGAAGGGCTGGGTAAGACGGGGCTAAACCACCTTCAAGACACCAAAGGTTGCTCCGGGCCGGGGGTTTCTTTGAGGCGGCGGCCGCACTTGGGGCAGAAGGTGAAGTCATAGCCCAGGATTTGGCCGCATTGGGGGCAGAAGCCTTCTTGGGGCGATTGAGGGGGCTCGTAGGGTGGCCGGGCGGACCGGAGGGGTTGGGTGGCCTCTGCGGTGGCTTCACGCAGTTTAGCCACCAGCCGGCCCAGTTTTTCGCCATATTCCGGCAGTTTTTCCGGGCCGAAGAGGATCAGGGCCAGGATTAAGAGGACCAGCAGTTCTTCAAAGGAAATTCCGAACAAGATGTCACCCGGCTAAATCAGGCTTTAAGCCGGTGGCCGCAATGGGGACAGAAGGGAAAATCCCCGGGCACTTCCTTCTGGCATTGGGGGCAGGCGTTCTTGGCAGTGTCGGTGGCAGAGGTTGTCGGCCCGGTGGTTTCCTCCTGGGGCGGCAGGCTCTCCGGCTCGTCATGGGCTTTTTTAAAGCTGCGAATGGCCCGCCCGATGCTCTCCCCCAGTTCCGGTAAGCGCTTGGGGCCGAAGAGTAGCAGCACGATAACCAGAATGATGAGAATGGTTCCCCAACTGTATCCAAACATGGCCTGGCCTCTTGGTTAAGTAGCGATTATCTGTTACTATATCACAAGATTGGGACTCAAGCAAATTCGGAAACAGGTCAATTGCCAGTGATGGATGGCGCGGTAGTGCAGGACATAACCGGGCTGGTGGGGGCGCAGCGCGTGCTCACCTCCCGGGAAGAGCGCTGGTGCTATGCCTATGACGCCACGGACCGGGAACATCTGCCCGACTTGGTGGTTTTTCCGGAATCCGCAGAAGAAATCTCCCGGATTTTAAAGTGGGCCAATCGCTATGGCTTTCCGGTGGTGCCTCGGGGGGCCGGCACCGGCAGGAGCGGCGGCGCGGTGCCGGTGGCTGGCGGGGTGGTTTTAGTTCTCACCCGCATGAACCGTATCTTGGAAATAAATCCCGAAGACCTGGTGGCGGTGGTGGAACCCGGGGTGATTTTAGGGAAACTAAAGGCCGCAGTGGCGGCCCACGGCCTCTATTATCCGCCGGACCCGGGGAGCGCCGACTATTGCACCATCGGCGGCAACGTGGCGGAATGCGCCGGGGGCGCGGTGGCGGTGCAATACGGAGTGACCCGGGATTACGTCCTGGGCCTGACGGTGGTCCTGCCCACCGGGGAGATCATTGACGCGGGCACCCGCACCATGAAGGGGGTGGTGGGCTACGATCTGACCCGGCTGTTTTTAGGCTCCGAAGGCACTTTGGGAGTGATTACCCAGATCATCCTCAGGCTGGTGCCCCAACCCGAGGCCCGGCAGACCCTGGCCGCGGGCTTCGCCACCCTGGAGGCGGCGACTTTGGCCGTGGGTGAGATCTTAAGGGCCGGCCTCACCCCCACCGCCCTGGAGTTCATGGACGGGGCCACCCTGAGCTGCGTCCGGGACCTGTTGCCCTTTGCCCTGCCCGCCGGGGTGGCGGCCCTGCTGTTGCTGGCGGTGGAGGGCCACCCCCGGGACGTGGCCCAGCGAGCCGGGGGCATGGTGCGCCTCTGCCGGGAGCAGGGGGCCCGCGCCGTCATCCACGCCCGGAAGCGGGAAGAGGCGGAGCGCCTCTGGCAGGCCCGGCGGTCCGTCTCCCCGGCCACGGCCCGCCTCAAACCCCAGAAAATCAGCGAGGACGTGGCCGTGCCTTTGAGCGCCATCCCCAAGCTGGTGGCCGGGGTCCAGGAAATCTCCCGGCGCCGTTTGCTGCCTATTCTCTGCTTTGGCCATGCCGGGGACGGCAATATTCATATCAATGTCATGTATGACCGGGGGGTGGAAGGGGAGCGGCAGGCGGCCCCCCGGGCGGTTAAGGATATTTTCACACTGGTGCGCGCTCTTAAAGGCACCTTATCCGGGGAGCATGGGATAGGGCTGACCAAGGCCCCTTATCTTCGGATGGAGCTCTCGGAGGAGGCCATTGCCTTGCAAAAGCGGCTTAAGCAGGCCTTTGATCCGAATAATATCATGAATCCGGGGAAGATTTTTCCTCCTGGCCTGCGAAGTACCTATTCTATTAACGATTGATAATGGTTAACCCCCTAAGTGCCGATATTCCCTCTTCCTCCCCCTCCTCCGCCTGCGTGCGTTGCGGGGCTTGTATGGCGGTCTGTCCCCTCTATGATCTGCTGGGACGGGAGACGGTGGTGGCCCGGGGCAAGCTCAACCTCTGGGACCTTTACCAGGCCGGGGGGGTGGCTTCTAAAGAGCGGCTGCGGGAGGTGCTGGAGTGTTGCCTGTTATGCGGCGCCTGCACGGAAAAATGTGCAGTGGGATTGGCCGTGCCGGACCTGATCAAAGGGGCTCGGGCCGAACTCCGGGTCCGGGAGGGCTGGAAGTGGAGTCCTGCCTTAGTTTTGGCCTATCTGGCCTGGCAGTCCCCCCACCTCCTCCCGGCCCTGGCGCCCCTGGCCCCGGTCATCAACCGCCTCAAGTCCCGGGTGGGGCGGGAAAGCGGCCTGGCTTACCGTCTGTGGCCCCATCTGGCTTGGGGGCTTCAGGGGCTCCCGGACTTAAGCCCGGTCCCCTTCCGGTCCCAAGCGCCTCGCCACCTGCCGGGTCGGGGTAAGGTAAAGATCGCTTTTTTCGTGGGCTGCGGCATCGAAGCCTTTTTTCCCCGGGCCGGCCAGGCTTTTTTGGCCATTTGCCAACATCTGGGGATTGAAGTGGTAATCCCCCCGGACCAGGGCTGTTGCGGGCTTTTGTCCGAGAGCGTCGGGGAACGGGACCTGGCCCGGACCCAAGGGAGGCAAATGGTGCAAGAATTTGCCGCCCTGCCGGTGGATTTTGTGGTCACCGCCTGCGCTTCTTGCAGCTATCAGTTAAAACGCCTGGGGGTCCTGCTGGACGGAACCCCGGAGGCCCGGGCCGGAGCCTCCCTGGCCGCCAAGGTCAAGGAGGCCAGCGAATTTTTAGTGCAAGTAGCCGGATATCGTCCTGATTTACGCCAGTTGCCCGCAGAGGTGGCCTTTCATGATCCCTGTCACCTGCACCGGGGTCAGGGGATCATCCAGGAACCCCGGGAACTCCTGGCCGCGGCCACGGGCAGGGAGGCGCCCCAGCCCCGGGAATTGGTCTGCTGCGGCCAGGGAGGAGCTTTTGGGGTCTTGTATCCCGAGATTTCCCGGGGTTTGGGCGCGGCCCGCACTCAGGCCCACAGGCAAAAGGGCGCCCAAATCCTGGCCACCTCCTGCACCGGCTGCCTGGTGCAATTACGGCAGACGGCGGATAATTTGCGGGTAGTCCATCTTTTGGAGCTAGTCGGGCCGGTGACTTAATCCCCCGAAAGACCCTGGTCAGGAAAATATTTAATGCTTGACAAAATTTTCACAATGGCATAGCTTTGAGTAAAAATGGCAGCAAACCTTTTTAAGGAGGAGAAAGCAATATGGCCGTAGTGGAACATAGTGGAAAATCCTTCGAGGTCGATGAGGACGGCTTCCTGGCCAACTTGGACGAGTGGGGTCCGGAATGGGTGGATTATGTGAAAGAACTGGAGGGCATTACGGAGCTCAAAGAGGATCACTGGAAAGTGATCAACATGCTCCAGGACTATTTCAAGAAGAACGGCATTGCCCCCATGGTGCGCATCCTCTCCAAGGTGACCGGGTTCAAACTCAAGTACATCTATGAGCTGTTTCCTTCCGGCCCCGGTAAAGGTGCCTGTAAGATGGCGGGCCTGCCCAAGCCCACCGGTTGCGTTTAAGCGGCGAGCTTACGTACGTTACATTCCTGGCGAGAGATCGGAAGCAGATTCTCAGGGCTTGGGCCTGGGAATCTGCTTCAATTTTTTTCTAACGCCCGGGGAGTTTCTCCCCCACCCAGGGCCTGAAGGCGTCTGGTTAAGAGTAATTTTCTCCGGCCCCGGCTTCTGTTAGCCTGGCGGGACCGGGAAATCCAAATATATTTTTTCCCGTGCCTGGCTGAACCTAGCCAGGCTTCTCTCTTTAAACTCTAGCTTCTAAATGGACAGGTTTGATTAGAGGTTTGTTCCCTTAGTATTTATTCTCGGTTAAATCCGTCACCTGGCCGGAAACGGTCAGATTACTATTTGACAATACCCGGGCCATTTCTTACATTCAGAATAACTCTTACCATGCCCTTACTTTAGTTAAACCTAGAGGGAAGGGTTTTTAAAGGAGGCTCCCATGGGACGCCCCATCAAAAAGGTCTTGTTTATCGAGCCCCGGGCCCCCCGCCCCCACATCTTCAGCCGGGTGGCCATTCCCCGCTTGGGAACGGTGCTGTTAGGGACTATCTTAAAGGAGCAAGGGGTGGAGGTTAAGGTGGTCATCGAGGAGATCGCCACCCCGGATTATCGCCACCTGGATTTTAAGCCGGACCTGGTGGGCATCTCCAGCATCTCCTCCACTATTCCCCGGGCTTACGAACTGGCCGATTTCTATCGCCAGCAAGGGCTGCCCGTAGTCTTGGGGGGAGCCCATCCCAGTTTTCTGCCCGAGGAGGGCCTGGGCCATGCCGATTACGTCATCTGCGGGGAAGGGGATGCGGCTCTGTCGGAATTGGTGGCCAGCTTGCAGGATGGGGGGGACCTGGCCGCGATTAACAACCTGTGCTATCGGGAAGGGGAATCGGTCCGGAAAAACCCCTGGCGTCCTTTCGTGGATGATCTGGACACCCTGCCCATCCCGGACTATGGTTTGATTCATAACTGGAATGCCAAGCGGCGCAATTTTGTCGCCATCGCCACCTCCCGGGGCTGCCCCTTTAACTGCCGCTTCTGTTCGGTGATCCTCCTCTTCGGCCGGAAATACCGCTATAATTCCGTGGACCGGGTCATGGAGGAGATCCGCCAAAACGGTTTCCAGGCCGCCCGGCACATCTTCTTTTGCGACGACAATTTCACCGCCAACCGGGAGCGCATCAAGGAGCTATGTGAGCGCATCTTAAGAGAAAACATCAAGATCGAATGGAGCGCCCAGGTGCGGGTGGAGGCGGCCAAGGACCGGGAACTCCTGGCCCTGATGGCCCGGAGCGGCTGCTACGTGGTGTTCGTGGGCCTGGAATCCATCAACCCCGCCACCTTAAAGGCCTATAACAAGTCCCAAACCGTGGAAGGGATTAAAGAATGTATCGTCAACTTCCATAGCCACGGCATCAAGGTCCACGGCATGTTCGTCTTCGGATCCGAAGAAGACCACTATCAGGTGATCCGGGATACCG
This sequence comes from Thermodesulfobacteriota bacterium, assembly GCA_040756315.1. Classification (GTDB taxonomy): domain Bacteria; phylum Desulfobacterota; class Desulfobaccia; order Desulfobaccales; family 0-14-0-80-60-11; genus JBFLZI01. Next base: position 12,017 of record JBFLZI010000040.1, on the reverse strand, counting down.
TCAAGTTTTCCCGCCAGATGGACCTGGACTCCCTGCAATATCTCATCCTGACCCCGGTGCCGGGGACGCATTTCTATGCGGAAATGGAGGCCCAAAACCGCATTATTTGCCGGGATTGGAGCCAATATGACGGCCATTTCACCGTATTTCAACCCCGGCAATTGACCCCTTACGAACTGCAATATGAAACCATTCGGGCTATGAAGAAATTCTATTCCTGGCCCTCGGTGTTCCAACGCATCATCGCCCGGGATTGGTTCTACGTAAAGATGAAGGCCTATGGCCGCATTCTCTTGTGGCAGTCCCGCTGGGGCAAAAGCAATCACGTGCAGCAGCTCAAGGAGCAACTTTTTTCCCGGGTGCGGCAGCTGCGCCAATGGCTGCCGGGCAAAGAACACGCCTCCCGGGTGGGCATCCCCGCGGATGTCTGGGCCTTGTGCTCCTGGGAGAATAAAACCCGGGAATTCCTCCTGCGCTTTTTAGAACGCCTGGGAGTGGAAGTGGTCCAGGAATCCCTGCCGGAAGAGGCCAAGGGCGAGCCTCTTTCCGCGGTACGCACCGAAATCGCCCGGCTCCAGGAAAAGGCGGACCTGGTGCTGCTGCCTTTCTGGGAAGGACTGGAAGAAGCCCGCCAGAAGTTTAAAGACCTGCACCACGAATTTACCGAGCAAACCATCCCCCGCCTGCTGACCCTGGAATTCAGCCGGGAATCCTTCTATAACGCCTGCATCCAACTGGGCCTGTGCTTCCAAAAACGCCTGAGCCGTATCCGCCGCATCTACTTCCAAACCCTGGCGGAGGTAGGCGCGCAGATTTGAGGGGGTGATGATGTGGGGGGAGGGCCAGGGACCTGAGTCGGTGGGGGGTGGCCCCGGCACCTGAGGCCCCTGCCCTCCCCCCACACCCCCTCCCAACCCGCGGAGGGAAAAAGGGGAAAGGCAGGGCCACAGGCCCTGCCTTTCCCTGTTTATTCTCCCCCTTAAGGGATCGGGGGTGGGTGTTTAGGGGAGGGAGTAAGGGTCCACTGGCCCTTAGCCCCCTCCCCCAAAATCTCACCCTCAACTCTACTCTTCCTTCCCTATCTCCAGGCCGTAGGTGCGGAGTTTACGGTAGAGGTGGGAGCGTTCCAGGCCGATGTGGTCCGCGGTGAGGCTGACGTTGCCGCCGTATTCCGCCAGTTTCCGGGCCAGAAACTCTTTTTCAAACCGGGCCCGGGCTTCCCGGAAGGAGGGCTCGTGGAGCAATGTCTCTAGATCCTGGGGGGCGGTCTCGGGGTTGGGGGCCGCCAGGGTCAGGTCCGGCAGTTCGATATTGGGGCCGGGGGCGAGGATGGCCAGGCGCCAGATGAAGTTTTTCAGTTCCCGGACGTTTCCCGGCCAGGGTCTGGCGCTGAGGGCCTCCAGGGCCTCAGGGCTTAAGGTCTTGGGCAGGGTTTCGTTTTCCCGGGCCAGTTCCTGGAGAAAATACTGGGCCAGGAGGGGAATGTCCTGCCGGCGTTCCCTCAGGGGCGGCACAAACAGGGGAATGACGTTGATGCGGTGGTAGAGGTCTTCCCGGAACGCGCCCCGGGCGATCTCTTCCTCCAGGTTTTTGTTGGTGGCGGCGACGATGCGCACGTCCACCTGAATGGGGCGGCTGCCCCCCACCCGCTCGAACCTCTTCTCTTCCAGGATCCGCAGAATTTTGGACTGGGTCTTCAGGCTCATGTCCCCGATTTCGTCCAAAAACAGGGTGCCTTCGTGGGCCTGGTCGAATTTCCCCTGGCGCCGGCTGGTGGCCCCGGTAAAGGCCCCCTTCTCGTGGCCGAAGAGTTCGCTTTCGATCAAGTCCTCGGGAATGGCGGCGCAGTTCACTTCCACAAAAGGCCGGTGGGCCCGGCGGCTCAAGAAGTGCAAGGCCCGGGCCACCAACTCCTTGCCGGTGCCGTTTTCCCCGGAGATCAATACCGAAGCCTGGGTAGGGGCCACCAGGCGCAGCTTTTCCCGCAACTGGCTGATGGCTTCACTCTGGCCGATGATCTCCCGGGAGGGGGCCGCCTGTTGCCGGAGGCGCAGATTCTCTTCGGTGAGCCGGGCCATCTCCAGGGCGTTGCGCACGGTGAGGAGAATCTTGTCGGCGTGGGGGGGCTTCTCGATGAAATCATAAGCCCCCAGCCGGGTGGCCTTCACCGCGTTCTCCACCGAACCGTAGGCGGAGATCATGACCACCGGCAGGGCGGCGTATTGCCGTTTCAGCTCTTGCAGGACGGCAAGACCGTCCCGCCCCGGCAGGGCGATATCCAGGAGGACTAAATCCGGCGGCCCGGCCGCCACCAGCTTCAGGGCCGACTCCCCTTCCGGCGCGGTGAGCACCTCGAAGCCTTCATCCGCGAGGATGCCGGCCACCGTCTGGAGAATCTGGGGCTCGTCGTCAACTACTAGGATGGTTCCCGGCATAGGGCTCCCGGCGCACAGGCAGGTCAATAATGAATCTGGTTCCTTGGGGTTGGTTGTCTTCCACGTGGATATGTCCCTGGTGATCCATAACAATGGACTGGACGATGGCCAGTCCCAGACCGGTGCCCCCCCGCTTGGTGGAAAAATAAGGCTCAAAGATGCGCGCCTTGTCCGGCTCGGGGATGCCGCTGCCGGTGTCGGCGACGATCAGCCTCACCCACTGGGCCTCGCCCTCTTCCTCGGTGGACAGGATGATGCTGCCGGACCCGGGGATGGAGGCCAGGGCGTTATCCACCAGGTTCAGGAGCATCCGTTTGATCTGCTCCCGGTCCAGGAGGAGGGGGGGCAGATGGGGATCAGGATGAAAGGTCAGGGTGATCTGGCTTTGCAGCTCCTGATAAAGGGGCAGGGTTTCTTGAATCAGGGCGTTCAGGTCCTGGAGGGACAGGTTCAGATGGGGCAAGCGGGCGAAGTGGGAGAACTCGTTCACCAGGTTTTTGATTTCATCCGCCTGGTCGCTGATGATCTGGGTGCATTCATCGAAGATTTTGCCGTCGTCGGCGAATTTGTCCAGGTAGCGGCGCCGAAGGCGCTGGGCCGCTAATTTGATGGGGGTGAGGGGATTTTTGACTTCGTGGGCGATGCGCCGGGCCACCTCCCGCCAGGCCGCCTGGCGCTGGGCCCGCTCCAGTTCGGTTAAATCTTCAAAGACCATAACCACTCCCAGGTCCTGGCCGGTCTCATCTTTGAGCACCGTGGCTTTGACCAGCAAGTACAGGGTGCGGTCCGGCAGGGCCAGATGGAAAGGGCGCTCCACCGTGCCCCGGTCCCGTCGGGCCTCACTGACCAAATCCGCCAGGCGGCTGTATTCCCCTGGCGGGATCAAAGAGCGGCCGTCCTGCCCCAGCACCTCTTCCCGTCCCAGGTTCAGCATCTGCGCGGCGGAATCGTTGATGGAGGTCACCCGTCCCTGAGTATCCAGGCCGATCACCCCCGCGGCCACGTTCCGCAGCAAAATTTCCATGTGGCGCTTGCTGGCCTCCAGTTCGGCATGGGACTGGCGCAACTGCTCGTAGGCGGCGGCCAGTTGAGCCCGGCTCTGTTGCAGGTCCAGGGTCATCTTGTTAAAGGATTGGACCAGAAAGCCGATTTCGTCTTTGCCCTCCTGATCGATGTGAAAATCATAGTCACCCCCGGCCACCTTCAAGGTGCCTTCCGCCAGTTGGCGCACTGGCGTAGTAATCTCCCGGGCCATATAAAAGGCCAGCCAGATGGCGGAGGTGAGGGCGAGAAGGGTGACGATCACCAGGGCCAGGTAATGGCTCACCCGAACCGGGCGGATCAGGAGCTGCATCTGCTGAAACTCTTCCAGACGGCGCTCGGCCCCCTTGATCTGGGACAACAGGGACCGGGGGGTAAACTGGCGCAGGACCAAATAACTCTGGGGCTGGTCCGGGAGATGGGCCAGGGGAATAATCAGACTTAACAGGCCTCCCCCCGGGACGGCCTGGCGTTGGAAGGTCTCCTGGGCTTCTCGGCCCGGCCCCCAGGCGGGCAGGGATACTGCCGGAAATTTTTGCCGGGAGGGGTCGTAACTGGCTGCCAAAGGAGCCCCGGCGGCATCCAGCATCTCCACTCCGGTTAACCCGTAGGACTCGCGCCACCTGGAGAGCAGCGTCACCAAAGCCTTGGAAGGGTCCTGGGACCATTGCCCGGCCTCCCTAAGCTCCCGGCCGAAAAGGCGGCCGCAAGCCCGCAATTTATCCTCCTGGCTCTGGGAGACGTCCCGACCCAAGGTCAGATTCATCTCCAAAGCTTCCTCCAGCCGGTTATCCCGTTGATAATCCACCCGGGTGGAGATCAATTGCCAGGCGATGAAGAACATGAACAGGGTGGGCAAGAGGGCCAGGCTGATGAAGGTGAGGACCAGACGGGTCCTTAAGCGGGAGCCGAAGACCTTGCGGCGTCTTTCTAGGAATAACTTGGCCAGGTTACGGAAAATGAGAAAGGTGAGGAGCAAAAAGAGGATGGCATTCAGATTCAGCAGCCCGAAGGCCAGCAGGCTGCCGGTCAGAGGATACCCCCCCCGGCGCAGCAGATAGATTTCCAGGGAGGTGAGGGTCACCACCAGGCAGAGGATGAGGGCGATCAGGATTCTTTCCCGGCGGCGTTTCTTTTCTTCAGGAGAGGAATTCAGTCTTAAAGGCCCAGCCATGAAGGCGTCACCCGGATGCTGGTAATTTTACCAGGAAACTAGTGCCCTTCTCCGGACTGCTTTCCACCGAGATGGTTCCCTGGTGATCGGTGATGATCTTATGGATCACCGCCAGTCCCAATCCCGTGCCTTTCTCTTTGGTGGTAAAAAAGGGATTAAAGATCTTCTCCAATACTTCGGGGGGCATGCCGCCCCCGGTATCTTTTACCGCAAACCAGACCTGCTTGGCGTCCACACCGCTGGCCAGAGCAATTTCTCCACCCGAATCCATGGCCTCCAGGGAATTTTTCAGAAGATTTAACAAGACCTGCTTTATCTGATTGGGATCTGCTTCTACCAAGGGCAATTGGGGAGCCAGCCGGTCGATTAAACTCACCCCTTTATGGCGGATTTCTTCCTGCATCAGGGTTTCCACTTCTTTAATCACCTGGTTCAGGTCCACCCTTTCTTTGACGGGTAAGGCGGGGCGGGTAAAATCCCGCAGATCTCCCAAAAAATTCTCCAGGCGGCGGACTTCGGTCTGAATGATTTGCAGCTTTTCCTGGGAAGCCGGGTCGGCTTCCAGGTGGCGTTCCACCTGCCGGGCCAGTCCGCCGATGACCATCAGGGGATTCTTGATTTCATGACTCACATAAGACGCGGCTTCCCCGATGGCCGCGAATCTTTCCGAACGCAACAGGAGCTTTTGGGACTCTACCAGCTCCTTGGTCTTGAGCTCCACCTCCCGGCTTAAGGAGCGGTTCCAGACCAGGGCGGCGCCGATTAATCCTCCCCCAGCCAGCAATACCACCAGGAAGAACAGCCCCACCAGGAAGAGGGCCTGATGCAGCACCGCCCTTACGTTCCCGGAGACCTCGGCTACCGGGGCCACCACCGCCACCCCCCAAAGATTATGGGCCGGGTCCACCACTTCCGTAACGTTCCTGACCAACCCCCGGTCAAAACGGATAGTAGTATAACCCACCAGTTTGGGGGTAGGCCCCAGCCTTTGCCGGTGCCAGCCGGATTCATATTCCCCCATTCCTTCATGGCCCGAGAGGAGAAGGGCGTGAATCTCCTTAAGACCCCGAAAGACTATCTTGGGATTACGGGCCAAGCGAGCCGGCATGGCCTCTTGGCCGATGAACTCCCTATCATAATGAGCCAGGATAATTTCTTTCTGGTCGATGATCCAGGCATAACCCGTCTCCCCGGAGCGGACTCCCGCGGTGGCGCGGCCACAAATAAAGAAGGGATCGATCAGCAGTTCCAAGGCTCCCGAGGGTTGTGAGGCATCAAGGGAGGGATAAAGCTGGGTGAGAAAAGGCATCACCAGGCAACCCTGCCAGGGGGGCTCCGTGCCGCGGTCGGTCTTGCCCAAAAGTAGGTGATGACGATTATTCGGGTCTTGCGCCCACTTGCGGAACAGAGGCGGGAGGCTCACGGCCGGAGTGGCCGGCTGGCCCCAGGCCTGCACTAACAGCCCGTCTCGGTTATAGCGGCGGATGGCCAGAATGCCCAAGGGGCGCATATCTTTAAAGCGCGCCGCCATATAAGCTTCGAAAGCCGGATCCTTTGGATTAATGGACTGAAACCGGTAAGGAAAGGCCAACAGCTCATTTTCCAGATAATCGAAGTAGGCCTCCACGTTGTCGGCGATTTTTCGAGCCAACATCAACTGTTGTTGGTTGAATTGATCCCGGAGAATGGTCTCCACCTTGTGGCTCAGTCTCTGCCAAAAGGAAAAGAACAGAAGGGAGAGGAGCAGGGCGGTGCTGAAAATCAGTAAAATTACCAACGGCAGGGAGATGGCCCCTAAAGCCCGGCTGCTTTTCATAATATGCTTCAAACCTTGAATAACAGACGTAAACCCTTAAACAATCTATCATTACTCCCAGGCCTTGGCAAGCCGGAGTTGCCTAAAGCTGGTTTGCCGGGATGGTCGGCGGAGGCCCTGCCGGGTAATTCCTGGAAACCTTAACATCCTTTTTAAGAAGGGAATTAATTTCTTGGCCGTCACCACGGGGGACCTCTCACCCGGTCCCCTGGCAGGGAATTCGAGCAGAAACCGAGGCCCAGGGATCGATCTCTTCTTTAGAATGAACCGGACTTGGCTTTTTTGGCCTGCTCCCAGATGGCATCCATTTCTTCCAGGGTGGCGCTTTCCATGGTTTTGCCTTCTTTGGCCAGAGTGCGCTCCACCACGTGCAGGCGTTTGATGAACTTATAGATGGTGCGCCTAAGAGCCCCTTCCGAATCGATATTCAGAAAACGGGCCACGTTGACCAGGGCGAAGAGCAGGTCGCCCAACTCCTCCTCCTGGGCGGATTCCGGCGCCGTCTCCAAGGCCAGTCGGAACTCCTGCCATTCTTCTTCCACCTTCTCCAAGGCCCCGGCTACATGGGGCCAGTCGAAGCCCAGGCGGGCCGCGGCCTCCCCCAGCCGCTGGGCCTGGGCCAGGGCCGGTAAGGCCGGGGAGACTTTTCCCAAGGAACTGCCGGATACTTCCTTGCCCTCCTGGGCCTTGGCCTGTCGCCAGATTTGGCGCAACTCCCCCGGGGTCTCCGCCTTTTCTCCCCCGAAAACATGGGGATGGCGGTGCACCATCTTGGCGCTGATCCCCCGGACCACTTCTTCAAAGGAAAAAAGCCCCCTTTCCTGATAAAGGTCGCTTAAAAATACCAGGTGCAGGAAAAGGTCCCCTAGCTCCTCCCTGATCTTGGCCGGGTCTTGACTGTCTAAGGCCTCGATCAATTCATACGCCTCTTCCAATACATAGGTCTTGATGGTCTCCGGGGTTTGCCGGGCGTCCCAGGGACAACCCCCTGGCCCCCGGAGACGCCGGACGATTGCCATAAATTCAGACACCGCCTGGTCGATCCCAGGTTTTGGTTCGGACATCAGCATGGTCCTTGTGGTAATGGTATTCCCGGCAGCCCGGCTTGCTGGTTTTGCTTCGACTTGGGTATTTTGCGGAGAATTTCCTCCAAACGCTGTCTAAACTCCGGGGGCAGCATCCCCAGAGCCTGGCGGGCAATATCCATCAGGATGGGGCAGGTACGGGATTCCTTAATCAATTGGGAACTGCGGGGCAGAACCACCCCCAACAGCATCAAGGCAAACCCCAGGAGCAAAGCCCCTTTCACCAGGGCAAAGAAAGCTCCCAGTAAGCGGTCGAAGAGGTCTAAATAGAGATGATATAAAATCCGCTGGAGCAAGTAGCCCAGAATTCTGGCGAACCAATAGACCCCCACCAGAACCAGGATAAAGGCCAGAATCCGGGCATAGGTGGGATTCTTAATCCAGGGCTGTAACCTGGCCGCCACCAGTAAATAGGTATGGGCCGCGGCCAACAGGCCGCCCACTACTCCGGCCAAAACCGACAATTCCTGAAACAGACCGCGGTAATAGCCCCTGACGGTAATCAATGCCAGAAGCACCAGTATGCCCAGGTCCAATAAATTCATGTCAGCCCTTCAGGCTTCCGGCCAGGCGATCCGCCCAACTCCCTCAAGTTCTCTTGGCCGGCTTTCTTTAAGGGCACGCCCGGACTTTCTACCAGGGACGACACCCCTTTAAGCCCACCTAATCCTCCGTTATTCTCTCGATATGATGCACCTGCAGATAGAGCAGGTCGAGCCCCATATAGGCCAGTTCGCCATAGACCAGGAGGTGCTCCAAACGTTTCAACCGATACGACTCTTGCTGTTCCTCGGTCATTACCAGGCGATCAAAATATCCCTTCATGTCCGGGGTGCCGTAAGTGGCAAACCAGGGCAGTCGATACCAGTCGATGGGATGGCGGGCCAGGGTGATATAGTTCTGCACTAGAGCCGGGTCATAGATCAGGAATTGCCAGAAATATACCGGCACCTTCACCTTTTGGCCGGAAGTGAGACCGGCGGCGCGCAGGTCCAACAACTGCGCGTAGGTGATGGGAGTATAGGCCTCCGGGTCCCAGGAAGAGGGGAGGGGCCGGATCTGGCCACAAGCTGCAGTCAACCCCAGGACGGTGAGAAACACGGCCAAGAGCAACCCTTGCCGGCCCTTAACTCTTGCGCCGGCCCATCTTGGCTGAGACCAAAAGGATATTTTCATAAGAGTTGCAAATCCCCGCCATTTATCATAATAAAAATAAAACCTTGACCCAAGGAGCGAAGACAATGGCCGCCCCCGTTGTAATCCGTTACCATGACGGCTTCCAGTCCTACCTGGTGCTGGACGACCACCCCCGGGAACTGCTGCGCCATTGGGGCTTTGCCGAGGAATTCTCGATGCGCCCCTGGCTGGGGTCCACCGATCCCACCGACGCCATGGAAGAATGGGCCGAAATGCTGGCGGAAGACCTGGAAAATTACCTAATCGCCGACGAAGATAACTGGCAATTCCGCCAGGACCGCCCCTTCTGGGACAAATTTGAGAAGTAGTTTTAAGGGTAGGGCTGGGGGAACACAGTTCCCCCACCCTCCCCTCAAAATCATTTAATCCTCCAGCAAAAACACGTGGGCCAGGACTTGAGCGTCGCCTACCAGGTTAGTCAGCGTACAGAATTCGTTGGGTTGGTGGGCAGTATGGTTTACGGTCATCCACACGGCCGCGGGCAACCCCTGTTGGCGGAAAAACGCGGCCACCGTGCCGCCCCCGATACCCTGGGGTTTGCCCTCTCTGCCATAGACTTCCCGAATGGCCCGCTGTAAGGCCCGGACCACCGGGGCTTCCGGGGAAGTGCCGGGCGCGCTGGGCAGCTCCTGCACCGGGGCCACGGTCAAGGTCACCCCGAAGCGCTCCGCCACCTCGGTTCCCAGAACCTGGACCCGTTCCTTTACTTTCGCCAGATCATACTCCGGCAGCACCCGGCAATCCAGATAAAACACGTCCCGGCCGGGAATAGTATTGATATTGGTGACGTTGGCTTCTTTTTGGGTCGGCTCAAAGGTGCTCTCCGGGGGCTGGAAAAGGGGGCTCCGCCGGGAAAATTCCCGGGCCAGGGCCTCCAGGGCCACAATCACATGCGCGGTGGCCCGCAAAGTATTGCGCCCCAATTCCGGGCGGCTGGCGTGGGTTTGCTTGCCCAGCAGTTCCAGGCGGAGCCAGAGAATGCTTTTCTCCGCCACTTCGATGAGGGTGCCGTCGGGGCTGCCGGCATCGGGCACAATAATCAGGTCCTGGGGCGAAAAAAGCCTCCCCTGCTCCCTTAACAGGTGGGCCAGCCCTTTCCGGCTGCCGGTCTCTTCGTCGGAGACCAGGGCCAGGGCCACGGTGCGGTTCGGGGTGAGATTCAACTCCAACAAAGCTTTTACCGCCATCAGGGAGGTGACGATGCCGTGGTGGTTGTCCTCGGTGCCCCGGCCATAAAGGCGGTCTCCGTCCACCCTTAGAGTATAGGGGTCGGAGTCCCAGAGGCTCTCGTCTCCGGGAGGCACCACGTCCAGGTGGCTCAAGACCCAGACCTGGTCCTTCTTTTTGCCGGGAAGCCGGGCCACCAGATTGGGGCGCTCGCCCTCGGCCACCCGGGAGTCCGGGGCCGGGTAATTATCCACCTTAAGGCCCCAACTTGTCAGCAGCTCGGCGAGATAAGCCGCCTTGGCCCCCTCCCCCGGCCCGCCCTGGTCCGGGCCCACCGCCATCCGGGAGACCAGCTCCCTTTGTAAGTCGATCATCTCCTGGCGCATGTTATTCAGCCGCGCCGCTACTTGCCGAAACGCCTCTCCCGGGTCCATCAATAAGTTTCCGATCTGGTTCTTCTAGTGTTTGCTCAGAATTTGACTTAATTAAGCCTAAAAAGGGTTATTTTCTATTTTCCCCCCCAATCCCTTAAGAGGTTTTAAAGGTTTATTGGGACCGGAGCCCAAGGCTCCGGCTCCAACCACCCCCTTAAGCGGGTTGGAGAGGGGCGTGGGGGGAGGGCAGGGACCTGAGGTCCCTGGCCCTCCCCCCACTTGAAAAACATTATTCTCTTTGCGGAGCAAAGGGAATAATCGGCTTTTCTTTTAAGGGCCGGAAGAAATCTCCCCCCAGGCTTTCCCTGGTTTTTTCCATCATATATAATGGCTGGGGTTAAGAGCAAGCAGAGTTTCACGACCGGCAGCGGTCTAAGTTCATTGAGGAGGTATCTCCATGAAAATCAAGCGTATTTCCCATTTAGGCATTGCCGTTAAAGACCTGGCCCCCGCTAAAAAGCTCTATGGAGAGCACCTTAATTTAGCCTTGAAGGGCGAAGAGGTGGTGGAAACCCAGAAGGTGAAGGTGAGCTTCATCAAGGTGGGGGAGTCGAACCTGGAGTTGCTCCTGCCCACCGCCCCGGACAGCCCGGTGGCCAAGTTTCTGGAAACCCGGGGGGAAGGCTTCCACCACCTGGCCCTGGAAGTGGAGGATATTGACGCCGCGGTGGCGGAATTGAAGGCCGCCGGAGTGCGCCTCATCGATGAGACCCCCCGGGAGGGCGCCCACGGCACGCGGGTGGCCTTCATCCATCCCAAAGCCACCTTCGGGCTGCTCCTGGAGCTGGTGCAGCACTCTTGATTAAGGACACCTGGTGGTGAAGATTACCCCGGAGGCCCTGGTCCGCCGCGTCCAGGTCAATATCCCTTTCAGCTTTTTAGCGGATAGCTATCTGCCCAAATTCCTGGAGGGGGGGCTTAATCCAGAAATCGGCCTGGACGCCTTCAGTATGGCTTATTATCCCAAGGGCACCTTTCAGCAAATTGCCAGGGCCTTTAAATCAGCCGGCCGCCGCATTACTCTCCACGCCCCTTTCCAAGACCTGGCCCCTGGGGCACTTGATGAATGGGTGCGGAACGCCACCCGCTCCCGTCTGCACCAGGCCTTTCGCTTCCTGCCGGTCTTTAAGCCGGCGACCATAGTCTGCCACCTGGGTTATGAAGACCGGCATTATCAATGGAACCGCAAGGAATGGCTGGCTTGCAGTAATGCCACCTGGCAGGAGTTCACCAAACTGGCGGCCGCGCAACGAGTGACGGTTATGCTGGAGAACGTTTACGAAACCGACCCCACCCTCTTCCTGGAAGTCATCTCCCGGGTAAATTCCCCAAATCTCAAGGTCTGCCTGGACGTGGGCCATCTCCTCGCCTTCGGCGGCGGAGATTTTACCCTCTGGCTGGAAACTTTGTGGCCCGTCATCGGCCAACTCCACCTCCACGACAACTCCGGCGAAGATGACACCCACCAAGCCCTGGGCACGGGGAAGGTTCCCCTCCAATACGTCCTGGACTTCATGGCCGCCCGGGGCAGCCAACCCCTGATAACCCTGGAACCCCACCAGGAAGGCAGCCTGACCCCCTCCTTAGCCTACCTGTCCCAAATCTGGCCTTGGGAGTGAGAGTTGTGGGGGGAGGGCCAGGGACCTGAGGTCCCTGCCCTCCCCCCAC
>JBFLZI010000039.1:0-19602 GCA_040756315.1 Thermodesulfobacteriota bacterium | reverse complement strand
CAAAGGCCCCGAATTCCTGGCCCAATTTTCTCCCTTAAGGGATTGGGGGAGGGGGTAAGGGTCTATGACCCTTACCCCCTCCCCCACTAGACTTCGATATGGAAACTATCCTTCAGGGTTTTAGCAACGCCTTCCGGCTCATGGCCACTCTTAACCCGGAGTTGGTCCAGATCATCCTCCTGTCGCTCCAGGTATCGGGCCTGGCCTTGTGTCTGGCCACGATCCTGGGGCTGCCCCTGGGAGCATTGCTGGCCTTGAAGCGTCTCCCTTTGCGGGGCCTCTTCCTGAGCCTTTTGAATACCGGCATGGGGCTGCCCCCGGTGGTGGTGGGGCTGTTTCTCTACCTGCTCCTCTCCCGGAGCGGCCCCCTGGGCTTTATGGAACTTCTCTACACCCCGGCGGCCATGATCGCCGCCCAGGCTGTGCTTTCCTTTCCCATTGTCACCTCTCTCTCCCACGCCGCCATTGTCGGGGTGGATCCGGTGATCCGCCTGGCCGCCCAGACCCTGGGGGCCACCTCCTTCCAGGAAGCCGCGGTCGTGGTGCGGGAGGCCCGCTACGGCATCATGGCCGCGGTCATTGCCGCGTTCGGCCGGGTCTCCGCGGAGGTGGGGGCGGTCCTCATTGTGGGGGGCAATATCGCCAACTACACCCGGGTAATGACCACCACCATCGCCCTGGAGACGGATAAGGGGAACTTTGACCTGGGTATCGCCCTGGGCCTCATTCTCCTGCTCCTTTCCCTCAGCGTCAACGTGGCCCTCCGGGCCGTGCAGCGTTGGGGCCGGGGGGAGACCGGGGTGCGTCTCTGGGATTGATTTGCGGCGCACGGCTCGATAAGCCACCAAGTTCCTGGACCGGACCTGCGGTTCATTTCCCTATGGGACGCTTCTCTTCTAACGCCCCGCTGTGGTCTAGTAAGGCCGTGGTATTCTTAAACCGGCGCGGCCGGGTGCTAATGGTCGGGGAGGGAGTGGTGGGCACAAAATTCGGAGAAAGTTAATCTCTTCGGGAAAATTGTGCTATTATGCCCGCCATTAAGAAGGCTTGTATTATTTCTGGGCGGCATTGGGTAAATTCCCTGGAATATGGAGGTCTTCACGAATGGGGAAAAAATCCCTATCTCTGAAAACAGAAAATTCAGGGCTTCCTCAGAATGACCTTTAGGGGTGACTGAAGGTGGGCCACCTGGTACGCTGCGAACTGAATTCAAGGAGGGCATGATGGCGAACTGCAGAACGCTCAGAATTTACGCCGCAGTCTTGGCAATCCTGTTCATTTTCCCGGACCTGTTGACTGGCTGCGCCGGAGAGCCGGCCCTGCAGCAGGAAGTAACCACGGAATATCTTCTAACCAAGGCCGGATTTGCGCGGTGGGACGTGAACCAGGAAACCCCCAAACGGCAGGCCCTGTTAAATAACCTGCCTAAAAGTAAGATCTCCACTTATAAGCGCAACGGCGAAGTTTATCATGTCTATCCGGATGAGAACTCCGGGGCCCTTTACGTGGGGGATGCGGTGGCTTACCAGAGGTATCTGGCTATGGCCCATGGCCGGAAGATTTGCGAACGGGTGGATGCCCAGGAGGGGGTCCATTTTTGGGGATGTATGCAAGATCTCCGTGAGGGTGCGATCAGGCGGCGGGGGCAGTAAAGCACTGGCCGCATCGTCCCTGATTTCTACCCCCCCAGGAACACCATCCAGCGTGGAAGGAATTATTTCTTTCAATTTAACCTAGAAATAGCGGCCGGAACCGGGGGTCCCCGGGATTCGGGTCGGCGACTGGGGTGACCCCCTTAGCTCCCTCCTCCCCCGCCTGTTAATCGGCCCGTCACCGACGCGTAAATATCCTCCAAGGGCAGCTCGTCCAGGCAGTGGGCCGGCCCCCGGGGGCAGGGGATTTGATACAGGTGTCCGCCGTCGCCGCTGCCGATGCACCCCCCGGAATACTCACACTCCGTCCTTGCCTGCAAGTGTGTCTGTCCGGCGTAGCCATAGACCCGGTGGCTGGTGGGGCCCCAAAGGACCACGGCCGGGACCCCGCACAACTGCGCGGCGTGCATCAGAAAGTTGTCGCCGGTAACCACCGCGTCAAAATGCCGGACCAGGGAGATCAGTTGCCGGGAAGAAGTTAAGCCCATCAGGCTGTAAGCTCCCCGGACGTAAGGGTCCTTAATTCTCCCCACCTGAAAAACCCCGAGCCCCTTTCGGGCCAGCATCTCCACCAGGATTTCCCATCTTTCCAGGCTCATCTGCTTCCGGGGCGAGTCGGAACTCTGGCAGATCAGGATGTTGCGCTCCTTCCAAGGAATGAGCTTGATAAGAACCGGGTCGTCCTGGAACTCCCAGGGCACATATAGACGTTCTTCCACCGGGGGGGTTAACCCGAAGATGCGGGCCAGCACCTGGTAGGCCCTTTTGCCGGGGCGCTGATAATCCTCATGCTCCCAATAATTGGTGGTAAAGATAACGAACCCGGCCCCCGGCGGCGGATGGCCAATGTGGGCGATGGCCGGATGGCCCTCCAGAATGGGGCGGTATTTGGTCCGGGCCACCAAATTAAATCTCCGGGACGGGTTCTTTTCCACCACTTGCTTCAGGACCCCGGAGATCATCAAGGTGTCTCCCAATCCGCCGATGGGGCTGATCCACGGCAGTTCCCCCGGTGCCTCCGGGACTTCCGGCGACCCGCTTTCCCCGATGCGGGCCAGGTTTGCCGGCAAGGACGGCGGCCGAGGATGGCTCGGCTCAGGAACTGGAGCCGCGCCCCCGGCCGGGCCGGGATTGACCGTCGGTTCGAAGTATTTTTCGATAAACCCCCGTTTGGCGTGGCACCACTCGCTTTTGTGCAGGAATGACCCAGACCCCGACCAGGCGTCCAGGGGGCACCCCCCATGGCAGATATCCCAGAAACGGCAGCCGCGGCATTCCGTGTCCGGGAGGACTTGATTGCGTTCCAGCAGGACCTCTCTTTGGGGGTCGGCCAGGGCTTCGGCAAAAGACTTGTCAAAGATCGAGCCGTATTGCAGCAGGCCCCAGTCCGCGGCCCGGCCGCACAGGGACAGGCTGCCGTCCGGCAGCACATTTATGTGGTTCCGGGCGCAGGACCCGGAGTCGCAGCACATTAAGGAGGTGCCGCCCTCCAGGAGATTGCCGGCCAGGGAAGAAAAGGGCTCCACCTGGGGGTATTCTTCCCGATGCTGCCACCAGGCCGGAAAGATCGCCCCCAGAAAGTCGGTATATTCCTCCGGCGTCACCTTCAAATAGTCGAGCTTGGCGTCATACAGCAGGACCGGGTTGAACATGAACGCGCCCCGGGGCGAGAAGTTGGCCAGGAAATGGAAAATTTCCCGGGGTTTTGCCAGGGCGGGCTTGGTAACCACATAGATAATGCCCCACCCGAACCCCTCTTCTTCAACCAATCTGATGCCTTCCATAAATTTTCGGTTGTAGGCCTGGGAATCCCGCTTCTTCCCCAGGCCCCGCAGGTTCAGGATAGGGTCATAGCTGGAGCCGAAGCTGGTTATCCCTAACTTTTTCATCACTTCGGTAAAATCCCGGGAAAACCGGGTGAGGTTGCTCTGAATGCTGTGTCGGATGCGGCTTTTGGTCTCCGGGCAATGTTTTTCCTGGAAATGGAGGGCCTGGTAAAAATAGTCCGGACCCAGCAGCAGGGGTTCGCCGCCGTGCCAGATGACCTCCATCCCTTCCTCCCGCCGCTCCAGCAGGAACTCATTGATGCGGGAGAAAAAAAGCTCCAGGGTTTCCAGGGGCATGATTACGGGCGGCCGCGGCTTTTTGTGCACCACGTCGCAATAAATGCACCTGGCATTGCAGGCCTCGGTGGGTTTGAAGATCACGGTTGCCATATCCGGAACTCCTCAGCCTGAGTCTGCCGGTTTTTAAACTGGCGGGCCACTTCCAGCATTTCCAGGAAAAAACCGGCGCAGCCCTGATTCCCAAGTCCATCGCCGGCGAATCTTCCCAGGCAGATCTTCCAGCCGGGGCAGGAGGCGCAGGGGTGATTGTCCAGGAAATATTGCCGCCAGGCCTGGAGCCGCTCCCGGATAGCCGGGAATTCCGCCGGCTCAGGGATTTCGGCGATGCTTTGGGCAATAAACTGTTTTTTCCTAAGTTCAGCCGGGGAGAGGGCCACCCGGCCTTTCCCGTCCAGGTGCAGGTAGGTCTTGGGGTCGTCGAAAAAGATGCCCCCCCACTCCAGGTAGGCGGCAGGATCGTAACGGGAGGCGATAAAGTTGAAAGGTTCGATGGCAGCGTGGGGGACCCTCTCCAGCACCGCATACGTCATCAGATCGGCCAGGGCTTCCCAATCCATGCTCCCGTTTCCCAAGACCGCACAAGTATAAATCCCCACTGAGGATAAAATCCTCAGCCCCACCAGATTTTCGGCATGGTGGCCGGGGAGGTAAACCCGGAGATTAAAGGACCGCAGCAAATCAAGCTGCCTCGCCAGATGGCGGAATTGTCCCGTTGAGGGCGCCATGACCGCCAGGGGGATAGCTTTCTGGTCTTCCTGGAAATCGAGGTCGGCCAGGGGCGAGTCGGACTCGACGATGACACAGAGCAGCCGGTTCCCCGACTGCCCCACCCGGGCCGCGGCCGCGGCCGCCTCACCCAGACTGGGCACCCTGACGAGCACCGTGCGGTCAACGAAACTTTGCAGCAGACCCGGGTCAGGAGGACAGACGATTCTTGGCAAGTTCATGTTCGATCTCGGGAAGTCTGATGGGGGCTTCGTCCACGAAGCGGTTCAGGACCCGGCAAAGCCCTCCGCCGGCGCAGAGCTCTTCTTCCAGGTAACGGCAGCCGTCGCATTCTCCGTAAACTCCGGGAATCTCCGCCTTCATCTCCTGGCGTATCTTCAGGAAATGGTGGTCAATCTGGGCCAGGGAGTCAAATTCAAAGAGGGACTTCCGCCGGTAGCGGGAAAGGGGAAAACAGTAATACACGCTCATATCCGGGGAGATATCCACCGCCGGCCCGCACCCGAACTGAATGAGGCCCCGGTGCCGGTGCAGCCATCCCAGTTCCTCATCATTGAATTGGCAGAGGGGAAAGCCGCAATCCAGACCGGGACTGACCCGGAAGGCGTCGAACTGCTGCCGGTAGGAATAGATCCGCCGCACCACCCGGCTCAGGTCCTCCATGCGGAGGTACCCGGTCCGTTGTCCGGGGACGGGGTGGCAGAGGCCCAGGCGCACATGGCGCTTCATGCCGAAACGGTTGATGGCGTCAAAGAGAAAATCCAGCGTAAAGTCGAGGCGGTAGATATTGAAACCCGGCATGGCCCACGGCCCCATGACCGAAAGAAACCGGTGAATCCTCTCCATTTCTTCCCGGGAAGCCGGAGTCTGAACCGGGTCGTTGAGGTTTACGGTAAAGGTGAGCCGCTCCGGATTGACCTCCGTCAGGTGGTCCTTGAATTCTGCTAACCGGGAGGGGCTCAAGGCCCCGTTGGTGAAGACCATGACCCGGAAGTCCCGCTCCAGCAGGTACAGGATAAAATCCACACAGTCTGGATGCAGGGTCGGTTCTCCCCCCAGCAGCGATATCTGCTGCTCCCCCGAGGCCTGGAGAAAGTCGGCGATATAGATCAGGTTCTCCCAGGACAGGAGGCTGTCCCCGGGGGAGCCTGACATCTCCTGCCTGGCGAAGCAATAAGGGCAGGAACGGTTGCACTTGGTCGTCAGCAGGATATTCGCCATACCGCCACCTGTTCTCCGGCCGGAAGGCTGATTCTGGCGCGCCCCTAGAGAGAAGCCCCGTGACGTAGAAGCCAGTGGTGATTATTATAGATTTTGCCCAGATAAACCGCAAAATTATCCGGCGCGCCCCATCTCAATTCATTGTCCACGTGGCAATACTCTTCTTTCTGACGCGGCACTTGATACAACATGGCTAAGGCCTCCAGCAGAAGGTCCACGTCCAGCTTCATCCTGGCGTCCTGTTCCGGCAGCTTATCTGGTTGAAAGAGCATTTTGAGAACCTGGGGGAAATCATTCCAGAGTTCGGTGGTGCAGTGGCCCAGATGGCGGCCGAAACTGTCATCATTATCGGCGTAATCACCGATACTAAAGACGCCTTTGGGGCGATTGGCCAGCTCCTGGTAAGTAATGGAGCCGGTGCTCATTGCCTCGTCGGCGTAAAGATTTTCTCCATTATCGAATAGCCGCAGTTCGTCCCGCAGGCAATCCGGTCTCAAGGCAAACAGGGAGGTATGCATCCGCCGGGAAGTCTTCACATACCTGCCGGCAAGAAGATAGCCGTGTTGCAAAGGTTCCAGCAACTGGTCGATGACGGCCGGGTGGCGGATAAAAAAGTCATCATCCATGAACACCAGATACCTGGCGGGAATCATATAGCACGCCAGAGATATGAGATTCTCCAAGAACAACTGGCGCCCGGAGTCGATGTAAGGCAGCCCTTTCTTCCGGAGAAACTTGAGGGCTGCCGCTCTCTCACCGAAGAAGCTCCGCCGGACAATTTCATGGGTCCCCCCAAGTGCGGCATAGTCAAAAAAGAAGCAGACCTGGCTTAAAACCTCGGGGGCCTGTAACTCAAGATTTCTCACCAAACATTTGAGCAGAGCCAGGTAGAACATGTGCGGCACAACTATCACCTGTTCTTCCCTTCCCGCCTTTTCCCACCTTTGCGCCAGTTGCTTGACCTTGGCGTCATCCAGGGTCAGAGAATGGGTATTTGGCCGCGCTTCGGCAACCGACTGCCGCCAGGGGGAGGGCCGCCCCATCAGGTTTTTGATGACCGCCTCGGCTTGATGAGACGCCTCCCCATCAGTGGCCCTCTCCGCGGTGCAGGAAATCAGTTGGGGAGTTAAATATTGTCGGCAAAGCATACCTAAGGCTTTGCCGGTTTGAGCCAGGGAAGCTCTCTCTAAATTAATTTTAAGGTGAAGCTGGTATGTTTTTGGATTTTTCATAGGACTGGAGAGCAGCCGTTTAATAACAATTCGCCTTCAAAGCGTATTAAACTGTAGGGGCGAACCTTGTGTTCGCCCGCCAATTCAGGGCGAATACAAGATTCGCCCCTGCAACAAAAACCTACGTTTGCTGGCGAATCCGAGCGGCGATCATAGAATATTTTTGCCAGGCGCAATTTATTGTGCCGCCTAAGTGAGCGGGAGGCATGCTTTTGGGGGCAACGCGGCTGAAGACCATGGGGCGGCCAGACCCAGCCCGGTTCTTATTCACCAAGATTATCAGATGGCAGACTTTCGGCATTGAGCAGGGGTAAATAATGGAGGCAAATCAACTAGGCGAGCACTCGTGGTTATTAACCGGCACGTTGGGGGATAGGCTCCGTGATTGCCTATCTGTGATTAAACAACCGTCAACCCTAGGCGGCGGCCGCTCTACCTGCGGCTGGAATAAGGCGGCGGCACCGAAGTATAGTGGCTCCGGTAACTGGTGTAATAGGAGATGTATCTCTGATAGCTGGGTTGGCGACTGGCATAGACGCTGTCCGCGTAAGGGTTGTAAGGAGCCTTGGACAAATAGGCAAACTGAAGTTCCTGGGAAGCGTGACCGAACACCGGGGCGCTGACCACCGCCCCGGCCAGAATGGTGGCGATCCGCTTAATGGCCTTGCGCCGGGTCAGGGTCTCTTCAGTAGCATCCGGTTTTATCTCGGCGTTTTCCGGTTCCTTGGTCTTCATGGCTCCGAGCTCCTATGGTCAGAATCGGTCTAATAACTTAAAGAGATGGTGCGCTAGTGCGGATTATCTCTGGCGCCAGTCCGAGTTTGGGTCCCTTTTTCCGCCAACCGCCCCCCGTACCCAGCCATCCTCTTTCTCTGGCAAGAAGGTCCCACAATATCGGAGAAAAGTCAATTTTTTTTCCGGCTGCGGACACTCCTGCCTTGATTCGGATTAATTTGCCAGTTCTAACCCTCAACGGGAGGCAAGGCGTTGCCGCACTGCGGCCCTGGTCGGCATGGTGGGGTTGATCGTCGTGGGTCTTTTCGGCTCTCCCGCACCTCTGGCTCACTCCGAGGCCGGTTGGCTCGTTTTCAAGACCGACTTCTCCCAAATCCCGGGTTTCCTCTTTCCCTTCATCGGCTATGAGCTGGCGGGATTTTTCTGGGGAAGAACCGGCAAGTCCGGGGGGCGTCCGGCCGCGCCGATGTTGGCGGGTATCATCGCGGCGTCCGGCCCGGTTTCTCTGACCTCAATTTCGATATTTTGTAAATCGGCTGAGGTAAGGAAGACCCCTCCCCGGAAAGATTGAGTCCGGATACCCACCAGGTCCACCAGCACATAGCCATTTCCCACTCGGGGTTCATTGATGACCCGCATGGGTTCATCGAACTTCGGGGTCTTAAGAATATCCCCCTGTCTGATAGTTTGAACCGTCATGAGATGGCTCTCTTTGGAGCTAAAATTTTAAGCAACAAATCCTAATTTCTGGTGAGCCAGCAGCCTTGGCCTCAATGGGGGACATGGCGAGGGGCTGGTTAACGGTGAGCACCCCGACCAACAGATTGGAGTCAGGGCCGAAAGCGCGGATCCCGGTAATTTCCTTGAGATAGGTGAACAGGGGATTCACGCAATCATCCGAAGGTATTATGCCACCCCAGGGTTCCCTCTATCTAGGGATAATACGGAGGTATAATTCCATTCAAGACAGTTATACTTTTAGGCCATAAAGCATTATTCGAGTCCTCCTAAATGACTGCCTCCAAGATAGCTTCCGCTAGATATGTCTTGCCGTAAGTAGATTCCCCCATCTGGCGTAAGATACCCGCCTGCACTAACTTCTCCACGGTTAACTTGGCGCTCCGGTAAGTCACCTCCAAAAGCCGTTGAAGCCTATTAGACAGATTCCTCCTGCCCAACTTTGATAAGGGTCCTGTCTTGCTCTTAGAGAAAAGCTGGGGATTCCTTATTCTCTCACAAGATTCTCTCACAAGGGCATTATGCCATGGGTGAATGTAATGGTTAAGCCTTTTTTGGAAATCGAAGTGGGGGCTGAACTGGTGCCAGAAAAAGACGCCAAGCTGAGCCTAACCTCGGACGAGCGTTTGGCTGGATACCGTCACCGGAGGGTCTTGAAGAAGGATTTCGCCCACAGTCCGGATAACTCCGGGGCTACTCTCGAACTTGGCTCCGAGGACTCCGGGAGAACTCCCGCTGAGGAGAAGAGAAGAAGGTGAAGGGTATACTGGAAGCATTCATAGCGGGAGCAGGCACCGAGGCGTCTCGTTCTGCCAACCCTGGGGAGTGCTGGCCCTGGCTTGGCCAGTCATGGCATTACATTTTAAGCAGCTCAGGATGAATTTCCCTGAGCCAGTTCAGAACCTTTTCTCGTAACTCAAGAACGTAGGCTGCCAGTTCTGACGCCTCATCATCGGTGGCCCCACCCACGTAATCGTATTCCACAATATTCCTCTTTTTCCGGCAGGTATCCAGATAATCAGCATCAGCTCGATACTCGGGGCCCAGGATCAGGGGCAAGGCCTGGATGGTGCGGTAATGCTGCAGCGTCCGGGCAGCCCGATAGCCTTCGGCATAGAGTAGGATCGTGCAAAGCTTCAGGGCTGCGTTATAGGCGATGCCGAAGCGCCAGTCCGGAGAGATGCCCCCGCCGGCGTCTGCCAGGTCACGATCAACGATGGATAGCAGGTTGGCGATCTCTTCCGGGGAAGTGACATGGGGTTCAAGCCAGCCGTTATCAGCCCATTGCTGCAAGGTTATTTTCGTTGCCTATGATAAAAAGCTTGGGGGACTCCAGGACATTGGACAGGAAATGATCGCCTTTTTCCTTACGGCGCCGGAATTCTTCCACGGTCATAGTATGGGGGTTGACCTCCCGGCCGATCTGGTCCGAGACTCCGGACAGCCAACTCGATAATGTGCGGAGGCCAACGGTGCCGATCACCATGAGGTCAACGTCGCTCGCCGCTCTTTCCTTGTTGATGGCCAGAGACCCGAAGACAAAGGCAACTTTCACCCCTTCCCGGCCTAAAACGCTCTTGAAAATCTCCACCAAGCCGGCGGTCTTTAACACCAGATTGCGGATATCAGGGTAGAGAGGGTGCTCGGTGTTCGCCCGGTAGTAGAGGCGGTTGCCGTCCCGGCGGGTTGTCACCAAATCCAGCTTCACCAGCTTTTGCAGGTCTTGGCGGATGGTGCTCAGGGAAAGGCTGGCCTGCCTCTCCATCTCTCGCAAGTGCAATTCTTTTTCGTCCAGGCCGAAAAGCAGGCGAAAGATTTCCGCCCGCACTCGGGAGGACAATATATCGCTCAAGGTTCCCATGATTGTTTGGTTATACCATACAATCGATAGGTTTTACCATACATTTTTTTCCATGCTATCTTGATCATAAAGAAGTTTTCACCAGGGGGGATGCTTTAAGGCATGACTAACTGGCGGGGTTGTCGAAATATAAATTAGATAAGAAGGAGGTATGGCTGTTAACAGGTTGGAAAAGAAAAGCCCCCGGTGAACCCGGTGAGGGTTATAGCTCAGTCGGGCCTACGCATGGAGAGCCTACGCGTACTTGTCTCGCCATGGGAGCAGGGGCTAAGAAATTGAGACCTCTGCAAAACAAAGGTCTATAAATAGATGCTGTGGTGCCTGGCATTTTTGAGCCTTGAGGAAAGCGATGAACCTCTCTGAGTCCAGTTACAGAGGGACTGGAGAAGATCGGCGAGGCCCCTTCCAGGCCTCCGTTAACCTTTTAGCTCCGTTACTCCCTAACGGAAGCTCAGGTGGCCCCTTGCAGCACCAGCATCTTTTTCAGGTTGTAGCAGATTCCTTTAAGCCAAAGATGGTTGAGGTTGCGCTTCAAGCCGAGATAGCGACATCGCTCCAGCCCAAAGCGGCACTTCAGGGTGCCGATGACCCGCCCCACGGCCCGGTGTACCCGGGAAAAGAATCTATTCCGTTTCTTCTGTCGCCGACTAAGGGGATGAGAACGCCAGGCCCGAGTCATGATGCCGCATAACACCCCCTTTTCTCGTAACGCGGTTTTCCTGGCACGTTGGGTGTAGGCTTTATCGCCAAACACCGCGGCTTCATCACCGATGACCATCTCCTCAAACTTATGCGATTCCGGAAAGTTGGCGCCCGTCAGACCCAGACGCCGGATCAGGGTGCTGCCTTCATCCACACTGATGTGGGTTTTGTAACCAAAGTGTCCGTCTTTGCCCCTGGTCCACTCCGCCTTGGGGGCGGGGCTGGGCTTTAATCAGGGTGGCGTCGATCAAGGTGCCCCGCATAGCCCATCCATCCGTTGACCAGTTTGCCGCCTATATTCAAAAGGCAGGGCTGGCCCGGGATGTACGCCTCATCGAAGGGCCGGGATTCGTGGGGATAGACAGCGCCACCACCGCCAGCGACGCGCAAATAATGGATTTTCTGGGCCGCTTCATCCGGGAGCACCTGCGGGCTTCCGAGCTGCACCCTGACGTCTGGGAGCCGGTGCTTATCCGGGACCCGGCGGAGACCGCCACGGTCCTGGCTCAGCATCCCGGCGACAAATACAGCTACCGGGAGATGGACGACTTCACCAAGCTGATTGAGCGCACCCTGCTGGGGGTGACCGTGGCCCTGGATAAGACCCCCATCGTCACCAAGGTAAGCCGCAGCGGCGTTCTTGACGAGGTGGTGTGGATGGAATACTCCCAGGAGCGCCTGGCTTCTTACGGCGGCAACGTCACCAAACTCCCGGATATTTTGAAGGCCCGCAACATCGCGGTGCCTGGTGGCGTCGTGGAGGTGGAAGGCAAGCAGGTGACGGTGCAGCCTTCGGGGGAGTTCAAGAGCGCAAAAGAGATGGACAATGTTATGATGGCTGTCACCGCAAATGGCGTGCCGGTCTATCTTCGGGATGTGGCCGAAATTTATCGGGGATACGAGAGTCCGCCGAGGTTCCTCAATTTCTTTAACTCCCGGGACGCCAAGGGCCAGTGGCAGCGCTCCCGGGCCATTACCGTGGCGGTACAGATGCGCGCCGGGGAACAGATCGGCGTGTTCGGGAAGGCCGTAGATAGCGCGCTGACCGACCTGAAAAAAATCCTGCCGGAAGATCTGATCATGGTCCGGACTTCGGACCAGCCTCTGCAGGTCAAAGAAAACATCGACCTGTTTATGAATAGCCTTTATGAGGCCATCGCTCTGGTCGTCCTGGTTTCCTGGATTGGCTTCTGGAGCTGGCGCCTGGCATTGCTGATGTCCATTTCCATCCCCCTGACCCTGGGCATGACCTTCGGGATGATGTATCTCCTGGGGATCGACCTGCAGCAGGTGTCCATCGCCTCGCTGATCATCGCCCTGGGGCTCCTGGTGGACGTCCCGGTGGTGGCTGGCGACGCCATCAAACGGGAACTGGGCGCGGGGCAAAATCCTATGGTTGCGGCCTGGCTGGGCCCCACCAAGCTAGGCACCGCCATGATCTTTGCCACCATCACCAATATCGTGGCTTATCTGCCTTTTCTCATGGTCGGCGGCAATACCGGGCGCTTCATTTACAGCCTGCCCATCGTCCTGGCCTGCTCATTAATAGCCTCCCGTCTCGTGTCCATGACCTTCATCCCCTTGCTGGGGTATTATCTGCTCCGGCCGCCCAAGACCTTGGAGGCGCCCATCGCCGAGCGGCGCCAGCACGGCTTCCTGGGCGTTTATTACAAGTTTGGCCGCCTGATGATCGCGCATCGCTGGCGTTTTATGGCCGCCTCCCTGGTTTTCCTGGCGCTGGGTGCCTTTGCTATGTGGAAGCTGCGTACCGCCTTCTTTCCCAAGGACCTTTCCTATCTCTCCTATGTGGATGTCTGGCTGCCGGAGGACGCGCCGGTGGCGGCCACCAATGCCACAACGCGCCAGGCCGAAGCCGTCCTGCAGCAGGCCGCGGCTGAATACGGGAAAGAGCATCCCGGACCGGGCGGCAAACCCCGGGAGGTGCTGGAGAGCCTTACCTCCTTTGTCGGCGGCGGCGGTCCCCGTTTCTGGTACTCCTTGGCTCCCGAACCTCGACAGAACAACTATGCCCAGATCATCATCCAGGTGAAGGACAAACATGACACCAGTCACCTGATAGTTCCTTTGCAGCAGGCCCTGTCGCGCGCCATTCCCGGAGCCCGGTTAGACGTCAAGCAACTGGATACCGGCGAGCCCATCAAATTTCCAGTCTCCATCCGGCTCAGCGGTCAAGACGCCCCTACCCTCAGGCGGCTGGCCGAGGAACTGGAAAAAATCTACCATTCCACCCCCTTAGCGGAGCGTATCCGTAATAATTGGGGTTCGGAAAACCTGGTAGCGCGGCTCCAGGTCGACCCGGACCGGGCGAATCTCGCGGGGGTTACCAATATGGATGTGGCCGCGGCCTCGGCCGTGGGCATGAACGGCTACCAGGTCGGGATTCTCCGGGAAGGCGACAAGCAGATTCCCATCAAGGCGCGGCTGGTCATGAGTGAGCGGACCCGGCTGGCCGATCTTTTTAACCTCTACGTCTATTCCTCTCAAAATTCCAACAAGGTTCCCCTGGGGTTGGTTTCCAGCCTGGACTACCGCATGGAGAATGAGAAGATGCAGCGCCGCCAGCAGTTCCGCACCATTGAGGTCAACTGCTTCCCGGCGCCCGGCGTCATGGCCTCCCAGGTGCTGCAAGCCATCGGGCCCCAGTTGGCGAAATTTAACAAGACACTGCCGCCCGGCTATAAAATGGAGATCGGTGGTGAACAGGAGAAGCAGGATAAAGGCTTCCACGATCTGACCCTCGTTTTGCTGATTTCCATCACCTGCATCTATCTGGCTTTGGTGATTCAGTTCAGGAACGCCATCAAGCCCTTCATCGTCTTTGCCACCATTCCCTACGGCATGGTGGGGGCACTGATCGCTCTCCTGTGCATGGGTCAGCCCTTCGGCTTCATGGCCTTCCTGGGGATCATCAGCCTGGTGGGGGTGATCATCAGCCACGTCATCGTGCTCTTCGATTTCATTGAAGAGATGCACGCCGAGGGGGAGCCCCTGGAGGAGGCGTTGCTGGACGCGGGCATCATCCGGCTGCGGCCGGTGATGATCACCGTGGGGGCCACCATCTTAGGCCTCATCCCTCTGGCCCTCCACGGCGGGCCGCTTTGGGAGCCACTATGCTACGCCCAGATCGGCGGCCTGGCAGTGGCCACCTTCATCACCCTGCTCCTGGTTCCGGTCTTTTACAGCATCTTCGTGTTGGATCTGAAGATTGTCACCTGGGAAACGCGCCAGAAACCTACGGTATAATTCATGGTGTGAAGGGCCAGCCATCGGCTGGCAATACCGATGTTTCTCGGCTGCTATCTGCTACCTAGCAATTCCTTACGAGCCGAAAATCATAGTTTGATATTGCTATCATAGCTGTCTCTGTGAGCCTGCTGGGTCTTAATTTCGCAGCGCCTCTGGACGCTGGGATCTCCCCCAACCTGTCTAATTGTCAGCAATGAAAATCGTGTGGGGTCCAGACGGGACATAATTAGATAGGGGGGGTAGGAGTCCCGTCTCCGGGTTTGCCTCTGGGGCCGGGAAGAGGGGGAGGCGCACTGGGGCCTGACGGCGGGGCTGGTCGAGGGGGTGGCGGTCCATGGCGGGGCCAGCTGTATCGGAGGGCAGGAGCAGGAGTGGGGCTGGTATCGGTTAAGTGAAGAAAAAAGATGTTACCCCTTGGCTGAGACCAGAGCCTTGGCAGGTCAGGGCGCCACGTGCAACTCTGAGGGGAGGCGTCGCGCAAACGTCCGAAACGTTCCCCGGCCTATCTGAAATCAATGTAACTACTCCCAGGGAAAAAGCAACTCTGCTTGGATCACCTGAGATGGAAGGAAAGGGGCCGTGGCGAGCGATGTTCCTTCTGACGTGCTGAAGCCCTTCGAGAAGTCCCCTCTCTTTACGTCCGAGACGTTTCCGCGGCCCATCTATATGATAACATAACTGGCTTAAAGAGACATTGTCCCTTGCTTGCCCAGGACTTAGGAGGAAGAAAGGGGGCCTCCTTGCCCCCTGGGAAGTGGGGTTACCGTGAGGTCAAGCGCTCTATAATTTTCTTCTGGGCCTCCAGGCCAGCCAAGGCGGCTTTGAGGTTTATTTCACTGAGGGCGGTAGTTATCCCTTCCCGTCAGCAAGCGCAATTTCCGCACTCTGGTTATCCCTGGGTTATCCCTGATAAAAAACGAGGTTATTTAATTTAATAATCTTTTGAAAATACTGGCGCGCCTGGCAGGATTCGAACCTGCGACCCACGGATTAGAAGTCCGTTGCTCTGTCCCACTGAGCTACAGGCGCTCTATGTTTGCGGGCTTAAGAAGGTTTTGGTGAATATATAGGTGAATATTCGATCAAAGTTTCTCCCCCGCAAGGGCCTTCAGTTCCTCTTTGCTGACAGTGTTATACCGCTTGAACACGTGCCTGGTCTTAGGGCCGCTTGCCCCCATTATACGGCAGTAGGCATGGCCCTGCAATCTCCAGTTACGGTGAGCGGCGTCCTGCCCCAGCGTGACGATGCCGGCGCCGGGCGGGGACACCCGCCCCACGACTCTTCATAAGGTGCAGATGGGCCCAAGGCCCAGGTCTAAGTCCCCGGCAGGGTTCCGCCCCTGTCCATTTTTCCCAAGTCTCCGGCTAGAGGCCCGATGGCGAAAAATTTCAGGGTTCGCCGTTCCCGGTCGATAAATACCCTAGAGGACTGAGCAGCCCCGGGCCGGGAAGTTTGGGAAAATCCCGGCTAGCCACGGGAACCCCAATCCCAGGCGGCCCAGGGCCTTAATTTACGGGGACGGACCGATTAGAGGCTCCCTTGATCAGCGGCATCAGTAGCGCCCTTTCCGGCCTGCAGGTCCACCAAGCGATGGTGCAGGCCGCGGCCGGAAACCTGGCCAACCTAAATACCACCGGCTTTAAAAGCAGCCGGGTGAATTTGGGCACCCTGGGGGCCGGCACCACCGCCGCGGGGGAAATTGGCCGGGGCGCCCAGGTCCTTTCCGCCCAGAGGGATTTTTCCCCCGGTCCCCTTCTCAGCACCGGCCAGGACCTGGATTTGGCCATCCAGGGAGACGGTTTCTTCCGGGTCAACCAAAACGGCCAGGCCGCCTATACCCGGGACGGCTCTTTCCATTTAGACCGGGACGGCTATGTGGTGGACGCCTCGGGCAACCGCCTCCAGCCGGAAATGCAGCTCCCCTCCGAGACCGCCAGCATCCGGGTCAGCCCCTCGGGCCGACTGGAGGCCCTGGACGCCGGGGGACAAGTCATTGCCACCGAAAATCTCCAGTTGTCCAGGTTTCCCAACCCGAATGGTCTTATCAGCATCGGCCAAAACGATTATCTGCCCAGCGCCGCGTCCGGCGAACCCCAGGCCGTCACGCCGGGGACCGAGGGGGTGGGCACGGTGATCCAGGGGGCTTTGGAAGGGGCCCAGGTGGACCCGGCCCGGGAAATGGTGAACCTGATGCTGGGGCAGCGGGGCTTTGAAGCCAGCCTGAAAGTCATCCAAACCACCGACACCCTGCTGGGGGAACTGGTGGACGTCAGGGCTTGACTCTGCGTCCGGCCATTTGACCGGCCTTTCCGGTCCCTGCATTTTTTTCTTTACCCTGAGCCAAGTTTTTTTTATTATTCAGAATAATTAATTTATGACTTACCTCTGCCCAAGGCCCCCTTGCCTCTCGCTGATGGGCTGTGGGCAAATTTCTCCAAGGAGTACAGCGGCATGAATAAGTCGCAGCTCATCGAAGCCCTGGCCAAGGAGGAAAACCTCACCTTGAAGAAGGCGGAGATGGTGGTCAACGCCCTCTTTGACAACATGGCGGAAGCCCTGGTGAGGAATGAACGCATCGAAATCCGCGGCTTTGGCAGCTTTAAGGTCAAATTCTACAACGGCTACAAGGGCCGGAATCCCAAGACCGGGGATATCATTGAAGTGGGGGGTAAAAAGCTGCCCTTCTTCAAGGTAGGCAAAGAGCTGCGCGAACTGGTGGATAGCAAACCGACTTAAAGCCCTGGCCGTGCTAGATGGGGAGCTAGCGGTGCCCTGTTACCCGAAAGCCGCTTAAAGCGGGGTTGAAGTCCCTTCCGAGGGTCGCAGCGCCGTCGAGGACGGCGGGCAGCCGGGCGGATTGGACCCCACGCAACAGTCGCTGGCGAACCCCGTCAGGTCCGGGAGGAAGCAGCGGTAAACCAGGCAGGCTGTGTCATGGCGGCCCCTAATCCTTCACCCCCTGTTCCACCCCCCCGACGGTAGCGGACTCGAAGACGGGTGCACGGCCAGGTCTTCTTTTCCTTGATATCTCCTAAAACCAGTTTTAGATTCGCTCCCCGCCAACCACCCAAACCATCAGCAGAATAGTTATCCTGACCCCCCCTTTGGTTGGAAAATAATTTACTGCTAAAAAAATTGCCCACCATCCCTTGGCCTACCCTTGACTCGGGCAGGATTTGTGCTAATATGGACAAAGTCGGGATATATATTTTCCAAGTCAACCTAATCGGTTAGGAGTAGATCCATGGATTTTCAGACGGTTTATACCACCTGTTCCTATTGCGGTTGCGGCTGCGGCATGTTGCTGGAAGTATTGGACGGCAGCGTCATTGGCACCCTGCCGGTGAAGACCCACCCGGTGAGCCAGGGCAGCCTCTGCATCAAGGGCTGGAATATTCATGAATTCATCGGCAGCGACCAGCGCCTGAAAACGCCGTTGCTCAGGAAGGGCGGTGAGTTAGCCCCCGTCAGTTGGGACGAGGCCCTGGACGCCGCGGCTGGCGGACTGAAAAAGGTGGTGGAGAAATACGGCCCGGACGCGGTGGCGGTGCTGGCCTCCGCCAAGGTCACCAATGAAGAGAATTACCTTATCCAGAAATTCGCCCGGGCCGCCATCGGCACCAATAACGTGGACCATTGCGCCCGTCTCTGACACAGCTCCACCGTGGTCGGTCTGGCCGCGTCTTTCGGTTCCGGCGCCATGACCAACTCCCTCCCGGAGTTGGCTGACGCCAAATGTATCTTCATCATCGGTTCCAACACCACGGAAAACCACCCCATTGCCGCCAAATGGGTCTTTAGGGGCAAGGCCAACGGCGCCAAGCTCATCGTCATCGACCCCCGTTGGATTCAGATGGCGGAACTGGCGGACATTGCCGTGCAGCATCGCCTGGGCAGCGACGTGGCCCTGATCAACGGCCTGATGCACATCATTTTAAAAGAAGGCTGGCACGACAAAGAATACGTGGAAACCCGCACCGAGGGATTTGAGGCCCTGGCCGCCAAACTGGAGGAATATCCCCCGGACAAAGTGGCCAAGATCACCGGCGTCCCCGGGGACACCCTCAGGGCCATAGCCGAGATGTACGCCAAGACCAAGCCGGCGGCCATCGTCTATTGTATGGGTATCACCCAGCACACCACCGGGGTGGACAACGTCAAGTCCCTGGCCAATCTGGCCATGCTCACCGGCAACGTGGGCTTTGCCTCCACCGGGGTCAACCCCCTAAGGGGCCAGAACAACGTCCAGGGGGCCTGCGACATGGGGGGCCTCCCCAATGTCTTCACCGGCTACCAGCCCGTGGCCGACGAAGCCGCCAACGCCAAGTTCTCCAAGGCCTGGGGCAAAGACCTCCCCAAAAAGCCGGGTATGACTATTTCCGATATGCTCCCGGCCATAGAGGAAGGCAAGGTCAAAGCCCTGTACGTGGTGGGGGAAAACCCCATGGTCACCGACCCGGACCTGCACCACGTGGAAAACGCCTTGAAGAAGTTGGATATCCTCATTGTCCAGGATATCTTTTTGACCCAGACCGCCAAGTTCGCCACGGTGGTCCTGGCGGGGACTTCCTTCGCGGAAAAGAGCGGCACCTTTTCCAACACCGAGCGCCGGGTCCTCTTAGTGCGCCAGGCCATTCCCCCCGTAGGCGAGTCGCGCCCGGATTGGCAGATTACCCAGGAACTCTCCACCCGGATGGGCTACCCCATGAATTACGCTTCTCCGGAAGAGATTTTTGAGGAAATGAAAAGCCTCACCCCCAGCTACGCCGGCATGAGCTATGCCCGGCTGGCGGACCAGGGGCTGCAGTGGCCCTGCCCCACCCCGGAGCACCCCGGCACCACCTTTTTGCATAAGGACCGCTTCAGCCGGGGTCTGGGTATGCTCCACGCCATCGACTATAAGCCTCCGGCCGAAGTTACCGACGATCAGTATCCCATGTGGCTCAGCACCGGCCGGGCCTTTGTCCACTACCACTCCGGCACCATGACCCGGGTCTCTCCCAGCCTGCACCATGAAATGGCCGAAGGCTATGTGGAAATCAGTCCCACCGACGCCAAAAATCTAAAGATTCATGACGGGGAGCGCATCAAGGTCAGCTCCCGCCGGGGCGAAATCCAGATCAAGGCCAAAGTCAGCCGCCGGGTGGACCGGGGCGTGGTCTTCATCCCCTTCCACTTCGCCGAAACCGCGGCCAATATGCTCACCAACCCGGCCTACGACCCCACCGCCAAAATCCCGGAATTTAAGGTCTGCGCCGTCAAGGTGGAGAAGCTAGCGGCATGAGTTTTTAGGGGAGGGGGCCAGGGGCCGGTGGGCCCCTGCCCCCTCCCCCAAGCCCCC
>JBFLZI010000038.1:0-20101 GCA_040756315.1 Thermodesulfobacteriota bacterium | reverse complement strand
CCCCCCGCGGGCGGGGGGAGAAGGCTGGGGTGAGGGGGAATTATTAATAATGTAACTTTATTTATGATATCAATTATTTATATCAATTGGCACTCTAACAGGTTTTAAATGTAGGGGCGAACCTTGGGTTCGCCCCCAGCTCAGGGCGAATACAAGATTCGCCCCTACGAAGAAATTTACGGTTATCGGCGAATTGGTACTAGACATTGGAAAAACGGTGGGGTTTTAAGAGTTGAAAACCCTTGAGCAACTCTTTAATGCCGTCCTCCAAGGAAAAATCGGGGAGCCAACCCAGGGCTTCGATCTTGGCGTTGCTCACCAGGTAGTCCCGCTTATCCGGGTCCTCGCCCACGGGCGCGGCGTGGATGTAAAAGTCCGGCACCTGCTCCTTGATCTTCTCGCAGAGCTCCCGTTTGGTGAGATTGGCGGAGCTTAAGCCCACATTAAAAGGCTCCCCCTGCATCTTCTCGTAATGCTCCAACGCGAAGAGGAAGGCCTTGGCCACGTCCCGGATATGGATGAAGTTGCGGCGGAAATGCTCCTCAAACAGGATAATGAACCGGTCTTTAAAGGCCCGGTAAGTGAAGTCATTGACCAGCAAGTCCAGGCGCATCCGGGGGCTCATACCGAAGACCGTGGCCAACCGGAAGGTGACGGCATTGCCTTTGTCCAACCAGGCCTGCTCCACTTCCACCTTGTGGCGGCCGTATTCGGACACCGGGCGCAAGGGAGAGGCCTCGGTGCAGAATTTGCCGGCTTCCCCCACGCCATAGCCGCTGTTAGTGGTAGGGAAGATCACCCTTTGTGCCGGGGAGACCATTTTTACCAGGGCCAGTTGAGCCTCCCGGTTTACCAGGCCGGTCAAGGCCGGGTTCAACTTGCAGGCCGGCGCGCCCACGATGGCGGCTAAGGGGATAATCACGTCAAACCGGGGGATGAGTCCGGACATTAAAGCCGCATCGCAGATATCCCCCCGGATGAAGTCAAACTTGGGATTGCTGCAACACTCCAAAAGGGAGACTTGATTGTAAGCCAACGCATCCAGGGCCGTGACCGCATGACCCGCGGCAAGTAAAGTGGGAACCAGAATGGAGCCTAAATAGCCCGCGCCCCCGGTGACTAGAATCTTATAACCTGACATCCGCTATCCTTTGCAATCCTCTCTTAAGTTATATAAATATAGGGCGTGCCCTGCACGCCGATTTACGGCGACCCTGGGCCGCCCCATTTATCTGGCCCCTGGCCCCTGACCCCTGACCCCTGACCCCTGCACTACCGCACCTGAACCCACAGCAGCCGGGCGACCCCGGGGCCGGGATTGCGCCACTGGCCCGGGATTTCCGAAGTCAGGTAGATCACGTCTCCGGTCTTCAGGTTATGCACGGCTTTGCCCACCTGTACCTGCAATCTCCCCGACAAGAGGTAGCCGATCTCCTCGCCCTTGTGAAAGAAGAAGTGGCCGGGCAGGGTCTCCTTGGGCGCGATTTCGATGAGGTAGGGTTTCGCCTTGACTTCAAAGTCCACCGGGTAGAGCAGCTTGGCAAAGACCGCGCCCTCGGGCATTTCCGCGAGCTTCACCTCCACCGCGTCCTGGGCCGTGAACACCAGGCGCTCCTTGCCTTCCTGGCGCTCCTCAAAAAAAGAGGTGAGATCAACGGACAGGACTTCCCCCATTTTCATAAGGGCCGGCAGGGAAGGGTAAATAAGGTTGCTTTCCACCTGGGAGATGGTGCTGGGGGTGACTCCCACCAGTTTGGCCAACTCCGTCTGGGAGAGGCCCCGTTTCAGGCGAAACTCCTTGAGCCGCAGGCCCAGGTTAAGGCGGCCGGGGAGTCGGCTCTCGTCCTCAAAAGTGACGTTGAGGTCCCTGGTCCAGTAAACGTGGGGTTTATGAAATTCTTCAGGACTGCGATTTTCCGCTTTCAGGATCGTGAGAGATGTGGTGCCCCGCTTGATGGTCAACTCGATGGCCACCTGGGCGATCTGGTTGATCTGGGCCCGGAACCGTTGAGAATGGGCGTGCTTTTCCAGGACCCAGTAGGCAATGGTGTTGAGATCGTAAAGCCGGGGACAGGAATGGGTATAGAAGTTAAGGAACCGGTCTTCGCTCCCCCACAGCTCTTGCATGCCGGTGATGCTCTCAAAAATAAAGCGCACGTCTCCCTCAAAGCCGGCGTGCACTCCATAGAGCAGGTCCATGAACCCCTGGGGGTCCCGGGGGTCCTCCACCTTGAGGATACGGCAGGGGAGCTCGGCTTCCAGGCCTTCGTAAAACTTGACAAAGATGGGGGAGGCGTTGCCCTTGCCATTGGTAAAACAGTCCAAAATGGTGAGCCGGGGATATTCCGCCAGGGGCCCCAGTTTGTCCAGGAGGTTCTTGGGAGAACGGTCAAAACTCACGTAAATGATGGGTTTCTTCTGGAGATGGCAGGCCTGCAGAAAATTCAGGGAGAAGACCGGGGCCAGGCTGCCGGCGTCGTCATGCCAGACCACGTTATCCCCGATAAACAATCCTCCCAGAAGCAGGTCTAGACGACTTACACCTGAGGGCACCCGCTGTCTTTCGGTGGCCATTCTCCGCCCCATAGTACCGGAAATGATTTCCCATGTATTTTAGGGAATTTGCCCCCGGACGTCAAGGAGAGGAGCGGTCTTTATCCTGACTCCGGAGGAGGTGAGTCATAATGATTATATTAAGTTTAACTAAAATATTTCTTGCTTTTTTACAATAATGATTATATTTTTCAGTAGAACTAACAAGTATGTAAATTAATTAATTTATAAAGTCTCTGGTTCAAAGATAACTTACTAATTTATTTCAGTAAATCAGCCAGCCACTAGCTGGCTTATTTTTTGCATTTTTACAATCGTTTGGCCTTTTTTCCACCCTTTCTCCCTAAAGACTCTTTTCAGAAAGGAGTGGAAATCATGACCTTCAGTTTTCCCAACCGCAGTCCGGCCACCCAAACCAAAAACCGGGTAAAGCCCGCGCCCATCTCCGGAATCTGCGTCACCTGTCTGGACGGCTGCCCCGGCCCCTGCGAGATCGGCCGCTCCGCCATTCGGGGCAGGGAAGTCCTTTATCCCAGTCCCTTCGGCAAGGTGACCGCCGGCGCTGATAAAGACTATCCCGTGGACTACTCCCATTTCAACATCCAGGGAACCTGCGTCGGCGCCGTGGGCGTCGAGGCCGACTCGGATAAGGCCCTGTTCCCTTTAGTGGATGTCAGTTGCAAAATTGGGGTTAAAGACCAGGTGGAGCTGGCTTTTCCCTGTTTCACCGGCGCGCTGGGCTCCACGGAAATCGCCCGGGTCCATTGGGAAGCCATGGCCATCGGCGCGGCCATCAGCGGCATCATCATTGTCTGCGGCGAAAATGTCTGCGGCATGGACCACCGGGCGGAAATCAAAAAGGGCCGGGTGGTCCATTCCCCGGAATTGGCCCGCCGGGTGAAAATTTTCAAGGAATGGTATCAGGGCCAGGGAGACATCATTGTCCAGGCCAACGTGGAGGATGGCCGCCTGGGCGTGCCTGAGTACGCCATTGAAAAGTTGGGTGTGGAGTTCTTCGAGCTGAAGTGGGGCCAGGGGGCCAAATGCATCGGCGGCGAAGTCAAGCTCTCCACCCTGGAGCGGGCCCAGGAATTGAAAAGCCGGGGTTATGTGGTATTGCCCGACCCTACTGATCCCATCACCATTGAACAATATAAGGCTCATGGCATCCATGAATTTGAGCGCCACTCCCGCCTGGGCATGGTGGAGGAAGACGATTTTTATAAGTCGGTGGAACACCTGCGCCGCCTGGGGGCCAAGCGCATCTCTCTCAAAACCGGGGCCTATCGCCCGGCGGACCTGGCCCGGGCGGTGAAATTCGCTTCCCAGGCCAAGATCGACCTCCTCACCGTGGACGGCGCCGGGGGCGGCACCGGCATGAGCCCCTGGCGCATGATGAATGAATGGGGCATCCCCACCGTGTACATTGAGTGCCTCTTATACGAATATCTCTCCCATCTGCACCGCAAAGGGGAGTTTGTCCCGGATTGCGCCATTGCCGGGGGGCTGTCGCTGGAGGACCACATCTTTAAAGGACTGGCCCTGGGCGCGCCTTACGTCAAACTGGCCTGCATGGGCCGGGCCATCATCACCGCGGCCATCGTGGGTAATTATGAAGAGAAGAAATTGGTGGAAACCTGCGTCCGGGAAGAGCGGGACCTGAAAATGGCCTATCTGGAGCACTTTGTCGAAGCCAATGCCCTGCGGCATCAGTACCCCTTATCCGAGTTCCCCCGCATTCCCGCCGGTTCCATCGGCCTGTACAGCTATATCCAGCGCCTGAAGCAGGGGTTGCAGCAGATCATGGCCGGTGCCCGGAAGTTCGCCCTGGAACACATCAGCCGGGATGACCTGATGTCTTTAACCCGGGAGGCCGCGGAAATTTCCGGCATCCCCTACGTCATGGACGCGGACCGGGAGGAGGCTTACCGGATTCTGGGGTAGAGTTTAGGTTCAAT
Organism: Thermodesulfobacteriota bacterium; assembly: GCA_040756315.1. Lineage (GTDB taxonomy): Bacteria > Desulfobacterota > Desulfobaccia > Desulfobaccales > 0-14-0-80-60-11 > JBFLZI01. The sequence goes on along the minus strand of JBFLZI010000038.1, from coordinate 15,590 downwards.
TTTTCCTACCCTGCCAGGGAAAGGGGACCGAAGGTATGGGGAAAATACCGTCGGTCCCCTTTTTACTTTAGGAATAAGCCGAGTTACTTAAGCCATTAAAATTAATTGACATTATTTATCCTCTCATCTATTGTTAACCCACGGAAGCCCAAATACTAGAAGCCATTTCAAAACCGGTATTTTCTGTCACCCTGAGCAAAGCCAAGGGTCTCAAGTATTTAAAAATACAAGATTCTTCGCTTCGCTCAGAATGACAATTTCGTAGGATATGGGGTTTTGAAATAGCTTGTAAACTCATATACCAAACTTAACCACCAGGAGGCGTCATGAAGAGGCAAGTATTGAGTTTTTTTGGCCTGGCAGCGATTTTTCTTGGCCTGGTTGCCACCCCAACATTGGCCGCATCCAATGTCCTTTTCATCCTGGACGCCTCTGGCTCCATGTGGGGTCAGATTGAGGGCGTGCCCAAGATCGCCATTGCCAAGCAAGTTCTTTCCGCGCTTTTGAAGGACCTGCCCAAGGATACCAAAATTGGCCTTATGGCCTATGGACACCGTACGGAAGGCGACTGCAAGGACATGGAACTGCTGGCCCCCATCGGCCTCACCGACCCGGATAAGTTGGCGACCCGGCTGAAGCCTATTGCAGCCAAGGGCAAAACTCCCCTGGCCTATTCCCTGGAACAGTCGGTCCCGCATTTTTCCTCTTTCCCGGGGCAGAACAACTTTGTCATCTTGGTGTCGGACGGCATCGAGACCTGCGGCGGCGACCCGGTTAACGCCGCGAGTAAATTGGCCGCAGCCAACATCGGGGTCAAGGTCCACGTAGTGGGGTTCGACGTGAAGGGCGCAGAGCGGCAGCAATTGGAGGACATCGCCAAAGCAGGCAAAGGCCGCTATTTTAACGCCCAAAACGCCCAGGGACTGAGAGGCGCCTTTGCCCAGGTGAAAGCGGAAGTAGTCCAGGTCAAACCAGAACCCAAGCCCAAGTTCAAAGAATACTTTTTCGATGATTTTGCGGGGAACAAACTTAAAGACGAGTGGGAAGTCCTCAATCCTAATCCCGACAGGTTTATTGTGGAAGGAGGCCAACTGCTGGTCATCGCCGCCCAACCGGGCGACTTAAGTAAAGATACCATAGAGAATCTCTTCCGGCTGGACAAGCCCCTGCCTTCGGGGGATTGGGTCCTGACCGCCAAAGTGAAGGTGGACTTTCAGACCCAGCAAGAAAGGGTATTCTTGGGCCTTTATGAGAACAATCAAGATTTCCTCTTGGTCCAAAACGAACCCTTATATGGTTGGGCGTGGCTCAGACCCGAAAAATTCACGGTGGAATTGGTAAAAAACGCCCGGGGGCAAACCAATAAGTTTTCCTGGGTCATTTTTAAGGACTTCAAACAAGGCCCTTATAAAGAATCTGCTAATAGCCTACCCCAGCCGCTGCTGCTGCGGCTCCGCAAGGAGGGGCGAACCTTTATCGGCGAGGCCATGTTGGAGGGGACCAGTAAGCCTGAATGGGTGAAGATCGGGAAGTTCACCATCCTGGCGCCCAAGGGCAAGCCGGTATTCGGGTTTTATCAATCCGAAAAAGTTCCCGGGGAATCCACCGCCGTCTTCGACTGGGTGAAGATTGAAGCAGTAGAGTAAGATCTACCTTCCCCAGAGGCATTAGCTGATGCCAACTCTTTTCACTGGCTGAAGGGGGATCACCTCATGAGACCTGGAAAAACTCTTTGGTATTTAGGTTTGTCATTATTAGGGCTTTCGGGGGTTTTTCTGTGGGGAATTGTTTCAGCCCGGGCAACACCTGACTATGGCGGCGTATTCGGCTTGTGGCAGGACCAGGAAGGGGATAAATGGGTCATTCGTCTGCAAACCCAAGGAAACATCACCAATGATATCGGTTTCCCCAGGCGCTACTATTCCGAGCAGATTGAGAGGAGACAAGAAGAAATCAAATCTCTCAAGATGAGTCGTCGCTATGTCTGGGAAAACCCGGGGACCGGCGAGAGGGTTGTGCAAGAGCGATTTGAGAAACTGCCCTCGCCCTTTCGCTATAAAGGCTTACAATCAAGAGATGATGAGAAGAGGATTAAAATACTGGAAAAGGAGATCGCGGAATGGAAAAAGGAAATGGAGAAACGGCCTCCCGATCTTCCTTTGCTGCCTAAACCCACCAAGGACGACGGGGTGCAGACCGTTTATGCCATTCAACTATGGAAGTTCCGAAAGGATGGCTCCATTCAGGAATGGCCGGAGGCCCGCTTAATTAGTGGCAGTTATATCATGGCCCGGGGAGTCTTTGACGACATCCGGGACATGAAGCCGCCTCTGCCGGAGACGGTGAAAAAGCAATTGGCCGCGTCCTGGAAACCTCCCCGGTGGATTACTCTCAATTTAAAGCAGGACCCCGCCACGCACCAGGTGCGCCTCGAGGGAGAGCATTGGGCCCACCATGTGACCTATGACGGCGAGACCTACCAAGTAAAAAGGTACCATACCCCTTACACCAAGCCCTTGATTCTTACCCGGCTTCAGGCGGATCTTCCTAAACAAAAGGACCGGCATGCTGATCTTGATTTAGAGACATGGACAAGGATCTCGGCAAAGATTTTTCAAGACATTTTTAAAAAGAAATGGGAAAGAGAAATGCAAGAACCACCGGCCCTTGAAGCAGCCAAACCCCCGGCTGCCAAGCCGGAGGCCGCTAAGCCTGGGACAACCGCACCCGGAGGCGCTAAACCCGAGCCCGTTGAAAAGAGCCAGGCAAAGCGGGACCAACCCCCAACCGCGCCGACCAAAGATGATCAGGCCGCCCAGGAGATTATCAAGCGTTATGAGAAACTGCGCCGGCAGATCAACGCGGACTATGATAAACAGGCTGATGATTGGCGGCGGCAAGGACCCCGTAATGAGGAATTGCAGAAGGCGGGGGCCAAAGATATCGAACGGGACCGGGAAGCAAGTCTTTGGAAACTTGATAAGGAAATGAAACGGGAACTGGAGCGTTTCCAAACCCCTAAACCAGAGAAAGCCCAGGGGGAGGCGGCCAAGCCCGCGGGGCCTCCACCCAAAACGGCAAAACCGGAGGAACCGAAACCGGAAAGGACCAAAACTGAACTCGCTGAACCCAAAGCCCCCCGGGCCGACAAATCAGCACCTCCCCCAGAGAAAAAAGAAGGAGTGAAGGCGGAACCCCTTCCCAAGGAATTGCAGGATGACCCGGAAGCCCGTAAAATTGTTGATGATATCAATAAATGGCGGGAGTTTGTCAATGATAATTACCGGCGTGGATATGCTGAAACCACTGATCCATACTGGTTGGACGTCTTAAAGCGAACCCATCAAGAACAACTGGCAAAACTGGCTAAGGCCCAGAAAGAAGCTTTGGAGAAGTTGAAAGCCCGCAGAGAGAGGGAGGCCAAACCAGGGGTTGCTGAAGCTGAAGCCGCCCAAGAGATTAGGGCGCGTTATAAAAAGCGCCGGGGCATCCTCGAAGAAAATTATCGGGCTGAGGAAGCTCGCCTAAAAGATAAACCCGCTGAATTGGAGAGGCTGAAAGCAGCGCATAAGGAACAGCTTGAGCATCTCGACAGGGAGATGGACCGGGAACTGAACAAGTTGAAAACAGCTGGACACAAAGAGGGAAAAGTGCAACAAAAAAATAAGTAAGGCAGAGGAATTAAGAAACTTATTAATGGGAGCGTAAGAGCGTAAAAGAGATTAACTTTTCACCCTCACCCTAACCCTCTCCCTCAAGAGAGGGAATTTTCCCGAGGCTCTTTTTCTCCCTCTCCCCAAAGGGGGAGAGGATTTGAGGTGAGGGGGGATCAATTAATACTCTATCATTGACGTCAAATTGGTATTAAAGGGTAACTACCCTGGTCTCCAGAGATCTAGCGTCTGGCCGCAGAGGTTATCAGGGCTAGCCGGCAGGGCCGCAGCCAGGCTTAACGCGAGGTTTTCGGGGTTCGGAGCCTAGCGCCCTAAAGAGCCAACATTTATGGATTGACATTTTTGCTTAACTATGAAATTTAATTAAAGAAAAACACAATCATTAAAAGAAGCAAGGAGGAAAATAAGATTCCCCTAATGGTTTAGGAGAAGGAAACATCGTCCGCCCTTCTTCTTTCACACCTGCCCCGATCCCGCCCCGTCCATCCCCGGACAGCCGGTCCTGCCACCCAGGTCTTCCGGGCGGAGATGCTTCTTTCTTGGACGTTCCTGCCGTTTTACATTTCTTTACCTCAGCCAGAAGGAGAGCCCCATGCCTAGCCTCAAGCTGGTTTTGTGGAACATGGAATGGATGAATGACTTGTTTGGCCCCAATGACCAGCCCCCGGCATTCAAACCCGATCAGGATAAGACCGCACATAACCCCCAAGCCACCGTGCGTCAACGCCGGGATGACCTCTCCGGCGTGCTCAATGAACTGGCCCCTGATCTGGTGGTCGTGGTGGAAGGCCCCAATCGGACGGAAGAGTTGCAGCTCTTTTTTGATCACGATGTCCAAGGGCAATGGCGGGTCCAGGTTCAACCTTCCAAAGGACAAACCCAGAATATCGGCCTAGCGTTGCGGGTGGATCAGGGGAAATTCGCTGAACCGCCCCTGCAATATTTCGATACCGCCGCTAAAAAAGAGTTTGACAAATTCCTGGTTGACACGGACGATGATGAAGTTGATGAACAATACAAGTTTGAACGCCGGCCCTTGTATGTGGAGATCATTCCTCAGGGAGGGAAGGAATTCCGCATTTTAGGGCTGCACCTCAAAAGTAAAGGCATCTTCCAGGCTTACGAGTGGAGCAAATGGTGGCAGATGGCCGATGCCAACCGGCGCAAAATTCTGGCCCAGGCCACCCAGTTGCGACTGGAATTCCTTGATCCTTACCTGACCGACCCGCAAACCAAGGATATCCCCCTGATTGTCTGCGGCGATTTTAACGATGGTCCCGGCCTGGATGCCAGCGAAAAGCGCCTGTTCGGAAGCGGGGTGGAACGGTTAATGGGGACTATCTGGAAGCCGCAGCTAGTCCTTCACAATGCCTTGTTTGACACCCTGACCGAGAAGAAAAAAGCCAAATTAAAATTTGAGGAGATTGTCACCACCCGCTATAAAGACCCCATCTTTAACGATACCTGGCATAACGAATGGATCGACCACATTCTTTATACCGGCAATCCAGGCGCGCCCTGGATCAGCGGAGCCCAAGTACATAGCGCTATGCCGGATGGCAAAAAGATTTGGGAGAAATATAAATACGCTTCGGATCATTATCCGATCTCGGTAACGATAAACCTGTAAGCCAGGTAGAATCCTGGAAGCAATCATTCGCTCGGCCCCGCCGGCCAATGCCAACCGGCTCTGCCTGGAGGAGGCCGGGCCGGAGAGACCGGCCTCCGCTCCCTCTGGCCCTGGCGCCGCTGAAAGCTGTGGGGCCTTTGTCAGGCTTCCTCTACTTCCTTTAAATATTCCTGGTAGAGAGCCACGTCCCCGTTTTTGAGCATCTGCCGGTTTTCGTAAGGCGCGGCCACCCGGCGGTAAAATTCGTCGGCGATATTCTTGAATACCCCGGTAAGTATAGCGATGAGCCAGTAGCGCATCGGGCCGCATCTCCGACGCACTACTTTAAGGGCCAGGCAGGTGCAGGTATAGTTCAACAGGCCGGCAAACGCGCCGGTGTCGGCGTATTCCGCCCCTTCGCTGATGATGGCGTCAGCCAATTGATCAATGAGGCCATCCAGATTTTTTCGATGTTTGGGCAATATGTAAGGCATGCGTCTCTCTCCTTTCGGGTTAGGAAAAGCCCCTGATGAGCCTCTTTTCCGTACCTTAAAGTCTTGAGGCTGCTTAACCCGGAGATTATCCCTTTATTGGCATAATATTGAGCAGGTTCCCGGGAGACAAGAAAGAAACAGGGCTGGAGAGTAAAAAGGGAAGGACGCCCCGCACCTGGCTGATCTTAACTAGTGAGGTTTTTCCTCATTTAAGGAAATTCACCGGAAATTTTGCCAAGGCGGGATACCTGAAGAGAAACGCCGTCTCCAGGTTTACCGCGGCACGGGGGATCAGGGATTACCCAGGACCATCTGGCTGATTGGGGCTGCTTCGCCGCTCAAATATTCATTCCGACCCGCGGCCACCACCTTGTTGCGACCGGTGATCTTCGCTTTATAGAGGGCTTCGTCCGCCGCCTTGAGAGCCGACTCCCAGGTATCGCCGTGATCCGGGAAGATGGCGACGCCGATGGACACCGTGACGTCAGTGAGTCTTTGGCCATTGTGCTGTATCTGGAGAAGGCGCACCCCTTCCCGGATGGTTTCGGCCCGGTCCAGGGCGATCTCCTGGGAGATCTCCGGCATTACCAAGATGAACTCCTCGCCGCCGTAGCGGCAGGGGAGGTCATCGGCCCGGACGCTGCGTTTTAGATAGCTTCCCAAAGCTCTGAGCAGAGCATCTCCGGCTTCATGCCCGTAACAATCATTAAAGCCCTTAAAATGATCCAAATCCAACATCAACACTCCCAGTTTAGTACCTTTGCGGTTGACGCGATGAATTTCCCGTTCCAGGGTTTCTTCCAAGTAACGCCGGTTGAACAGGCCGGTGAGGGGGTCCCGGATAGCCATATGCCGGAGAGTTTCCCTTAACTTCAAATTGGACAACGCCAGGGCAATGTGTTCGGTAAAGGTGACGGCCAATTGCTTTTGTTGCACCAGGGGGGGCGGCCCTTCGAAAAAGTCCTCCTCCGCCTGCCCCGTGCTCTGGCAATTTTGCAGATGCACCATCCCCAGGATAGCCCCTTGCGCCATCAGGGGCAGACACAAATAACTGCCGTCCTCGGGTCGGTGGAGATGATGGCAAGTTACCTCCCGGCTCAGGTCCTCCACTAAGTGCAGGCGTCCCCGGCGAATGGCCCAACAGTCCCGGGGTGGGAACATGCTCTCGCCAATGAGGGGTTCCCCCCAAGAGCAGACGATTTCCACCATATTTTCAGAGGCATTCAGCATAAACAGCCCGCCGCAGCTTCCCGGAAAGAGGTCCGGGGCATAGCGGGCAATAATGGGGTAAGCTTCCTCGGGGGACAGGCAAGCCTGGAGGAAATCCCCCATTTTATTCAGTAAAGACGCCTCCCGGTTACGCTGGCTGTATTCATAAACCATGTCGTGGAGCTTGGCGCTGGCCTGTTCGGCGGCCTCCTCCGCCCGCCGTCTTTCATTGATTTCCGACTGTAGTTGCTCATTTTTAATCTTTATTGAAGTCATTGCGTCTTTAATAGCAGTCATGTCCCTGGCTATACAAACACTTCCAATAACATGTCCTTTAATATTTTTTAATTTTATTATAGAGACTTCAAACGGAATAATGTCTCCTTCTTTTGTCTTCATGTTTATTTCATATCTTTGAATGTAACCATCGCGCTTCAACTTGGTCATCATCGCGTCGAGTTCATTTCTGTTTGCATAAAGATCAAAACTTGACTTCCCTTTAAATTCAGTACAGGTATAACCAAAAATCTTCGAAGCCATCTTGTTGGTCTTGATGAATCTTCCCTGCTTATCCACCACGCCAATGGCATCCGGGGAATTCTCGAAGACATTCTCCAGGTAGGCGATGGATTGCCTTAGCTCTTCTTCCGTATCTTTATGCTGGATATTTAACTTTTTAAAGGCCAGGTTCTGCCGGCGCAATTTTTTGATCTCGGCTAGCAGTTCTTCCCCAGTCTTCTCTTTGCCTTTCATCTCCCTCCTCCCGCACTAAACCTAGGAGAGTCACCGGGATGCCGGCCGGCGCCGGGTTGCTTGAAGCTATTGCAAAACCTAGTTTTCCTGTCATCCCGAACAAAGTGAAGTGATCTCAAGTCATTAGAAATACAAGATTCTTCGCTTCGCTCAGAATGACATTTCGGGCACCGCAGAGGTTTTGCAATAGCTTTTAGCTCCTCTAACCACAGCAGCGGGAACCCTGATCCTGCGGGCTCCGGGCTAGGGGGGCCAGGGACCTGAGAACGGTCTGGAAGCCTGTGCTACTGGCCCCCTCCCACTATGCTTCCATTATGTCCTTTGCGGAGCAAAGGACATAATCGACAAAATAATATAAATCCACCGGGGATCCCCAAGGCATCAGAACGGCTCTTAGGACTGGGAGGACTGAAGTTGGCTGATTTCCTCCGCGGGCACGACCTGATCAATATCCAATAAAATTTTTACCCCTCCTTCGATTTTGGCGATACCCAGCAGGTATTTACTGTCAACCCTGGCCAGCTCTCCCTTCAAATCTTCCACTTCCGCTCCATTAATGGGGACTACTTCGGAAACCCCATCGACGATGACGCCGGCCAGAACGACCCCCGTCTCTCTGGCCGCTTCCACCACGATGATGCTATGGCGGTCGTCATAGGCATCGGCATCCACTCCCAATCTAAGGCGCAGATCAATGACCGGGATCACCCGGCCCCGGAGGTTGACCACCCCCTTGAAATAATCAGGGGTTTCCGGGATAGCGGTGATGGGCAAAAGCCCGATGATTTCCCTGATCTTCTGAATGGAGATCCCATAATCCTGACCTTTCAAGGAGAAGAATAGATATTTCCCGGTGAGCCGCGCCCTTTGGGCCTGGACCAGTTCCTCTTCTTTCTCCGCGGTGATATCGATCAAGGTGCCGGTAACATAGTCAATTTTCCCCGCCTCATTTAACAGGATCTGGGAGAGCTCCAGAATCCACTTCGTTTCCCCGGACTTGGTCCGGATGCGATACGAACGGGTGTAAATTTTATCCCCTTTCAGGGCTTTGATCAGGGCTTCCCGGGCTAGCGGCTCATCTTCGGGGAGAATAATGTCCCGGACCCAATTCACCGACTTGGAGTTAAATTCCTCCATGTCGTAGCCGGTTAATTCTATGATGCGGGGGCTGTAAAATTGCACCGAACCGTCGGTAAACCCTTGATAGCCTACATTGAAGATCTTTTCGATATCCATAGGAAAAACTCCAGCCTTTCTGCCCCTGACTTATGGCCTCTTTTTTCCCCATCGGTAATCAATGGGCAAAACTTGACCAACTTAAGAACATTTAACTGGAAGGAAACCAGTGGACCGGGAAAATCGTTGTCGCCGCGGGTGGCGGCTGGGTTTCGAGCAGAGGCGTTGTTAACCTTCTCAGGCTAACCCAGCACCCGCTGCAATTCCTCCCGGAGGCGTTTTAAAGTGTAGGGCTTCTGGATAAATCCCGCCAGTCCTTTGGAGGCAAAGCGCTGGGTGACTTCCTGTTCATCGTAACCGCTGGATAAGATCACCCGGAGGTCGCCCCGGAGCCGCTGCAACCCTTGCATAGTCTCCTCTCCGCCCATATAAGGCATGGTCAGGTCCAGGATGACGCAGACCAAACGGTCCCCGTGTGCCCGGCATAAATCCAGTCCTTCCCGGCCATCCGCGGCGGTGAGCACCTCGAAGCCCAGGCGCTCCAGCATCTGCGCCCCCAACCGGCGGATGGCTTCCTCATCATCGATGAGGAGGATGGTGCCCTGTCCTTGCCAGGCCGGTTCCTCTTCCCCGGTCTTCAGACCTGTCTGGCTGGCCTTGCCCCGCCCGGCCGGGAGCAGAATCCTGAAGGTGGACCCCTTTCCCGGTTCACTGTAAACCCGGATGGCCCCCTTATGGCCCCGGACAATGCCCAGGACCGCGGCCAGGCCCAGACCGCGGCCGGTGAATTTGGTGGTAAAGAAGGGATCGAAGATCTTTTCCCGGGTGGCGGCATCCATGCCGCTGCCGGTGTCCGTCACCTCCAGAAAAACAAAGGATCCTGGAACCAGATTCTCCGCCAGGTAATAACTTTGATCCAGATAGTCCCGATCGCATTCCACGACCCCGGTGGAGACCCGGATGACGCCGTTTTCCTCGCCGATGGCCTCCGAGGCATTGGTAATCAGGTTCATAATCACCTGGCGCAACTGGGTGGGATCAGCCTCCACCACCGGGAGGTTTTTCGGGAAGTGGTAGCGCAAGAGGGCCTTTTTGGAGATGGACACCTCCAGCATGTGAGCCATCTCCTTGACCAGTTCCGAGAGGTTGAGCTTTTCCACCACAAACTTGCCTTTGCCGGAATAGGCCAGCATCTGGCGGCAGAGGTCCGCGGCCCGGCGGGCCGCTTTTCTGATCTCTTCCACGTTGGGGCGGGCCCCGGCCGCAGGGGATAATTCCAGGAGGGCCAATTCGGCGTTGCCCAGGACCGTCATGAGGAGATTGTTGAAGTCATGGGCAATGCCCCCGGCCAGCACTCCCAGGCTTTCCAGCTTCTGCACATGGCGCATCTGTTCTTCCAGTTTCCGCCGTTCTTCTTCGGCCTGCTTGCGCTCGGTGATGTTCCGGGCCACCTCGATGGCGCCGCGACACTCTCCCAGATCATTGTAAAGGGGAACGGCCCTGAGTTCCCAAATGTTGCCGTGAGAGAAAACCTCTTCAGTTTCCAACTTGCCGGATTGAAAACATCTTACCACTGGGCAATTGTCACAGGGTTCAAATCTATCATGGCGTAATGGATAGCAATGCTGTCCGATAATTTCGGAGAGGCTGGATCTGTGGATGTCCAAAGCAGTGGCCTCATTTCCCCAGACTATCTTTAAATCCGGAGAAAGTAGACACAGGGTGTCAGGGATGGTATTCAAAATGGCCTGGAATTCCTGGTACAGGGAGCGATACTTTTGTTCCTCTTTCTTGAGGGCCTCTTCCGCCAGCTTGCGGGCGGTGATATCCTGAACCGTGCCGAACCCTCCTAGGATCAGGCCCTGGGAGTCCACCTCCAATTCGGCCCTCTCCCGCACCCACTTCACTGTATCCCCCACCAGGATGCGGTGCTCGATATCGTAGGCCTCGCCCTTAAGGGCCGCAGTCCACTTCCGGTCCACGTATTCCCGATCCTCCGGGTGCACGGCCGCGAGAAAAGTTTCATAGGTCAGGGGCGTACCCTGGGGAATCCCAAACATCCGATAGGTTTCGTCGGACCAGGTCAATTCGTTGCGCCGCACATCCATCCGCCAGCTCCCGGTATGGGCCACGGCCTGGGCCCGGTTCAGGTCCGCCCGACTCTCCCGGAGCGCCTCCTCCGCCTCCTTGCGCGCCGTGATGTCGCTGACCAGGCCATCGTAGGATATAAGCTGGCCGGAGGAATCACGGTGCAGCACCGGCACATTGCTGACCCAGCGCACCGCCCCGTCTTTGCGCCGGAGACGGTGCTCGATGGGGCCCGGGTCCTCCCCGGCCAGCAGACGGGCCGCGTGCCGGCGGACTAATTCCTTGTCCTCCTCCAGGACCATGTTCACCCAAAGAAAGGGCTCGGCGGCGAATTCCTCCGAGGTATAGCCGGTCACGGCCACACAGGGGGGGCTATGCTCCGTGTGAACCGCCTGGCCGTCTTCCACCATGACGGTATAGATATAGTCGGTGACAGCTCCAGTGATGCGGCGATAACGCTCTTCACTTTCCCGCAGGGCCTCTTCCCCCCGCTTGCGCTCAGTGATGTCATGCACCGTGCCGATTACCCCGATAATCTCCCCCTGGGCGTTGCGGTAGGGCACATGATAGTTCATAGCCCAACCTGATTTGCCAGTGCTGGGGACATAATAGGCGTAATCGGGGGTGGCTCCCCCCTCCCCAGCCATGGCCTTTTCCATTAAAGCGTAAATGCCCTGCTCTTCCAGGAAGGGGAATGATTCCAAGGGATGCCGGCCCAAGACCTCCTTGGCCGGCAACCCGCTCAATCTCTCCATAAAGGGATTCCACAGGACAAAACGAAAATCCCGGTCAAAGACCAGAATTCCTTCTTCGACATTGGAGATGATCTGCCGGTTAAATTCTTCCGACTCCCTTAAGGCCTCTTCCGCCAGCTTGCGCGCGGTGATGTCGCTGACCAGGCCGTCATAAGAGATAAGCCGGCCGGAGGCATCCCGGTGCAGCACGGGCATGTTGCTGACCCAGCGCACCGCCCCATCCTTGCGCCGAAGACGGTGTTCGATGGGGCCCGGGTCCTCCCCGGCCAGCAGACGGGCCGCGTGCCGGCGGACTAAGTCCCTGTCCTCCTCCAGGACCATGTTCACCCAGAGAAAGGGGTCGGCAGCAAACTCCTCCGAAGTATAGCCGGTCACGGCCACGCAGGGGGGACTATGCTCCGTGTGAACCGCCTGGCCGTCTTCCACCATGACGGTATAGATATAGTCGGTGACGGCTCCGGTGATGCGGCGATAACGCTCTTCACTTTCCCGCAGGGCCTCCTTGGCCTGGCGACGCGCGGTGATGTCGATACCCAAACCCAAAAGATAGGGGGTGTCAGCCACCACGGTGCGCAACCCGGTGAAATAGTAGGGTATCTTCTCGCCGCTCTTGGTTACGAAAAACGCTTCGGCCTCAGCTTCCCCCTCAGCAAATACTTTCTGAATTTTCCCGGCGATCAGCTCTCGCTCTTCCTCGGTGAAAAAGGCCAGGGGGTGCAAGGCGGCCATCTCGGCTTCGGAGTAGCCTGCCACTTCTTCAAACCTCTGGTTCCACCGGATAAACTTCCCCGACTCGTCAAACAGGTAAAAAATCCCGGGCAGGCTGTCGATAATGGCATCCGAGAAGTTTTTCTCTTGTCTGAGTAACTCTTCCGCTTGCTTCCGTTCGGTGATGTCGTTATGAGTGCCGCTCATCCTGAGGGGGCGTCCCTGGGGGTCGCGCGCGGTGATCCTGGCCCGGTCCAGGACCCATTTATACCGGCCATCCTTGGTACGCAGACGGTATTCCATCTCATGCATGGCGGTCCGGCCTTCCAGGTGATCCTGGATGGACTTCCAGGCCCCGGCCCGATCGTCCGGATGGAGGAGATCGGACCATTGACTGGTGCTGAATTCGATCTCCTCCAGGGTATATCCCAGCATCTCGGCCCAGCGTTCGTTCCGCTTCACTTCGCCGGTGTTGATGTTCCAATCCCAGAAGCCCAACTGACTGCCTTCCAGGACAAATTTAAAGCGCTCTTCGCTTTCCCGTAAGGCCTCTTCCGCCCGCCGGCGCTCCGTAATATTGTTGGCCAATACTAACCGGGCCTTCTTCCCGTTAAAAGTCAGGCCATGGGAAGCAATTTCCACGTCAATGAGGGTGCCGTCTTTCTTCCGGTGTTTTCGGGTCGGATGAAAGGCATAGCCGTGAGGAAGCTGGGAGATCAGCTCCACTAGCTCCGGGATCTCCTCTTCGGGGCGGATGTCCTTTATCGTCATGGCCAGGAACTCTTCCCGGCTATAACCATATTCCCGCACTATGGTTTCGTTGACTTCCAGAATGGCCAGAGTGCCCAGATCATAGATCAACATGGGCTGAGGGTTGGCGGAGAACAGCAGCCGGTACTGTTCGGCAGTATCGCCGGGGGGCCCCTCTCCCTGTTCCAGTCGTTTATCAGACTCCGGTAATTCAGAAACTTGGGAGAGCGGGTCCCCCGTTTTCTTATGAAGTTCCTTTTTGGGTTTATTCCGGCGAACCATAGTAATTCCCCTGACATTAAGAAACTACTGGTCAAAAGTAATGAAACCCCAGAGGGTTGTCTTGCTATCTTATTCTTTTATTTTCGGTATTTATTGATATTTCCTTGATACGTTTCTCAGGGTCGGCTGATCTCCTTGATTCGGTTCGTGGTCATTTGAAGGGACGGATGCCGGCACCGAGGCTGAACCATTCCCTTGGCGGTTCAAAACGATAATGGTGCTCCCAGACTTTTTGTCTATAAGCTATTTCAAAACTTTACTTCTCAGCGAATGTCACTCTGAGCGAAGCAAAGAATCTCGCATTTTCAATAAGTTGAGTTAACTCAGTGTATTGAGGCCGACAGAAAAAACAGTTTTACCCTAGCTGGTAGTCGCAACTTAAAGAACAGCTTAATTGAAGATTGCTGGTTTGGGATCTGGTCGCAGGCAGGAGTTAATGAGGAATAATTTCGCTAGAGAGTCGAAAAAGAGAATCGATCCGCTCGTATAATATCTGAATTGTTAGAAAATATGTCAACAAAATTAAACATAAATTTAACTTTCAGCTCGGTCCTGAGCTCCAGAGGGCAGGCCGGTCTGGACTGTGCCGGCCACTGTTTGAGGGGGAGGCAATTATTTTTCCGCTCTGAGTCATCAGCGGGATAGGTAGGGGTTAAAAGGATAAGCCTAATTCAATTTTTCCTAAGGATAAGTGATTCCAAACACTAAATTTTGTGGTCACTGGCGGCGTCATAAAACATATTGGCCACTTCCTGCCCGGCCCACAGCCGGCGGCAAGCCTCCACCATCAGGCCGGCGATGATCTGATTGGTCATGATCACCGCCGGCTCCGGCCGGTAGAGGCACGACTCCCGCTCCCGCCGGTAGGCTTCCGCATCCCGTTGGGCCACGATGTCATACAGACCCAGCAAGGCCGCGGGGGAAAGCTCGCTCCGGCCCGGAACATAGACCACCACCTGGCCGGCCTCCACGCTGGTGCCGCCGCTGATCAGGATCTTCCCTTGCTCCTGGCAGGCTTCACTGAGAGCGATCTTGGTAGCAAAATTATCCACGCAATCGAAGATGACCTCATAGGGGGAAAGATCGGGGTCTTCCTGGAAATACCGCACTTGGGCCTCGCTCAGGGTGCCCCACCCCTGGTCGAGTCTTTCCGCCAGCAGGGCCGCTTTGCTAAGCCCCACGCCATCATAAAAAAAGACTTGCCGGTTTAGATTGGTGGCCTCCACCTCCTCAGGGTCAATGAAGGTAAGACGGCGGCAGCCGGCATAGGCCAGGCCCAGCCCCACAAAGTTGCCCAAGGCCCCGGCTCCCACTATACCGATCTTGGGCGCCTCAGACCCGGCCGCCAATTTCGGCCTTCCGTAGCTGATCACCTCCGGGGAGATCTCCTGCCCCAAAAGAACCTTCTTAGTCTCTTCCAAGGCCAGGGCCGCGGTCAGGATAGCCAAAACCCCGTCCGTGAAATGGTCCCCCGGGAGATTTCCGGGGGAGAGAAGCTGCTCCAGCTCCTCCCATTCCCGTCCCCGCCAGTAGGTAAAGAGGCGCATCCCCTCCTCCCCGGCCTCTTCATAGAGACAGCCCCGGATGATGGGTAAATTCTCCTGAAAACCCTGTCCCCATAACAACTTATTCGCCAGGCCGTAGCAACTCAGATCCACCAGCACCCGGCAGCCCTGGAAAATGTCAGCCAGGGCCGGATGCGTATAGTACCCTTCCAGAACGACCAGGTCCAGATGCGGGTTGATCTTCCGGGCCATGTCCAATAAGCGGGCGTCCGCCCAGGGCGCCAGGAGCACCAGGCGATTAATCCCTAAGGCCGCGGCCGACAGGGCATACAGGGAAGCCACCAGGTCCCCGTCCCCCACCACGCCCACCTGGGCCTGGTCCAGGGCGCTCTGATTCCAACCCGGAATGCGCAATTGCCGGTCTAGTCGCTCCTGAGGCATTCGGTGTTACCTGGGAACATGAGACTGTTGCAAATAGTCGAGCAATCTCCCCTGTCACCCTGAGCCCTAGGCGAAGGGTCTCATAAATGGAGATTCTTCGCCGCCTACGGCGGCTCAGAATGACAAGAAGTGGGGAATGAAATTTA
>JBFLZI010000037.1:0-20321 GCA_040756315.1 Thermodesulfobacteriota bacterium | reverse complement strand
GGACCTCAGGTCCCCCGGCCCTCCCCTCAAATTCTCTTCTTCCTACCTAAACCAGGACGGCAGGTAGGCGGGTTCGGGGTAGGGGAGGGTGAGGCAGTTCAGGCTTTCTTCCAGGTCCTGGCCGAAGGCCAGGCGCCACAGGGAAAAGCCTTTCTTTTCCGGATAGATGGCTTCGATTTTGCCTTTAATTCCGGCCATTTTGCCGGCTTTCTGGACCGCGTCCTCAAAATTTCCCATCTCATCCACCAGGCCCAGTTGTTTGGCTTCCTCCCCGGTAAAGATGCGGCCGTCCCCCAATTCCTGCATCTTCTCTAAGGGGATTTTCCGGTTCCGGGACACGTCCTTAATGAATTGCTGGTGCAGGTTGTCCAACAGGTGCTGCAGTATGGCCCGGTCTTTGTCGGTCAAGGGGCGGAAAGGGTTGCCCAGGTCTTTTAAGGCTCCGGCTTTCAGGGAATAGACTTCCACCCCCAATTTTTTCACCAGTTCCTGGACGTTGGCCAGCTTGAGAATGACGCCGATGCTGCCCGTGGCCGTGCCCGGGCTGGCCATGATCAGGTCGGAGGAGCAGGCCACGTAATAGCCCCCGGAGGCGGCCAGGGTCCCCAGGGAGGCCACCACCTTCTTTTGTTTCTTTACCTTTTCCACTTCCCGCATGATCTCCTGGGAGGGGCCCACCGCGCCCCCCGGGGAGTTGACCCTAAGGACGATGGCCTTGACATTGGGCTCCTCCTTAAAGCGATGCAGCTTCTCCAGGGTGGGGCGGGATTCGGTGATCAGGCCTTTGACCTCCACCACGCCCACCCCTTCCTTGGCCCGCCAGGAATCGCCCTTGCCCCACCAGGCCATGGTTAAAGAAATGAGGCCCAGAAAAATAAACAGCACCAGGGCCACCAGCAGACAGGAAGAGAAAAAAGAGCGTTGTCTCATAAGTCGTTGACTTTATTGTTGGCCAGCTTGCGCAACTCGCTTTCTTCCAGGGTCTCCCGGAGAATCTCTCCCAGGTTCGAAGTGGCTTCGTGATGTGATTTCAGGTAATCCCGATAATTTTTCTGTTCTTCTTCGGTTTCCAGGCGGCGGATGGACAGGCCGATGCGGCGGTCCGTGGGCGAGCTGTGAATCACCTTGGCCTTGATCACGTCCCCCACCTTGAGCGCGGACATTTTCTCTTTATTCCGGCTCAGCTCCGAGATATGCACCAGCCCCTCGATGCCTTCCTCCACTTCCACAAACAGGCCGAAATCGGTGATATTGGTGATGGGGCCGGAAACCACGGCGTTCACCGGAAAGCGCTCTTCGATGCTCTGCCAGGGGTTGGGGATCAACTCTTTAATACTTAGAGAGAACCGTTCATTCTCTTTATCGATATAGAGCACCTTGGCCTGGACCACCTGGCCCTTTTTATAAAGTTCGGAGGGGTGCTTGAAGCGCTTGGTCCAGGAGATGTCGGAGATGTGCACCAGCCCGTCGATGCCCTCGTCAATGCCGATAAAAATGCCGAAATCGGTGATGTTCTTGATTTTGCCTTCGATCACTGAGCCTACCGGGTATTTTTCCCCGATCACCTCCCAGGGGTTGGGGGCCACCTGCTTCAGGCTCAAGGAGATGCGTTTGCGCTGGGGCTCCAACTCCAGGACCACCGTCTCCACTTCATCGTTAACGCTCAGTATTTGGGAGGGGTGACGGATCTTCCGGGTCCAGGACATCTCGGAGATGTGGATCAACCCTTCCACGCCGGCCTCCAACTCCACGAAGGCCCCGTAGTCAGTGAGGCTCACCACCCGGCCGGTAATGCGGGCGCCCAGCGGATATTTCTCTTCCACCGTGGTCCAGGGGTCCGGGTTAAGCTGTTTGAGACCTAAAGAGATGCGCTCTTTCTCCCGGTCAAAGCTCAGGACTTTGACGGTGATGGTGTCTCCCACTTTGAAGAGGTCGGATGGGTGGCGGATGCGGCCGTAGGACAGATCGGTGATGTGCAGGAGGCCGTCCAGGCCCCCCAGGTCCACAAAAATGCCATAGTCGGTGATATTTTTTACCACCCCTTCCACCACCTTGTCTTCCTCCAGGGTGGCTAAGAGGGTGGCCTTGGCTTCATCTTTGGCTTTCTCCAGCAGGGTTCTCCGGGACAACACTACATTGCGGCGTTTGCGGTTGAACTTCAGAACGTTGAAAGTCAGGCGCTGGCTGATGAGGTGGTCGGTATGGCGCACCGGCACCAGGTCCACCTGGGAACCGGGGAGAAAGGCCAGCACCCCGCCCAGGTCCACGGATAGGCCTCCCTTGACCTTGGCCACCACGGTGCCTTCCACGACGCCGTCGTTGTGATAGGCGTAGCTGATCTCTTCCCAGATCTTGATCTTGGAGGCCTTATTCTTGGAAAGCATTAAGGGGCCTTCTTCATCTTCCCGGCTTTCCAGGAGCGCTTCCACCTGGTCTCCCACCTGGGCGGTCACCTCCCCTTCCGGGGTGGTGAATTCCTGGATGGGAATCTGGCCCTCGCTTTTGTAGCCGATGTCCACCATAACGAAATCTTTGGTGATGGAGACGATGCGGCCTTTAACCACTTCCCCTTCCTGAACGCGCCTTAGGCTCTCCTCATAAAGCTCGCTCATTTTTTCCTCATCCGATTCTTCCGGAATGGCCTCCTCTGCCAGTTCCGGACCGGCAGCCAGGGCCGTGGCCTCTTCCGGGAGCTCCTGAGGAGCTTCCGGGGCCGGGGCTTCCTCTTCCTCCGGCCGGTCTGCCAACATTTCCTCGGAAGCGGGGGTGGTCGGCTCTTCCCCTGGGGATGGGGCCTCGGTCAGGTCGCCCTGGGGAGAGGTTTCCAGCTCATCCTGGGAGCTGTGAGTGATCAGTTCGTTTTTTTCCAAAGAAGCCATGTAGTGTGGTCCCCCTTAAACAGGTTTACTGGTTATATTTTCCAGTCCGTCCCTAGAACAGGATCGCCCTGATCCGGGACAGACATTGTTGGACTACTTCCTCCGGTCTCAGATCGCTAGTGTCAAGGCAGAAGGCCTCCGGGGGGATGCGCAGGGGCGCTTCCGCCCGGGTGCGGTCCTGCCGGTCTCGGCTGGCCAGCTCAGCCATCACCGCCTCCGGCGGTGGTGAAGAATCTTGCTTGTTCTGCCATTCCTGGCTCCGCCGGGCGGCCCGCACCGCCAAAGCGGCGTCCAGGTAAATCTTGACGTCGGCTTCGGGAAAGACCACGGTGCCCATGTCCCGGCCTTCGGTCACCACCCCGCCCGCCCGGGCCAGGTGCCGGAGGCGTTCCGCCACCCAGCGGCGCACCGCCGGCAAGGTGGCCACCCGGGAGGCGTCCCGGCTGACTTCAGGGCTCCGCAGCTCCCGGTCCACTTCCCGGCCGTCAATCACCAGGTGGAAGCCCTGGGAGTCCGAGGCCACCAGGGGCTGGAAGGCCTGCAGCCAGTCCCCCAGCGTCTCCGGGTCGTCCAGGTCCACACCCTGCCGGTTCGTTTGCCAGGCCACCGCCCGATAAAGGGCGCCGCTGTCTAAATAGATATATCCCAGAGATTGGGCCAGGAGCCGGCCCACCGTACTTTTACCGGCCCCAGCCGGTCCGTCGATAGTGATGATCCCGCGCCGCGCCAACCCAGCCGTTATAACCCCATTACCTTTTGTAACGCTTCTAGGAAGCGGTCATTCTCTTCCGGCAACCCTACGTTAACCCGGATAAAGTCGGGATAAGCATATGCGTCCATGGCCCGGATAATCACCCCCTCCCGGAGCATGGCTTGATAGACTTCCTGCCCTGGCCGGCCCACGTCAATGAGGATGAAATTGGCTTGGGTGGGCACAAATTTCAGCCCTAATGCCGTCAATCCCTCACAGAGATAATCCCGGCCCCGAAGCACCACTTCCCGGGTGCGCTTAAGAAACTCGGTGTCCGTGAGCGCGGCCCGGGCCGCGACCTGAGCCAGGCGGTTGACGTTGAAAGGCAGCCTTAGGCGATTTAAATAGTCCATCAATTCGCTGGGCCCATAACCATAGCCGATGCGCAGACCGGCTAAGCCATAGGCCTTGGAAAAGGTGCGCAGTCCCACCAGGGGGCGCTCCTCCTCCAGATATGCCAGCCCCTGGGGAACCCGGGGGTCATCCGCAAAGTCAATATAGGCCTCATCCAACACCACCGTGACGGTGGCGGGGAGAGCTGCCAGAAATTCCTGCCACTCTTCCTGATAAAAAACGGTGCCGGTGGGGTTATTCGGGTTGTTTAACAGCACCACCCTGGTCCTGGGGCTGACGGCCTGGGCCACGGCCTTGAGGTCCACCCGATGCTCTTTTAAGGGGACGACCCGAAAGGTGCCACCTACCGCCTGCGTCAGCAGGCCATACATTAAAAAGGTGTGGGTGGTGCTGAGCACCTCCCCGCCCGGGGGCACCAGGGCCCGGATCAACAGGTCCAGGACCTCATCGGAGCCGTTACCCAGAAGCAACTGCTGGGGCTTGAGTCCGAGATGGCGGCTCAAATCATCTTTGAGATAATAGGCGTGGCTGTCGGGATAGCGATGCAGATTAGAGAGACTTTCCTGAATGGCGTCAAGGGCCCGGGGGGATGGGCCTAAAGGATTTTCGTTGGAAGCCAGCTTGATGGCGTCTTTGAGGCCCAACTCACGCTCCAACTCCTCCAGGGGCTTGCCCGCCTGATAAGGGGTCAGCTGCATAAGATGGGGCAGAATCAGGGATGAAATGTTGGCGCAAGTAACCATGCTTTTCATATGGCAATTTTAAGGGTAGGGGTTAACTTTTGGTTTCGGGGGAAAGTGATGTTGATTGGGGGTGCTGATGGCCAGGTTACCAAAAGTTTAAGGCGCAGTCCTTGGTCTCCGTACCGGCAAATTTCGGCTCGGGGCCGCGTCCTTTACCCTGTTATTATGATTCATTTCCAATAGTTATGTTTGATCAAGTCTCCTTTCCGGACTGGGGCGCACTAGTCCGGCAACCCAATTCAGAGGTTTTATACTGCAATTGACTAAGAAATGCAAGGGTTTTTGCGACCGGGCCGGAAGTTCCCTATTGTTAGCAAAGATATTTCTAAAAATCTGTTTTGAGAAGTTCAAAGTTGAGACTCCGGCGGAAGACCCGGCGATCGTCATTCTGAGGGAGCAAAGCGACCGAAGAATCCCGAAACTATTAAGTAAATACGAGATCCCGCGCTTTTAAGAGAAATAGCGCCGCCGGGGGCGGCAGCGCTACCTTTCCGGATGATACAAAACCGGAGGTGTCCCAGTTTGTAAGAAATTAAACAAAAATTAATTGATATCTAGAATGGCCTGGACCTGAGAGGGGGACATTGACCTGTACTTGGAATCCTGTTAAAGTGGCTTATCAGGCCGCCGGGGGAACCATGCTCTACGCTGATCTGTATCTGGACCGCATCGACCTGGCCAAGTATCTGACGCCCCAGGAGTGCCCAGACCTGGGGCTGGAGAGCGCCGACGCCCTGGCCCGGCGCCTGAAAGAGGGCAGCCTGCGCCCGGAGGACTGCCCCGGTTTCAGCCCCCGGAAGCGCTACGCCCTGTCTCTGGCTTTGAACGCGGCGGAGATCCTGCCCCCGGTGCAGTCTCTGGAGCTGCCCCGGCCCGTGCCCCCGGACCTGTTTGACCTCAACGACCCGGACGCCGCGTCCCCGATCTTGGTTACGGGCAACAGCGAATACACCCTCACCGTCCTGACCGGAGTCCTGTCCACCACCGTCAGTCCTTTTTACCTGCTCCTGGTGGATTGCCGGGGGGACACGGTGGACATGGCCATGGTGTACCGGAGCTTTACCCCCCAGCGTCTGGACCAGGGCCTCACGGCCCATAACCTGGCCGCCCGGGTGAACCACCGCCGGCTCATCCTCCCCGGGGTCCTGGCGCCCTTGCGGGAAGAACTGGCCCACTACACCGGCTGGGAGATTGAGGTGGGCCCCATCTGCGCTGCGGAACTGCCCCTGTTCCTGGGGGAGGCCTGGCAACCCCCGCCCGGCGTGCCTCTTTGATTTTTCGGCTTGTGGTTTTAATTGCCGCTCCTGGTTGCTCCCCGGCGCCAGGGGCATTATATTGGAAACATCAGGACGGAGATCGCCTTAGGAGTCACAGTTCATGAAAACCATCCTGGTTGTTGATGACGAGGAAACCATCCGTAACCTCCTGAAGGAAGAATTGGAGGATGACGGCTATTGGGTGCACACCGCCAGTAATGCCAAAGAAGCTTTGGATCTGGTGGAACGCCTGCCCCTGGATCTGGTCGTCCTGGACATCCGCATGCCGGGCATGACCGGATTGGAGGCCCTGCCCCGCATCCTGGGGCAGAAGGAGGGCCTGAAAGTCGTTATCTTTACGGCTTATGACCAATATAAAGAAGATTTCATGAGTTGGGCCGCGGACGCCTATATCGTTAAGTCCTTCGACTTCACCGAACTGAAAAACAAAATTAAAGAACTTATTATTTGAGATCAGGCCCCATGAACCCCTTCAAAGGAATTACCACCATCATCATGGCCGGGGGCAGAGGGGAGCGTCTCTTTCCCCTGACCCGGGACAAGGCCAAGCCCGCCATCACCTTTGGAGGCATCTACCGCATCATTGACTTTACCCTGTCCAACTGCCTCAATTCCGGCATCCGCCGCATCTACGTCCTCACCCAGTACGGCGGCTTCTCCCTGGACCAGCACCTGCGGGTGGCCTGGGACATCATGCACCCGGAGTTAGGGGAGTTCATCTATTCCATGCCCCCCCAGCAGATCACGGTGAACCGCTGGTACCGCGGCACCGCGGATTCCATTTACCAGAACCTGAAGCTCCTCCAGGAGGAACGGCCCCGCCACGTCCTCATCCTGTCCGGGGATCATGTTTACAAGATGAACTACCTGGAGATGCTGAAATTCCATCTTGACCGGGACGCGGACCTTACCGTGGCCGCGGTCATGGTGCCCCGGCTAGAAGGGAGCTCTTTCGGCATCGTCCACGTGGACGCCGACTCCCGGGTGGTGGGTTTTCTGGAAAAGCCCAAGGACCCCCCCGGATTGCCGGGGAACCCGGACTACACTCTGGCTTCCATGGGCGTCTATATCTTTAAGGCCGACGTCCTGGTCCAGGAAGTTATCCGGGACGCCAAACGCAAAGAGAGCCAGCACGACTTCGGCAAGAACATCATTCCCCAGATGGTGGGCCGGAAAAAGGTCTTTGCCTATAATTTCCATAATCCCCTCACCGGCACGCCCCAATACTGGCGGGATATCGGCCGCCTGGACGCCTATTTCGCCGCGCACCTGGACCTCCTGGGAGACGAGCCGGTATTCCGGCTGTTCGATGAGGATTGGCCCATCCGGGGCCATCTCACCGCCGCGCCCCCGGCCCGCTACATCACCCGCAAGAAACCGGTAACCGTAAACGACGCCCTGATTTCCGCGGGCTGTGTCCTGGAAGAGGCCACGGTGCGCCGCTCGGTGCTGTCCCCCAAGGTTATGATCGCGGCTGGCGCCAAAGTGGAGGAGGCCATCCTTTGGGACGGGGTCCTCATCGGCGCGGGGGCCAAAGTCAGGCGGGCCGTCATCGAAGACGGAGTCCACGTCCCCCCCGGCTTCACCATCGGCTGGGACAAAGACGCGGACGCCCGGCGCTTTCCCGTAACCGAAGGGGGCATTGTCGTGGTGCCCAATAATGTTATTTTGGAAGAGTAGGGGTTACGGCAAGGTTTAGCTTTCCCTTCGATTTATCTCCGCTGACTTGAAGAGTTCAAGGTTCAAGGTTCAAAGTTCAAGGTTATGTAGAGCGCGCCCTGCGCGCCAGATGATGGTGGCGGGCGGGGACGCCTGCCCTACGACTTTCCCCTCTCGTTCCCAAGTTGCACTTGGGAACGACAATGGATGCCAAGTTAAACTTGGCAGGCAAAAGCGTTCCCAAGCACAGCTTGGGAACGAGAAGAAATGTGCGTCTCACGCACCATTTTTGGCGCGTAATACCGCGCCCTACGACAGATATTTTCGGAACGAGGTTAAAGGCAAGGCCCCAGCAGACCCTGGTGGCACAGGCTTTCTATCCTGTGCGGGGGTTTCGGCACAGCCTGGAAAGGCTGTGCCACCCATGGATATTTGTTGGTAATTTTTCCGGTTTCCAAGTAAAGCTTGGGAAAGAGAAGACTATAAGCTATCGCAAAACCTATTCTTTCTGTCATCCTGAACGAAGTGAAGGATCTCAAGATATTAGAAATACGAGATTCTTCGCTTCGCTCAGAATGACATTTCGGGCACCACAGAGTTTTTGTAATAGTTTCTAAATCATCCCGGAGGAAAATCGATGCGCTTAAGCGCTCTGGCCCAGGCCCGGGAACTCACCCCCACCCGCCTCTACCTCATCCGCCACGGCCAGGTGGCCGACGGCCACACCCACCTCTATCACGGCAACAACGACATCGACCTGAGCCCCCAGGGCATCCAACAACTAGAGGATTTAGCCGCCCAACTCCGCCCGCTGGCCCTGGCCGGGGTCTATGCTTCGGACCTGAAGCGGGCTTACGAAGGCGCCCAGATTCTCTGCCGGGGCCGGGACCTCACGCCCCAGGCCGTCCCGGAATTCCGGGAGATTCACTTCGGTCTTTGGGAGGGCCTGAGCTTCGGGGAAATCGCCGATAAGTTTCCCCAGGAACTCCGGGCCCGCTTTCAGGACCCGGCCAATTTCCGTATCCCCGCAGGCGAAAGCCTCATGGACGTGAGGGACCGGGCCCTGCCCCGCCTTGA
This sequence comes from Thermodesulfobacteriota bacterium, assembly GCA_040756315.1. GTDB lineage: Bacteria > Desulfobacterota > Desulfobaccia > Desulfobaccales > 0-14-0-80-60-11 > JBFLZI01. The sequence goes on along the minus strand of JBFLZI010000037.1, from coordinate 11,581 downwards.
GAAAATCCTCAAACAACATCAGGGCCAAGCCCTGGCCCTGGTGGCCCACGCCGGCGTCAACCGCATCATCCTCTGCGAAGCCCTGGGCCTGCCTTTTAAAAATCTCTTCAACCTGGACCAGAAATACGGCTGCCTGAATATCATCGACTACTTCCCCGACCTGGCCGTAGTGCGCCTGGTAAATGGCGGGGTGAATGGGGCAGGGGCGGTGGGATGAAATTTGTGGGGGGAGGGCCAGGGGCTAGAAAGAGGGAAAAAGGGGAAAAGGGAAAAAGGCGAAAAGTTAAAAAGACTTATTTTTCCATGTTCTCCCCTTTCGCCTCTTCCCCTTTTCGCCTTTTCGTCCCTTCCGGAAACCCCGCCAAGACCCGTGGGCGTCTCAAGTCATACAGTCCCCTTTTTCATTAACAAAGGGGTTTCGTCCCAAGCGGGAGAGAAGGTCCAGGAGCAGGCGGGCGGTGGCTCCCCAGATGACGGTTTTTTGCCGCCGCCAGTAACAGACCTGGATGGTCTTTCCCTGATAGGTGTAGTTGCCGGTGCTCCAGCGTTCCGGCGGACAGAAGCCCTCCACCGGCAGGATCAGCAGGCGCTTTACTTCCTTGGTATTGACGGCGAATTCATAAGGATAGGGAATCTGGGCCACAAACGCGGTAATCCAGTAACCGGTAATGGTGGCGATGGGGTTTAGGGAACCGACAATCTCCACCGCCTCCGGGTTGAGGCCGATCTCTTCCTGGGACTCCCGGAGCGCAGTGGCCTGCAGGTCCGGGTCCCGGCGGTCCCGGACCCCTCCGGGAAAAGAGATCTGGCCCTGGTGGTCCTTGACCGACATGGTGCGCTGGGTGAAGAGGAGATGGGGGTCTGCCCCCACCGCGAAGAGAGGTATCAATACCCCGGCCGGCTTCAAACCGGCGGGTGGTGCCTCCGGGGGCACATCCAGGGAGATCTGCTTCTTAATGAAGGGGAGGCTTAGAGACACTAAGGTTTTTTTACCATGGACCGGCGGCCATGGCAACCGGAGTTGACCTAAAGAGGCCGGTGAAAATTTGACAGAAGGCCGGGGGCGATTTATTTTGAATAAAAGTCCGGTCCGGTTATTATGCTTTGCCGGCCCTGACTTTTGGTCCACTTAAGCCTAAGGAGAGCCGAACATGGTAACTACGCAGGAATACTTGCTTAATGCCTTGAAAGACGCCATTCAGATGGAGGTCGATGGCCGCCAGTTTTATCTGGAGGCCGCGGCCAAGGTGAAAAGCACCGGGGTGCGGGAAATTCTGGAATATCTGGCGGAATCCGAGAAATACCACATTGAGAAATTCACCCAAATCTATCAGGACCTGCAGAAAGACCCGGGTTGGACCGAGACCATGGCCGCGTTTCAGCCGCCCCAACAGCAACCTTACGTCTGTGTCCTGGCCATGACCAAGGATGATCAGGGCACCGGCGGCAAAGACGACCTCCAGGCTTTGAAGACCGGCATCAAGATGGAGGAATGCTCCATCGACTACTATACCAAACTGGCCAAAGAGGTGACGAACCCCCTGGCCCGGCGCTTCTTCATGAGCCTGGCCCACGAAGAACGGGGCCACCTCCTGTACCTGCTGGACATGCACAACTACCTCTCCGACCCGGCCGACTGGTTCTACGTCAAACAAATGTCCCACGTAGATGGGGCTTAAGAGGTAGGGGGAAGAGGCAGAGTAAGCAGAGTGAAAGGATAGGGCGAAAAGGGTAAAAGGCGAAAAGGCGAAAAGGTTTTTAAAGCCCCTTTTTCCCTTTTCCCCCTTTCGCCTTTTCCCCCAATTCTTTTCCACTGCCCCCTCCCCCACAAAACACTACCCCAAATGGAACTCATCGTTTTAGGTTCAGGCACCGGGGTGCCATATTTGCGGCGGGGGGCGCCGGCCCTGGCGGTCAAGGCCGGGGCCCGGCTCATTCTCTTGGATTTGGGGAGTGGGGCTTGCCGGGCCTTGTTGCGATACGGCCTGAACTTTTCCCAGATTGACGTCATTGCCCTGACCCATCTGCATCCCGACCACCTGGGGGACCTGGTGCCCTTCCTGTTTGCCACCCGCTATTCTCTGGGTTACACCCGTAAAGAGCCTTTTGACTTTTTAGTAGCCCGGGGTTTCCGGGAATTTTATGGCCACCTGCAGGGGGCCTTCGGCCAGTGGGTGGAGCCGCCCCCGGGTCTGATGCGGCTTAGGGAACTCAATCCTGACGGCCTGGAGGAAGTGGCCTGGGAAGGATTGGTAATCAAGAGCGCGCCCACCAACCACACCCCCGGCAGCCTGGCCTATCGCCTGGAAGCGGAGGGGCGCTCCCTGGTCTATTCCGGGGACACCGATGAGAGCGATTCCCTGGTGGCCCTGGCACAGGGAGCGGACCTGCTGGTGCTGGAGTGTTCCAATCCCTTCAAAGTGCCGGGCCATCTCACTCCCCTGGAGGCGGGCCGGCTGGCCGCCCGGGCGGAGGTAAAACGCTTGCTCTTAACCCATTTTTATCCGCCCTGCGATGAAGTGGACGTGGTAGCCCTGGCCGCGGCGGAATTTTCCGGGGAGATTATCCGGGGAGAGGACGGCTTGACCTTGGAGATTTAGGGGCGAGGGTAAAGTCGGAGCCTGCGGTCAATTGCTCCGCTGCAAGAGCTCCTCGGTAATAGCGGCGAAATAAGCCTTCTCCGGTGAGTTGGGGAATATCTCCAGGTTGGCCTGGGCCTGGCGGGTATAGTGGCGGGCGGCGCTCCGGGCGTGGTCCAGGGAGCCGTATTTTTCCAGGAGCCGGCGGATCTCCGGGGCCATCTCCGGTTGGGGGTTCCCGGCCATTTCTTTGAGCCGCTCCCGGTCGGCGGCATCGGCCCGGGCCAGGGCGTGGATCAGGGGAAGGGTGATGCGCCCTTCTTTCACGTCATTGATGGTGGGCTTGCCCAACTCCTGTTCATCTCCGATAAAGTCCAGAATATCATCTACCACTTGAAAGGTCATCCCCAGATTCAGGCCGAACCGGGTCAGGGCCTCTTCCTGAGGGGGCGGCGCGTCGCCCAGGATGGCCCCGATCTGGCAGGCCGCGGACATAAGGACCGCGGTCTTGCGAGTGATGACCTCGAAATATTGCTCCTCAGTCAAATCCAGATTGCCGGCGTGCAGCAGCTGTAAGATCTCCCCTTCCGCCATCTGGGTGGTGGTGTTTCCCAAAACTTGCAGGATCTGCAATTTGTTGGTGGTTACGGCCAGAGACAGGGCCTTGGCCAGGAGGAAGTCCCCCACCAGGATGACGGCCTGGTTGCCCCAGATGGTGTTGGCGGTGGAAGCCCCCCGGCGCAGGCTGGCCGCGTCCACCACGTCGTCATGGAGCAGGGTGGCGGCATGGAGGTATTCGAAGATGGTGGAGAAGTCAGCCAGGTGATCCCGCTGGCAGCCGCACATCCGGGCCGACAGGACGAATAGCAGCGGCCGGATGCGCTTGCCCCCGGAAAGGAGGATATGGCGCCCCACTTCGGCGATCAGGGGCACATGGGTGTGGAGATTGGCTACCAGGGCCTGATTGATGGCCCCGATCTCCGCTTCCAGGTCCTTAAGGATGCTCTTGTGCGCCATGTAACTTATTTTTCCAATTGAATAAAATAACTTACTTCCACGGCAATGTCAAACTTTTCCCGGGGGCTTGGGAGTTCGTGGGGAAGGGCCGGCTAAATCAGTAGTCAGTAAGCAGTAAGCAGTGATCAGTAAGTAGGAGGCAGCTTTGGTATTTTTTTACTGATCACTGGTCACTCCTTTGCCCCTCCCCCACAAATCTCCCCCACCAGATCATAAGGCAAGGCCCGGGTGAGGCGCACCGCTTGGATTTCTCCCACGTGGCCGACTCCCGCGGTGATATAGACCTGGCCGTCGATGTCCGGGGCCTGGGTGCTGAGGCGGCCGGTGAGGAGGTAGTCGCTTTCCCGGCTCACCCCTTCCACCAGCACCGGCTGAACCGTACCCACCAGGGCTTTCAGCCTCTCTTTGACGATCCGGGCCTGGAGGGCTTTGAGACGCCGGGCCCGGGCCTGGGCCAGCCGCCGGGGCACCGGCGCGGTGAGGCGGGTGGCCGGAGTGCCCTCCTCCGGGGAATAGAGAAAGACCCCTAAATGATCAAAGCGCACCTCCTGCACCAATTCCAGGAGGCGGTCAAAATGGGCTTCGGTTTCTCCGGGAAATCCCACCATGACGCTGGTGCGCAGGGCCACCTGGGGCAGAATCTCCCGCACCCGGCGAATGGTGGTAAGGAGGTCCTCCCGGCCGTAACCCCGGCCCATGCGCCGGAGAATTTCATTGTCGGCATGTTGGACGGGCAGGTCTAAATAGGGGCAGAGCTTGGGGTGGGCCGCCAGGGTTTCCAACAACTCCGGGGTGAGGCGGGCCGGGTGAGCATAGAGGAGGCGAATCCAGGCCAGGCCGGGAATTTTCGCCAACCCCCGGAGCAGCTCCACCAGCCCCGGTCGGCCCCCCAGATCCTGGCCGTAGGCCGTGGTGTCCTGGGCAATGAGGTTGAGTTCCCTGACCCCGGCCCCGGCCAGTTGCCGGGCTTCGGCCAGAAGGACGTCAAAAGGGCGGCTGCGATACGGTCCTCGAATGCGGGGGATGGTGCAGAAGGTGCAGCGATGGCTGCACCCTTCCGCCAGCTTGAGGTACGCCAGATGGGGCGGGGTGGCCGGATAGCGGACCTGGACCGCCGCGTAATCAAAAAGCGGGGCCTGGCAGAATAAGCGCGGCTTATCGGTGGGCTGAGTCTCCTCCAATATCTGCTGCAACCGGGGAAAGTCATTGACGCCCAGGAAAAAGTCCACCTCCGGGAGCAGGGCCTCCAGGTCCGGGCCATAGCGCTGCACCAGGCAGCCGGTGACTATCAGGCGTTTTCCCGGGTCGTTCTCTTTATAGCGGGCCAACTCCAAAATGGTATCCACCGCCTCCTGGCTGGCCGGGGCAATAAAGGCGCAGGTATTCACCAAAAGGAGGGACGCGGCCTCCGGGTCGCCGGTGACCTGCCAGCCCTTTCGGGTCAGGTGCCCCAACATGATTTCCGTGTCCACCAGGTTTTTGGGGCAGCCCAGGCTGACGACATACATCTGGAGGGGAGTTTCATGTTTTAGGTTTTCGGTTTTCGGTGCTTTTTTCCCTGGCAGCATAACTTATTATAGAGAAGCCCTTTTTGTCATTCTGAGCGAACCATCATGACCTAAAGGTCACAACAAACCATAAAAATGTAGAACCGCCGCCTCGGCGGTTACTGCGCCGCCGAGGGCGGCGGCGCTACATTTTCATATAAAGCGAAGAATCTCGTGTTTCTGAGATTCTTCGGTCGCGTCGCTCCCTCAGAATGACGGTAGGGGCCACTTTTGCAGAAGCCATGATAGGGTGCGCACTGCGCCCCAGCAGTTATAGGGCGGCCCATGGCCGCCATAAATTTTGGCGTGCACGGCACACCCTATTACTGAAGACCCTATTTCACCGGCAGGACAACACCGTCCAGGTATCAATGGCCCAGAACGCGGCCAGCCAAAAAGCCACCTGCACCAGCCAAAAGAGGCGGCGTTGCCGGGGGCGGATAATATATCGTTTTTCCAAGACATTAAGGAAATTATACATGACCGCGGCCTCCAAGGCAAAAGGCAGAAAACCCAGGTAGCCCAGGAGGGGCATTTCAAAGACCTTCCAGAAATTGAAGACCGGCAGGGTGTAAATCCATTTGGCCCGGGCCGGATAATTCCACATCTCCCACCAGAAGCCGCAGAGCAGGCCCGCGGTTAAAAGAGAGAGAAGCTCCTGGCGCTCTCCGGCGGCGAAGCGCCGGGTCAGGCTTTCCCCGTCCAGGAGGTCTAAGACCGGGTCCAGGAGAAAAATAAAGGCCAGCCAGATCAAAGGAAAGGCATAACGGGGCAATACCAGGGGCAGGAGGGCAGAGGCCACCCCCAGGATAAGAAACAGGGGCTGCCAGAGGCCCAGGTCCCGGCCCGGGCCGCGCACCCCCTGATAAGCTCCCAGAGCGGCTAAGACCTGGGAAGTGAGCAGGATGCCCGGCAAAACCGTGGCAAAGGCCAGGGCATAACCGGGCCAGCGGAGCCAGAAATTAGGCTCCATCCCCACGTAGCGCCAGTTTCCCAGCACCAAATTATAGACTTCAAAGAAGAGCCAGGCCGTCACCGACCAGGCCAGCAGGCGGGCCAGCTCCCGGGGCCTGGACAACAACCAGGACTCCCCCTTAAGCAGGTATAGGAGGCCGTCCAGAAAGAGGAGGAGGGGCCACCAGGCAAAGTGATAGAGCCAGGTAGTGAAGGGTTCCCGCGCGCAGATGACCCCCCAGACGGCGGCCGTCCAAATCACCAGGGCCAGTCCCATTTGGGTTCGGGCCGCAAATGTTTGCCAGGAATCTTGTCGCATTATTTACGGGGAAAAAGTATCAGCCTTCTCTTAAGAAAGAATATTAGCTTTACTAGAAAAGTAAAAGACTCAGATAGTCAATTTGTCAATAATATTCGACAAGTTAAATTAAATAGCGCTGGAATTATTGCCTTAGCTTTTTAGCAAGTTATTGAAGAAATGTTCCTCATCTCATCCGGAGCGAAGTGACAGGTTTCTTTTCATTGAAATGACCGGGTGCTTCGCTTCCCTCAAAATCATAATTTTTGAAAATCGGCATTTTTTCGCCAATCTGCTAGAGGAATTATCGAGCTTGATATTTATCAAATATCTTTACTGAACCAAGGAACTGAAAGAAATTCGCGTTCTGATATAAAAAATCTTAGCCCAGGGGCCAATTACAGGGAGAAAAGAAATTAGACCGGCCCAGTTTGTCCAGCTAGATATTGCCAGGAAATTCGAAAGGTTATGAATAATTATAAATAATTTTTTAAGATAAATAAACAGCACCTGCATTTTTTTCTTGATTATTAATAGCATTATCTGGTATGGGTAGAAGCACTGTTATAAGCAGGTCTGCCCCATGGGGGAGGCGGGACCTGGTTGCCCGGACATCTTCCTTAGCAAACAATTAGCGGTTGGCCGACATGAGGACGTCATCATGATATCCTGGTGGACTGGACTATTTATCCTTTGTTGGTTGTTAATCGGCTGCGGTGGCGCCCATCAAGGCAATTTAGTGAAGATGGAACCGCCGCCGGTGGAAGTGTCCGAGGCACCGGAAGTCCCCGAGCCGGAAGAGTCTCTGACGGAGCAATTGAGCCCCAAGCGCCTGGAAGAACTTTACGCCAAAAGCGGCATCCGGGGGACGGACCCCGCCCTGGAAGAAGAATTAAAAAACTGGGACCAGCGCCTCAAGTTTGACGTGCCCATCGCCATGAATAAACAGGTGCGGGCCTACCTGGTCTATTTTACCACGGAACGCAAGCAGACGATCCGCCGCTATCTGTCCCGCTCCACCGCCTACCTGCCCATGATCCGGGAAATCTTTGCGGAGCATGGCCTGCCGGAAGATTTCGCCTACCTGGCTATGATCGAAAGCGGTTTCAACCCCAACGCTTATTCCCACGCTCATGCCTGCGGCATGTGGCAGTTCATCCGGGGCACCGGCGCCCGCTATGGCCTGGCCATCGACAGTTATATCGATGAGCGCCGTGATCCGGAAAAGTCCACGCACGCCGCGGCCAAGTATCTTTTAGACCTGTATAAACAATTCGGTTCCTGGTATCTGGCCGCCGCCAGTTACAATTGCGGGGAAGGGAGGGTGCAAAAAGAGATCAACCAGAGCTCCCATCGGAACTTCTGGGAACTTTCCGCCAACCAGTGTCTTCCCACCGAAACCAAGAATTACGTCCCCCAAATGATTGCCGCCACCATCATTGCCAAGAATCCCGAAAAGTTCGGTTTTAAGAACATCCCCTATCTGCCGCCCCTGAAATTTGACAAGGTAAAGGTGAATGAACCTACTTCTCTGGCCGCGGCTTCCTTTGCCTGTAATGTGCCTCTGGATGATATCCAGGCCCTGAACCCGGAACTGCGCCGGGGCGTCACGCCTCCGGATTTGCCCGGTTACACCCTGAAATTGCCGGTGGGCGCTAAAAACCTCTTCGAGAAAAACATCATGGTAGCCCGGGTGGAGCATCCGGCCGTAGCCGCCAGAGCGGTGCGGGTGGCCAAAAGTTCATATCGGCGTAGTTCCCCGGATAAGGAATCTTCTCACCAGGCCGTAGTCGCGAGCGGCAAGTCGGAGCGACCTGCCAAGAAAACTGTAGCCAAAAGAAGTAAAAAGTCCAGGACCCAACTGGCCAGCGTCAGAAAGAGCAAGTCCTCCCCTAAGGTTGCCGGCCATGGCGGCTCCGGGCCCCAGATGGCCTCCATTCTGGGAGCCTCAAGCGACTTGGGCAAGAGAAAGCCCAAAGCCCTCAAAAGCAGAGGCAATAAGACCGGGTCCACGCAGTTAGCTAAAAAGAGCGGCAACGGCGAGAAGAGTTCCTATAAAGGCAAGAAGTCCAGCAAGAGTAAACCCAGCAAGGAGAAAAAGAAGGTTTCCAAGAAAAAATCCCGCCGCCAGATCATGGTCTCCAAGGTCCATTGAGGCCCTTGACCACACTTTTTTGAAAAAAATTTTCCCCTTCCTCTTGATTTTTTCCCGCCGAATGTTTATCCATCTGTTAGCACTCTTTAAGGGTGAGTGCTAATAATTTTCTGAACCCTGAATTTCATTCCTGGGAGGTAATCAATGAAAGTCAAACCCCTAAATGATCGAGTTCTGGTCCAACGGGTCGAGGAATTGCAGATGACCAAAGGCGGCATCTATATCCCCGATAGCGCCAAGGAAAAACCCATTGAGGGAAAGATCGTGGCCGTGGGCCCGGGCAAGATGAGCGACAGCGGTACCCGCATGACCCTGCAAGTCAAAGAAGGTGACCGGGTTCTCTTCGGCAAGTACGCCGGCACCGACATCAAGATCGAAGGCGAAGACTACCTGATGATGCGGGAAGAAGACATTCTCGCGGTGATTGAAGGATAACTTTCAGCCTTTTTCTTTAAACCCTTTTCATCAGTCTTTTTTCCCAGAATCATTCAAAGGAGGAGTTAAAAGCAATGTCCGCAAAAGAGATCAAGTATGATGTCAAGGCCCGGGAGTCCATGCTGCGGGGCGTCAATACCCTGGCGGACGCCGTCAAGGTAACCCTGGGGCCTAAAGGCCGTAACGTAATTTTGGAGAAATCCTTTGGCGCGCCTTCTATTACCAAGGACGGCGTCACCGTGGCCAAAGAGATCGAATTGGATGACAAATTTGAAAATATGGGGGCCCAGATGGTGAAAGAAGTGGCCTCCAAGACTTCGGACGTGGCCGGCGACGGCACCACCACCGCCACCATTCTGGCCCAGGCCATCTACCAGGAAGGGGCCCGGCTGGTGGCCGCGGGGACCAACCCCATGGCCCTGAAACGGGGCATCGATAAAGCCGTTAATGTGGTGATCGATGAACTCCACAAGATCTCCAAGCCCACCAAGGATCAAAAAGAAATCGCCCAGGTGGGCACCATCAGCGCCAACAACGACCCCAGCATCGGCAACATCATCGCCGACGCCATGAGCAAGGTGGGCAAAGAAGGGGTCATCACCGTGGAAGACGCCAAGAGCATGGAGACCACCCTGGAAGTAGTGGAAGGCATGCAATTCGACCGGGGCTACATCTCCCCCTACTTTGTCACCAACCCGGAGAAGATGGAAGTCAGCCTGGAAGAGCCCTTGATCCTCATCCATGAAAAGAAGATCAGCGCCATGAAGGACCTGCTCCCCATCCTGGAGCAGATCGCCAAAATGGGCAAGCCCCTGGTAATTATCGCCGAAGACGTGGAGGGCGAGGCCCTGGCCACCCTGGTGGTGAACAAGCTCCGGGGCACCTTGCAGGTGGCCGCGGTGAAGGCTCCCGGCTTCGGGGACCGGCGCAAGGCCATGCTGGAGGACATCGCCATCCTCACGGGCGGCCAGATGATCTCGGAAGACATGGGCTGGAAGCTGGAAAACGTCACCTTAAAAGAACTGGGGAACGCCCGCAAGGTGAATATCGACCGGGACAACACCACCATTATCGACGGCGGCGGCGACCGCTCCGCCATCGAAGGCCGGGTGAAGCAGATCCGGGCCCAGATCGAAGAGACCACTTCGGACTATGACCGGGAGAAACTCCAGGAGCGGCTGGCCAAATTGGTGGGCGGCGTCGCCGTCATCCGGGTGGGCGCGGCCACGGAAATCGAAATGAAAGAGAAGAAAGCCCGGGTGGAAGACGCCCTGAACGCGACCCGGGCCGCGGTGGAAGAAGGTATCGTCCCCGGCGGCGGCGTGGCCCTGCTGCGCTGCATCCCCACCCTGGATGAGAAGGCCCTGGAGGACCATGACGAACAGTTGGGGGCCAAGATCATCAAACGGGCCTTGGAAGAACCCATCCGCCAGATCGCCAACAACGCCGGCTTCGAAGGCTCGGTGGTGGCGGAACACGTCAAGGGCCAGAAAGGCGCCATGGGCTTTAACGCCGAAGGCGGCGAGTACGAAGACCTCATGGTGGCCGGCGTCATCGACCCCACCAAAGTGGTGCGCTTTGCCCTGCAGAACGCCGCGTCCGTGGCCTCCCTGCTCATCACCACCGAAGCCATGGTGGCGGAAAAACCCAAGAAAGAAACCCCGATGCCCCCCATGGGCCCCGGCGGCATGGGCGGTATGGAAGGGATGTATTAAGAGAAGATGGGATAGTAGGGCGGGGGAGGGGGCCAGAGGTCCAAGACCCACCGGCAATCCTCCCACCCCCCAATTCCTTACAACAAAAAGTGGCGGGGGCGACCCATGGGGTCGCCCCTGTCATTTGGCCCGGTGGCACAGGCTTTCTAGCCTATGTTACCAGTAGATGGTAGGCAAGGCTGGCTGACCATTTCCCCCCGTCCCGGATTGACCCTTGACTTTCTACACCCTTACCTTAAATTGGTTCCAATGGCTTAGAAAATTCTTTCCAGTTAAAGGGGGCATAATATGAGACGTCCAATGCGCCGCAATCTGTTACTCCTGCTAGTCATCACCCTGGCGTTTTCCGGCTTTCCCAGCCAAGGCGGTGCCCAGGCCCTTCCTCCCGTGGGGCAGGTGAGCATCGAAATGACCGGCCTGGCCGCCGGGGTCGGCTTCACCTGGGGTCGCGGGGTCCTCTGGTTTAAAGGAAAAAAATACCGCTTCGGCATCGAGGGCTTAAGCGTCGGGGACGTGGGCTACGCCAAAGTCGGGGCCACCGGGGGCGTTTATAAACTGGGAGAGCTTAAGGACTTCTCCGGCACCTACGTCGCGGTGGGCGCCGGGGTGGCTTTGGCCGGGGGCATGGCCGGCCTGACCATGCGCAACGAACACGGGGTCATCATCGACCTCTACGCCACCCAGGAGGGCGTCAAACTCAACCTCGGCCCCCAAGGCCTGACCATTAACCTGAGGTAGGGGTATAAAGATTTTGGGGGAGGGGGCCAGGGGCCTGCGGCCCCTGGTACAGCCGGGGGCGGCTGTCCGACATTTTCCTCCACATCCCCTTCCTCAATCCCCTAAGGGGAAAAACAAAGGGGCGACCCAGTGGGCCGCCCCTT
>JBFLZI010000036.1:0-20437 GCA_040756315.1 Thermodesulfobacteriota bacterium | reverse complement strand
GGGAGGGGGTAAGGGCCTGTGGCCCTTAGCCCCCTCCCCCAACCAGCACACACTCAACATGAAGATAGCCGTTTTGAGACAGCGGGTCGGCGCCTTGGGGGGCGCGGAGGCCACCTTGGGTTATTTGGTCCGGGGTTTGGCGGCCGCGGGTCATGAGGTGGTGGTTTACGCGGCTGATGCCGGTCCGGAGGCCGGTCTGCCATTGGGGCCGGGGGTTAAGTCGGTGCCGGTGCCGGTCTGGGGCGGCAAGGCCGGGCGGCTCCTCAGTTATGCCCTGAATAGCCGCCGCCTTCTGAAGCAGGCTGGCGTGCAGATGGTTTTCAGTTTGGAGCGCACCCTGTTTCAGCAGGTGTATCGGGCCGGGGACGGCTGCCACCGGGAGTGGCTGGAGCGATGGACGCCTTTTCTCTCTCCGGCCGCCAGGCTGGGACAGCAATTCAGTCTCTTCCATCGGGTTATGCTGGGGTTGGAGGCGCGGTTATTCGCCGCTCCCGGCCTGCTCCGGGTCATCGCCAACTCCCGCCAGGTCCAAGAAGAGATTATTCGCCATTACCAGGTGGCCCCGGATAAAATCAGGATAATTTTTAATGGGTTGGATCACGAGAGATTCCAGCCTGGTCCGGCTGGCTCCGGTACAATAACAGGCAGTCAATCAGGAGCGCCGCCTGGGGCCAAGATCATCCTTTTTGTGGGTTCCGGCTTTATACGGAAAGGTTTGGCTTATCTTATTGAGGCCTTCAGTTGTCTAACTGATCAGGAGAGCCTCCTGTGGGTGGTGGGCAAAGGCTCGGTGCGCCGCTATCAGCAACTGGCCGCCCGCTTCGGAGTGGCGGGGCGGGTGAAATTCTGGGGACCTCAAACCGAGGTGGCCCCTTTCTATCAGGCAGCCGCGGTGCTGGCCCTGCCCACGATTTACGATCCCTGCAGCAACGTGGTGTTGGAGGCCCTGGGCTGCGGCTGTCCGGTGGTGACCACGGCAGGCAATGGGGCCAAGGAATTTATTACCCCAGGAGTAAACGGAGCGATTTTGGCGCAACCGCATGACATCCCGGCCCTGGCCCAGGCCCTCCAGGAATTTGCCGCCGCCGGCCGGGACCCCCAGGTGCGCCAAAAGGCCCAAGAGGCCGTGGCCCACCTCTCCTGGGACCAGACCACCTCACAAACCCTTACGGTCCTGGAGGAGGCGGCGGCAGGGGGTGGAAGATAGTTTTGGGGGAGGAGGCCAGGGGTCGCAGACCCCTGCCCCCTCCCCCAAACCCCTCCCCCAACCCCTTACATACATGACATGGTAGCACAGGCTTCCAGCCGGTGCGGGCACAGGCAAGATGCCCGTGCTACCAATTAGCGGTTTAAAAAGGACTTGGAGGGAAGGCGGATGGAGGACAGCCGCCCCCGGCTGTCCTGGGCAGAGGGGGGCCTGTCCCCCCTTAGCCCTGGCCTTCCCCTAAACCCGAAATAAAACATGCTGGCCCTTTATTTCGACAAAGACCTACACCTTCAAGAGCTGCCTTTACCCCAACCTCGGTCCGGGGAGGTCCTGATCCGGGTGGCTCTGGCGGGAATCTGCGGCACGGATTTGCAGATTCTCAGAGGCTACCACCATTTCAAAGGCATCATGGGCCATGAGTTCGTGGGGGTGGTGGAGGGGCCGGCGGACTCCTCCTGGCTGGGGCAGCGGGTGGTGGGGGAGATCAATATTGCCTGTGGGGTCTGCCCCCGCTGTCGGCGGGGATTAGCCCGCCATTGCGCTCAGCGGCAAGTCCTGGGCCTTAAGGACCGGGATGGGGTTTTTGCTCCTTATTTGACTCTCCCGGAGGCCAACCTGCATTCGGTGCCGCCGGGATTGCCGGATGAGATGGCGGTCTTCACCGAACCCCTGGCCGCGGCCCTGGCGGTAACGACAACAGCTCCCCATATTGCCACCAGCCAGGTTCTGGTAATCGGCGACGGCGCCCTGGGACTGCTCACCTCTTGGGTGTTGGCCTTACATGGCGCGGAAGTGCATCTGGCGGGGCATTACCTGGAGCATCTGGACCTGGCTAAGCCTTACGGAGTGATTACCTTTCTAGAAAAGGACCTGCCCGGGGGAAATCAGGACTACGACGTAGTGGTGGAGGCCAGCGGCTCCCCTTCGGGACTGGCGCTGGCCTTGAGGCAAGTGCGCCCCCAGGGCACGGTGGTCCTCAAGAGCACTTACGTGGACCATTATCCCCTGAACCCGGCGGACCTGGTGGTGCCGGAAGTGAAGCTGGCGGGCAGCCGCTGCGGCCCCTTTCCCGGGGCCCTGCGCCTCCTCAGCCAAGGCTGGATCGACCCCCGGCCCCTGATTGCCCGGCGCTTCTTCCTGGCCCAGGGCCGGGAAGCCGTCACCTGGGCCGGTCAGGCGGGGGTGCTGAAGGTGTTGATAGATTGCGGGGGAGGGGGCTAAAGGCATTGAAAGAAGGGGGAAAAGGCGAAAGGGCGAAAAGGATTCTGAGTTCATAAGTTATTTCTTTTCTTTTTCGCCTTTTTTCCTTTTTCCTTTTCGCCCCCTTTTTCTCCCCTGGCCCTCTCCCCATACAACTAACATAAAACCATGACCCGTTTCATAGAATATGAGGTAAAGCCCGGAGCTGATGTTCCCGCCGGTTTGCCCCGGCAGCGCTTGCTAGTCTTGTCCCCGGTCTGGCGGGGGGCCAGTCTGGAATGGGAATATCCCGACGGCCAAAGGCACACCCTGGTGGGTTGGTGCGGCCCCGGGGCCGGGGAGCATGGTGAGGTCCAGGTCTTTTGGACCCGGCATGAACCCCGGGGGCCGGCGGTATGTCTGGTGATCGGCGGGGACGCCGGGCTGAAGGAATATCCCCCCCCGGAGAGCGGCGAGCCGCCCCGGGGGTTGCCCTTCCTGGCCCTGGCCGAAAGCCTGATCCCTGCCGATGTCCTGGAAGTCATCGGCCCACGCCCGGAACTTCAGGTGGAAGAGGCCGGGCCTCTCCTGTTGGGATAAGCTGGAGGCTGGCCGACGCGGAAATAGCCAGCGCCTCTGGAAGCAGTAAAAGATTTCTTTATAATAAAGCAATCAGGCTGAGGTAACGGAAAAGGATGAAGTATCAAAATTTGGCAGGCAAAATCCTGAGCGCCGGCGTGATCCTGATCATCGTGCTGGCCCTCTGGCCCGGGCCGCCGGACCCGGCTCGGGCCGTCACCGCCGTGGGGCTGCAACAGGATTTCATCCGGGTGGCGGATCAAGTCAAACCTTCGGTGGTGAGTCTGAAAGCGGTCCGCATCGTGACTTATCAACCTTTAGGCATACCGGAGGATTTTTTCCGGGGCACTCCCTTTGAAGGGGTATTCCGGGACTTCGGCAGCGCCCCCATCCGCCAGCGCCAGGTGGGCCAGGGCTCCGGTATTATCATCAATAATCGGGGCTATATTCTCACCAACTACCATGTGGTGGCCGGAGCACAGCAGATTCTGGTGCGCCTTAATGACCGGCGGGAGTTGACCGGACGGGTGGTGGGCAGTAATCCCCGCTTTGACCTGGCCCTGGTGCACGTACCCGCGCCGGGTTTGAAAGCCGCGCTCCTGGGGGATTCCGACCAGATCAGGGTGGGGCAATGGGCCATCGCCATCGGCAGCCCCTTCGGGTTGGAGCAGACCGTCACCGTGGGGGTGATCAGCGCCACCGGTCGCCGGGGTCTGGGCCATGGAACCGTGGGGGACTATATCCAGACCGACGCCTCCATCAATCCGGGCAACAGCGGCGGCCCCTTACTGGACATCAACGGCCGGGTGGTGGGCATCAACAACATGATTCTCTCCCAGGGCCAGGGCATCGGGTTTGCCATTCCCATTAATCTGGCCAAAAAAATTATCGCCCCCTGGATTAAATGAGTATTGAGGTCAGGTGAGGTTAGAAGGGTACCGGACAAAGGTGCTCGGGAAACTCTGTCCGCTCCCGCCTTTAGGCAGGTTGAGAAGCTTTCCGACTGCGCCGGTTCAGTCCCCCGGGAAAGGGGTATCTCTACTTGACACCGCTGCGACATCCGGCATATTATGGGTCAAGCCGCTTTTGCCGTTAGGGCGGAAGCACGCATCTAAGCCACTAAAAATCAGAGGGGAAATCTCCGTTACCATGCCCGCCTCAGGAGCATCATCCTCGCTAGCCGCCCTCCCCGTCGGTCTTCAGGCCCAGGGCGCGGAAGTGAAAGAATTGTCGCCGAAAAAACTTTACATTGTCATTCCGGTGTTAAACGAGGGGCAGGTAATTCAAGATGTGCTCCGGGAGATCAAGGAGACCGGCTATCACCGGATCATTGTAGTGGATGACGGCAGCAAAGACGACTCTTCCGGAAAAGCCAAAGAGATGGGAGCCGTCGTCTTAAAACACATCATCAACCGGGGCAAGGGCGCCGCGGTGAAGACCGGCATCGAAGCCGCCAAAATACTTAAGGCCGACATGGTGGTCACCATGGACGGAGATGGGCAGCACAATCCCCAAGACATCGACAAGATGATCCGGCATCTGGAGCAAGGCACTGATGTGGTGTTGGGGTCCCGGCTCTTGAACGCCGAAGGTATGCCCACCCATAAATGGATTTCCAATCATTTAGGCAACTTCTTTACCTGGCTGATCCACGGCCTGTGGGTGACGGACAGCCAGTCCGGCTTCCGGGCCTATTCCCGGAAGGCCCTTAACGTCATAGACACCAAAACCGACCGTTATGAATATGATAGTGAGATCATCAGCCAGATCTCCAAACACCAGCTTAAATATGCGGAAGTGCCCGTGGACGTCCGCTATACCGAGTACTCCATGGGCAAAAAGCATAAACAGAACCTGAAGAACGGCATTAAGACTCTGATAAAAATGATAATCTCGGAGTGAGAGGTCTTCTCTGAAACGGCAGTCGAACCGACCCTGTCCGTCTCTCAAGCTCTTCCCCGGTCAACCAGCCCCATTTCCAGAGAATGAGACTAGCCTATCTTAACCCCCCCTACGGGAAAGATTTTGTCAGGTCGGCCCGCTGGGCCGCCAGGTCCCGGGGCCGGGTGCAGCGGCATCCGGAGCAGGCCCTGATTCAGATCGCCGTGTTGGAAGAAGCCGGCCATCTCTGTAAATTTGTGGAGGGGGCCGCCTTAAATCTCACGGAAGCCCAGGTCCTGGGGGAGATTGAGAGCTTTCACCCGGACCTGACCGTTATCCACACCACCACCCCCAGTATCTATAATGACCTCCATTACGCGGCCCAGGTCAAGGAATTGACCGGCTGCCGCACCGTCCTGGTGGGGGCCCACGCCAGCGCCGAACCGGAGGACACCCTGAAGAAGAGCCGCGGCGCCGTGGACCTGATTGTCCGGGGCGAAGCGGACTACACCCTCCGGGACCTGGCCGCCGGCGTGCCCTTAAAGGACCTGTTAGGGGTCTCCTATATGGAGGGGGAAACTATCCGGCACAACCCGCCCCGCCCTTACCTGGACGTCAATGAGCTCCCCTTTCCCGCCTGGCGGCATATCGACCCCCATTGGTATCACGACGCCGGAAAGCTCTACCCTTTTCTGACCCTGTACACCGGCCGGGGTTGCTTCGGGCAGTGCACCTTCTGCCGGGAGACCCAGGTGATCAACGGCAGAGAGTTGCGCCTCCGGCAAGCTTCCCAGGTGGTGGCGGAAATGGAGTACGACCTCGAGCTTTTCCCTTACCTCCGGGAAATCATGCTGGAGACGGACACCTTCACCGCGTCCCCGGCTCACGTCCGGGAAGTCTGCGAAGAGATTATCCGCCGGGGTCTTAACCGCCGCCTCAGTTGGAGTTGCAACGTCCGGGTGGATTGCCGGCTGGAGCTGTTGCCGCTGATGAAAGAAGCCGGCTGCCGGATGCTCATGGTGGGCTATGAATTCGGCACCGATGCGCAACTCAAGGCGGTGAAAAAAGGCACCACCGTGGAGACGGCCCGGAGATTCACCGAAGCGGCCCACCGCCTGGGCTTCACCATCCACGGCTGTTTCATGATCGGCGCGCCGGGGGAAACCCGGGCTTCCGCCCAACAGACCATTGACTTTGCCAAGAGCCTGCCCCTGGACACCATTCAGATCTCCGGCATCGCCGTCTATCCGGGCACGGCTTTCTATGACTGGGCCAAAAGCCACGGCTATCTCACCGCCAAAGATTGGCCGGATTGGGTGGACGAAGGTTGCGAACAGGCCACCCTCCTCTCTTATCCCCAAATGTCCAAAGAAGAGATTGACTACTTTGTGGACAAGGGCCTGAAGGAGTTTTACCTGCGCCCCAAGCAGATGCTCCGGATGGCCCTGGCCATCCGCACCTGGGATGACGTGGTCAGAAAGCTTTACGGCCTCCGCAGTTTTGTCGATTACTTCAAATCCAGAAGGTCCCTAAATGCTGGTGGCAGTAACTGTCGGGGTATATAACGAAGAGAAGCACCTCCGCCCTCTGCTGGAGGCCTTAGTTCAGCAAACCCGTCCCCCGGAGGAGATTATTTTGGTGGACGACGGCTCCACCGATAACACCGGCGCCATCATCCAAGACTTTGCCCAGAAATACCCGCTGGTTCGGTATCTTTATCAGGAGAACGCCGGCCCGGCCGCGGCCCGGAACCGGGCCTGGAGGAACGCCCGAGCCGATATCTGCGTCTTTACCGACGGGGACTGCCTGCCGGAACCCAACTGGCTGGAGGAGCTCCTCAAGCCCTTTGCCGGAGACAACATCGGCGCGGTGGCCGGCACTTATAAAACCCTGAATACGGGGAGCACCCTGGCCCGCTGCCTCGGCCTGGAAATCGCCTGGAGATATCGAGAGGTCCAGGGGGAGATCGACGTGCACGGCACCTACAACCTGGCCGTGAGAAAAAATATCTTGGAAGAAGTGGGCGGGTTTAATGAGGAATATCGGGAACCCAGCGCCGAAGACTGGGACCTGACCTACAAGATCTCCAAACGGCATCGCCTCATCTATTGGCCCGCCGCAGTGGTGGGCCACCATCATCCGGAAAATTTCTGGCCCTATCTTAAAAACC
The DNA here is from genome assembly GCA_040756315.1 of Thermodesulfobacteriota bacterium. Classification (GTDB taxonomy): domain Bacteria; phylum Desulfobacterota; class Desulfobaccia; order Desulfobaccales; family 0-14-0-80-60-11; genus JBFLZI01. The sequence goes on along the minus strand of JBFLZI010000036.1, from coordinate 13,421 downwards.
AGGTAAGACGCGCCTATGACCGGGTAAAACTCTATCAGGACCACCGGGACAAACGCCAGGGGGACACCTATACCCCGAAAATCATCAAGTACCAAATCCTGGCCGCCGGGGCACTGGGGCCTTCCCTGATCTTTTTTCTGCCCCTCTTCCCCGCCAGTTTTCTGGTCCCCCTGGCCCTGCTGGCTTTCCTGTTATATACTTCCCTGCTGCCTTTTCCCTATCTGTTCCAAAGAGACCCCCGGGCGGCCCTTCTGAGCATCCCGGTGAGATTCTGCCGCAACTTCGCCTGGTTCCTGGGCCTGGCCCGGGGGATACTAAGATTTGGACTTGGTTAGTGGGGGGAGGGCCAGGGACCTGAGCACAGGCTGAAAGCCTGTGCTACTAACCTTCCCCCCACACCCCCCTCCCAACCCGCTTAAGGGGTTTGGTTGGGCCGGGGCCAATGACCCCGGCCCAACCAAACTTTTAAAACCCCGTAAGGGATTGGGGGTGGGGGTTTGGAGGAGGGGGTAAGGGCCCACCGGCCCTTAGCCCCCTCCCCCAAAAACATCCTTACCTAACCTTATGAGACTAGCGGTAGTCATCGATGTTTGGCAGCCCTTGTGGGGGGGCGTGCAGGTCCATATTCTGGGCTTAGCCCGAAGGTTGGTGCGGGACTATGGTTGTCAGGTGGACATTCATACCATCAATTTCTCAGCCGAGGATAATGGAGAATACCCCGAGGTGGAGTCTTATGAGTCCGGGAGGCTGCGCCTCATCCGGGCCGGGAAGCCCCGGCGGTTCTCTTATCTGGGCCGTCTGGCCTGGACCTGGGACGTTATCCGGTCGGTCAAGGCTTGTCATCGGGCCAGCCCTTACCATTTGATTCACGCCCACGGTTACCTGCCGGGTCTCCCCGGCAAAGCCTTAAGCAAAGTATTAGGGATTCCCGTGGTCTTTACGGTCCACGGCTCCAACCTCTTAGACCTCAATCAGAAAAGCCCCCTCTTCTTGGTGGAATATTTTCTACTGACCAAAATTAAATATGACCTGATGATTTCCGTCTCCTGGAGTTTCCTGAAACACCCCAATGTCAATGAGGTGGTGGTCATCCCCAATGGCGTGGACCTGGCGGAATTCCACCGGGTTTCTCAGGAATCCCGTCAATCCGAAGCCAAGCCTTTTTTTAAAATGCTCTATGTGGGCCGCCTGCACAGACTAAAAGGCCTGGACCTCCTGTTTAAGGCCCTGGCCGGAGCAAAGGAGTTGATGAGGGAAAGACCGGCAAAATTATATTTGGTGGGGGACGGCCCGGAAGAAGGATCTCTGAGAACCCTGGCCCAAAGACTGGCAATCGCTGACCTGGTGGTTTTTACCGGAAAGCTTTCCGGGGAAAGGTTACTCAAAGAATATCTGTCTGCTGATCTGTTCGTTCTTCCTTCTTTAAGCGAAGGCCAACCCCTCACCCTGCTGGAAGCCGGGGCCGCCCGGCTGCCGGTCATCGCCACTGCGGTAGGGGATAACCATCTCCTGGTGCAAGATCAGGTTAATGGTTATCTCATCCCCCCGGGGGACCTCACCGCGTTAAGGGAAAAAATGGTTCAGGCCCTGAAAAATGAGGGCCTTAAGGAGTTAGGAGAAGCGGGCTACCGCCTGGTGAAAGAAAACTATAGCCTGGACGAGACCGCCCGGCAAACCTATGCCGCCTATCAGCGGGTCGTGGCCTGATTATTTTCCTTTCAGCTTCTCTCTCAGTACGGTCAGCCACCAAGGCTCGGCCGCGGCGGGCTTCAGATGGGCCTGGAGTTCCTTGAGCCGGGCCTGAAGCTCGGCCACCTCCGCTTTCAGTCCGGCATTTTCTTTCTCCAAGGCAGCCAGCCGCTCCCGGTATTCTTTAGGAATCTCCTCTTTCCGGGGCTGGGGTTTATCGGCTGCGGGGGCAGGCGAAACCCCCGCCAGGACGGCGTCCAGGGGCGCGCCGGGAACTGCGGCGTCCAGGGGGCTTTCCCCAATGGTGCGGCGCTTGGCCATGTCAGCGACTCCCTTCTTGTTTGATGATTTCCCCGGCCAAGGCCCGGTAATCCGCGGCCCCGGCGCTCTTACGGTCGTACTGGGTGATGGGTTGGCCGAAGGAGGGACATTCCGCCAGGCGGATGTTTTCCCGAATGACCGTGCGGTACACCAGGCTCCCGGAGCGCTCCCGGAGTTCTTCCACCACCTCCCGGGAGTGGCGGGTCCGGGCGTCCACCCGGCAGGCCAGGATGCCGGTAACTTTTAACTCCGGGTTGAGACGGTCTTTGACCACTTCCACCGTTTGCAGCAGTTGAGCCAGGCCGCTCAAGGCCATGACATGAGCCTCCACCGGCACCAGGAGTTCCCGCACCGCGGCCAGGGCGTTGACCGTGAGAATTCCCAGGGTGGGAGGGCAGTCAATAATGACATAGTCCCAGCGCCCCGGCGGCAGGTTCTCCAGGGCCCGGCGCAGAATGGTTTCCGCTCCCAGTTCGCCGGCCAGGAACTTCTCCACCCCCACCAGCCAGGCGGAAGAAGGAATCAGGTCCACCCCCGGCGCCCCGGTCTCATGGACCAGATCCGCCAGATTCACCTTATCCACCAGGACCGCCAGCACTCCCTTGCCGGCGTCTCTTATCCCCAGCCAGGCGGTGGCGGAATGCTGGGGGTCCAGGTCCACCAGGAGCACCCGGCGTTTTTTTTCTCCCAGGGCCGCGGCCAGATTTACACTGGTGGTGGTCTTGCCGCTGCCTCCCTTCTGATTGGCGATGGCCAAGGTCCGCATAGGCCCCCTCTTCCCCTTGCCTTAATGCCAGTTCAGCCTCAAAAGGTATTAAAAGGGGCAAACCTGGTGTTCGCCCACCGATTTAGGGCGAATCCAAGATTCGCCGCTACGGAAAAAATTACCTTTGCTGGCGAATTGGCATCAGGCAATCACCTGATCTAAAGTTTCTCCCTTTTCACCATGCCACAGGGAAGAGACCATGTCAATCTTGAGGGTTAACAAGAAGGGTTAGACTACAGACGTCACTTAATTTAACGGATCAGAAAGGAGCTTGGAGGAGGGAGGTCGGGGAATTGCTTAAGGGCGAAAAGGTAAAAAGGCGAAAAGGCAAAAAGCTTGACAATCTGCCAAGCCAATTACTAATTCGCCTTTTCGCCTTTTACCCCAAGACTTAGGAGACAATTAGTTAATGGAACTATGAATAGGATAGATAGAATGATGCCCCCTTGCCCTCCCTCTCTACCGGGTTTTCAGATCGTGGCCCAGAATGACTTTGACATCCACTCCGGGGGACAGGTTCGGGCCGGGTTGCAGGCTGGCGCCGGGGAAGAACTTGGCCTTCAGGGCTTGGGCCACCTTCTCTTTCCCCGGGCGGTAATAGATGGCGGTTATTTCCTGGCCGAAATCCACATGGTTGCCGATAGCCGCCACCCGAAAGCCTTCACCGGACAGACGGGCGCGCACCTGTTTGCACAAATCTTGGGCGCCGTTGCCGTTACGCAGATCAATGGCGGTTCCCATGAGATCAGCAGCGCTCAGGACACCTGGCCTGGATTTATCCGGGGTGGCCGGAGGAGCAGGAGATTTAGCCGGAGCCGGCGGGGAGGCAGGAGGAGACGCCTTGACCTCCGGCTTCGGCTGAGTCTTTACCGGAGTGGGGGGGCTAGCCTCTTCCTTCTTGGCCAGGGGGGCCGGAGCGGCGGCCTTGTCCCCTTCGGCCGCCTCTTCCTCGGGGGCCAGGTCCGCCCCCAGGATAATGCGGATATCCACGTCAGGGGCCATGTCCCCGCTGTGCTTCAGCATCGCCGTGGGGAAGACTTTGGCCTTCAGGGCCTGGGCCACCTTCTTGTGCTTGGAACGATAAAGGATTTCCGTGGTTTCCACATCGAAATCACTGTAATCCCCGATGGCTACCACCTGGTAGCCTTTTTTGACCAGCTTCCGGCGCATTTCCTGAGCAAAGCCTTTCTTCCCCATGCCGTTCAGTACATCAAGGCGGGGCGGCGTCGGCTCCGGGGCCTTGGCTTTCACCGGTTCCGGTGCCGGAGGCGGGGCGGCCTCCGGTTCGGGGGCCGGCGGGGGAGCAGCTTCCGGCTCGGGCTTCTTGGCTTCCGGGGCGGTGGGCGCCGGCGCCGGAACCGCGGCCGGCGTCTCCACCGGAGGCGGCTTGGCCGCCACTACCGGGGTATCCGGGGGGGGAGCCGGGGGCTTAGGCGCTTCGGCAACGGGCAGGGGAATGGGTTTTTCCAGAGGAGCGCTCACCGGGGGGGGAGGGGCTGCGGCTGGAGGCGGCGCCACTTCCGGTTTAACCGCCGGCGCCGGCTCCGGGGCCGGCGGCGGCTTGGTCGGGGACGATTTCAGAGGCAGGTAACCCAAATTGATCATGAGTTCCCCCCCCAGCCAGCCTAAGCCGAAGGATAACACCGCGGCCACTATGATGATCAATAACTTGTTCACGGGAAATTTGGTCGTCATGGCGTGCCCCCCGCTTCAGGTTTCCGGAGGTTTACCGGCAGATTGCCGGTCCCCCCAAGACTCGCTGTTGAGACCCAGGTGTTAAGATTTCTTGATATATTCCTATTTTAGGACATACGGGCGTAAAAAGAAAGGTTTAATCTTTAAACTATTCTTACCGTCACTTTCGAAGACGGTGGCAAGGGAAACCAGGAAGAAGAGGAGAACTAGGGAAGATTCAGGTGGAGAAAGGGCCGGTCGCCCCTGTTTCTGGCTTGGATGACCACTTGGGGAGGATTTTTGCATAGGTCTTCAGTCAGATTAAATTAACGGCAAAGGTTAATTGCCCCGGGGCTTAAAGGAGGGAAGTCAGGAAATGGAGGCGGCAACCGGATTCGAACCGGTGAATAACGGTTTTGCAGACCGCTGCCTTACCTCTTGGCTATGCCGCCTCAAAAAGAAATGGAGCGGGAAACGGGATTCGAACCCGCGACTTCAACCTTGGCAAGGTTGCACTCTACCGCTGAGTTATTCCCGCTCACCCCTAATTTTTTGTTAAATAGTCGGGCTTGTCAAGGGGAAAAAACCAAGCCAGGATATCTGAACGATGGTTTGTGGGGGGAGGGCCAGGGACCTGAGCACAGGCTGAAAGCCTGTGCTACTAACCTTCCCCCCACACCCCCCTCCCAACCCGCTTAATAGGGGTCAGGGGTCAGGGATCAGGGAGTAGTGATTAAAGGTCTGGCGCTTTCTGACCCCTGGCCCCTGACCCCTGATCCCTGATCCCTATTCATCCCCCTAAGGGATTGGGGGAGGGGGCTTGGGGGAGGGGGTAAGGGCTTGTGGCCCTTAGCCCCCTCCCCCCAAAACAACTACCTCACTCTTCCTTAGGAGCATTGAACAGGGCCAGTTGGGGGGTCTCCGGGCCGGGCTTGCGCCGGGAGCGGGCCAGGCGGGGGAAGCCCAGGGGGTCCAGGCTCCCCGCCTCCAGGTTCTCCAGAACCTCCTGGGCACGGCCGATTACCTCCTGGGGCACTCCCGCCAGGCGGGCCACCTGGATGCCGTAGCTCTGGGAGGCCGCGCCCGGAGCCAGTTGGTGGAGAAAGACGATATCCCCGCCCGACTGGGCCACCAGCACCTGGAAATTCCGCACCCGGGGCTTCAAGCGGCTCAGTTCGGTGAGCTCCTGGTAGTGGGTGGCAAACAGGGTTTTGACCCCCAGCCCCTCCCGGTCATGGAGATGTTCGGCCACGGCCCAGGCCAGGGCCAGGCCGTCAAAGGTGCTGGTGCCCCGGCCAATCTCGTCTAGGATGACCAGACTCCGGGAGGTGGCCTGGTGCAGGATGCGGGCGGTTTCGTGCATCTCCACCAGGAAGGTGCTCTGTCCCCGGCCGATGTCGTCCACCGCGCCCACCCGGGTGAAGATGCGGTCCACCAGCCCCACCACCGCCTCTTTGGCCGGCACAAAGGAACCCATCTGGGCCAGGAGCACGCTCAAAGCCACCTGCCGCAGGATGGTGGACTTCCCCGACATGTTGGGGCCGGTGACGATGAGGACCTGGGAAGATTCGTCCAAGGAAATGTCGTTGGGCACGAAGCTGCCGGGGGGGAGCACCTGTTCAATGACCGGGTGGCGGCTCTGGATGAGGCTGAGCACTGTTTCCGGGACCAGCCGGGGGCGGCAATAGCGGCGCAGAGCCGCCACTTCCCCCAAAGCGGCCAGGACGTCCAGGGCCGCAATGGACCGGGCCACTTTTTTCAGGCGGGGGGCCTCCCGGCCCAAGCGCCGGCGCAGGTCCTGGAAAAGCTCCGTCTCCTTTTGGATGCGGGCCTCTTCCGCGCCCAGGACCCGGGACTCGTAATCCTTCAGGTCCGCGGTGATGAAGCGCTCGGCGTTCACCAGGGTCTGCTTGCGGTGATAATCCGGGGGCACCAGGTGGAGGTTGGCCTTGGAGACCTCAATATAGTAGCCGAAGACTTTATTATAGCGGACCTTGAGGGAGGCGATGCCGGTGCGCTGGCGCTCCTGGTTCTCCAGGGAGGCGATCCAGTCCTTGCCTTCCCGGGCCAGGAAGATGAGTTCGTCCAATTCGCCGTCGTAACCCTCCCGGATCACCCCGCCGGCCTGGAGGGTGGGCGGGGGGTCGTCCACCAAGGCTCGGGTGATCAGGTCATATAAATCCGGCAAATCCGCCAGATCGCCGACGGCGGCCCGGACCAGAGGGGGCAGGTCTCCGGCAAACAGCTCCCGGAGCCGGGGCAGGCGCTCCAGGGCGTAGCGCACCGCGGCCACCTCCCGGGGGGTGGCTTGTTCCAGGGCCAGACGGGCGGTGAGGCGCTCCAGGTCCCCCAGGCCCTTCAGGCTTTGCCGGAAGCGCTGGCAGAGCAGGCTGTGGTCTTTGAAAAACTGCACCCCGTCCAGGCGGGCCTCGATCCGGCCCAGTTCCTTTAAGGGAAAGCGCAGCCACCGGCCCAGCAGCCGGGCCCCCATGGGGGTGACGGTGGCGTCCAGGACCTCCAGCAAGGACCCCTGGCGGCTGCCGCTGCGCCAGGTCTCAAAGATTTCCAGGTGCCTCAAGGTGGCTTCATCCAGACCCAGAAAATCATCTTTGCCGTAAGGCAACAAGCGGTCCAGGTGGGGTAGAGCGGCGTTATAGGAATCCTGGAGATAGCGCAGGATGGCCCCGGCCGCGGCGATCCCCAGGGAATAATTGGCCAGGCCGAAGCCATCCAGGAAGAGAGTACCCAACACCCGGCCCAACTCCCGCCGGGCCGCGTCCATCGCAAAGGCATGGGGCGCCAGCGCCCGGCGGGTAGGCGGGGTGTTAAAAGGGAGCAAGGCCGCTTTTAAGACCTCTGACTCCACACCCTCCGCCACCAACAACTCCGCGGGCTTGAGCCGCCAGAGTTCGTCCCCCAGGGCCTCCCCCCCCTCCCCTTCCGTGAGACGGAATTCCCCGGTGGAGAGTTCCAGGAAAGCCAACCCCCATTTGGTGCCCCCAAAGGCCACCGCGGCCAGGTAGTTGTCGGTGCGGGCGTCCAGGGCCGAGGGGTCCACCACCGTTCCCTGGGTAAGGATGCGGGTCACCTCCCGGCGCACCAGGCCCTTGGCCTGGGCCGGGTCCTCCACCTGCTCACAGACCACCACCTTGAAACCCTGGTCCAACAGCCGGGAAATATAGGATTCCGCGGCATGCAGGGGAAACCCGGCCATGGGGATGCGCTCCTCCCCGGACCGACTGCGGCTGGTCAGGGCAATGCTTAAAGCCACCGCGGCCCGCTCCGCGTCCTCAAAAAACAACTCAAAGAAATCCCCCATCTGGAAAAGCACCAGGGCATCCCGATACCTGGACTTCAAGTCCAAATACTGCTTGAGCATGGGAGTGAGCTTATCGGGGGGAGATTCGGTCATGGCAGCAGAGTTTGCTCGATGTTTGTGGGGGGGAGGGCCAGGGACCTGAGCACAGGCTGGACGCCTGTGCTACTGGCCCTCCCCCACACCCCCCTCAACCCGCAGACGGGGCCGGGGAAGCCGGGGCTTTTAGCCCGGGCTTCCCCGGCCAAATAAAACCTAAGGGATTGGGGGTGGGGGTCTGGGGGAGGGGGTAAGGGCCTGGGGCCCTTAGCCCCCACCCCCAAATTATTCACTCATCCCGTTGGTGAGCCGTGGGTTCGATGGTGATGGTGGAGGCTTCGGCGACGGCCCCGGCCCGTTTGAGTTCCTGGCTGAGGATTTCCAGGTTATGTTTGAGTTGGCGAATGGTCTGGCGTTGTTTCAGAAGTTCGTAAACTCCATAGAGGGAGGCGGTGAAGACTCCCAGGAAGAAGGTGAATAAGACCAGCACCCACAAAGGAATAGAGGGGCTCTGGAGGCTGCCGATATAGAGGTCCAGACGAAGTTGCAGGGTCTGTTCCAGGACCACTTTGTTTTCAATAATAAAGACAAGTCCAAGGATTACCAACAGAGAGCCGAAGATTACTTTGATGAAGCGCATGATTGGTCCTCGTCGCTGATGGCCTGGAAATGGGGGGCCAGGCGCTCGTAAGTCTGGCGAAAATGCTCCGGAATCACCCTCACTTCGGCAAAGACCGGGATATAGTTGGTATCGCCGTTCCAGCGGGGCACCACGTGGAAATGGAGGTGGCTTTCCACCCCGGCCCCGGCTACAGTTCCCAGGTTGAGGCCCACATTGAAGCCGTCCGGCCGCATCACCTGCTTCAGGATAGCCAGGGAGTGGCGCAGTTTCACCTGCAAGTCCAGCAGTTCTGCCAGGCTCAGGTCCTCCAGCCCCGGCACGTGTCTTAAGGGGGAGATCAACAGATGCCCGTTGATATAAGGATATTTATTCATCATCACCCGGGTGAGGCGGCCGCTGAACAGGACTAGGCGGGCGGCCCGGTCTTCTTCCGGCCAGGGACAGAAGATGCAGCCCGGGGACTTATCCTCCCCCAAAATATACTCCATGCGCCAGGGCGCCCAGAGCACCTTCATATTAAAATAATCCCTCTCGCCCCCACCCAGATGGCGTTGATGGTTTGAACTATAACACGATTAGCTTAAGATTCAAGGGGTTTTGTGGGAGAAGAGCCAGAGAGCCGGAACCTCTTCCTTCCCACCGCGCCTCAAACCTGGCCAGCCAAGGAAAATACCGGGCGAATCCGCCCTACCTCTTGCTTACCATGGTTAAGGATGGCAGGTTGGCGAAAAGCCTCCAGGGCTTCCTGGGCCTCCGGCGTTAAAGTCAATAATTGCCCCAGGAGATGGACGATGGTGGGATTGAGTGCCCGGGAGGAGCCGTCTTCGATCTTCACGGCCACGCCCAGGCCTTCCTGCACCAGGGCCAGGGCAAAGCCCCCCTCCGCGCCGGTCTTGGCCACCACCCGCCCGGGCAGGGCTTCCATGATGACGGTCTCCAGGCGGCCGTCCCCGGCGATATGCCGGGGGTTGTCGAGGCAGGCGTCCCTCAGGACCGCGGCCGGGCTGCCCGGGGCCGCGCCGGCCAGGCGGGCGAACCCCAGAGCGATATGCCTTAAGGGCACGTAAAAGACCGGCGCGCCGCAGCCGTCCACCGCCACCGGAATCTTCTCCGGGGGCACCCCCACCATCTTGGCCACCGCGTCCACAATGAGGCGCTGCACCGGGTGTTCCGGGTTGAGGTAGTCCTCTAAGGGGAACTTCTGGTGCACGCACAGGGCCAGCATGGCCGCGTGTTTGCCGGCGCAGGTGTGGTGCAGCGCCGTAGGCTTCTCCCCCGCATTAGTCAGGGCCTGGGCGCTGGCGCGGTGCAGGGGCGGATGGCTGCCGCACTGCAAGGCCTGGGGATTAAGGCCGATCCGGGCTAAAATCTCCTCCACCAGCTTCACCTGGAAATCCTGACCGCTTAACGACCCGCAAAACAGGGCCAACTCCTCCGGGCCGAAGCCGAAGGCGTTAGCCGCGCCGGTGGTAAGCAGGGGCAGGGCCTGGAAAGGCTTGGCCAGGGAGCGCATGCAGACCAGGGACTCCGGGTCCCCCAAATGCTGTCTCAATTTACCGGCGGCGTCCACCACCGCGATTTCACCCCGGTGACGACTCTCCACCGCGGGGCCGCGAGTTACTTCCACCAGGATGGGTGCATCCATGCTATTTTCTCCATTTTTTTTCGTCTCCTGAAGGGAAAATGATTTTCAGTTTTTAGTTCAAAGTTCAAGGTTCAAAGCCATTAGCAAAAAAAGCAAAAAGTAGGGTGCGCACTGCGCACCAAATCTTTGTATCATCCTGAGGACGGACCCCGGGCCGCCATTAAACGGCGGGCAGGGCACGCCCTGGAATCCCCCGGTCAATACTGGTTCAGGCGCCAATCATAGGGCTGATAGGTCACCTTCAGGCCGGCGGCGTGATCTTCAATATAGGCGCGATCTGTCGCATTATCAAGGTGGCGGGCGATGAACCGCAGGCGTTCGGCCTGGCTCCCGCCAAAATCCGGAGCGTACCACTTGAAGATGCGGGACAGGGAGAGGCTGGACCGGTCCCGGTCCAGCACCGCGCCCTTGGAGTTGATGAAGGACTTGGCGGCCATGTCCAGTTCCTCCTCCAAATTTTCCGGGGTATAGACGTCGATAAAGGGGCAGGAGGAAGAGCCGCACACCAGGGTAAAGTGGAGGCGGGGGTCTAAAGGCTCCACGATGAAGTTAAGACGGGGGTCGCCCCGGCGGAAACGCCGGAAGAGAGCATAAGGCGGACGGCGGTTGCCCCGGAGCACCCCGTGTTCCATGTCATCCGGACTGAAAGAGTAGTCGCCCACCTGGTAATACACTCCCTGGAAAAAGTTCCAGACCTCTTTCACCGAATCCCTGATCCCCAAGGCAATAACCCCGTGGATGACGATGACGTTATAGAGGTTGATCCAGAAGGCGATCTTCTCCTCCCGGCGGGCCAGCAAGGCCGGGTCCAGAGTCTTTAAATTATTGCTCAGTTGCCGGTGGGCCTGATAGACCTCGGATTGCCGGATGCGCTCATAGGCCACCCGGCCGGTGCCGTCTTCGAAAAACGCGGCCTTGAGGCGGTCCAGGCTCCTTTTAAGCTGGGCGGCCATTTCCTGGGGGGGGAGGTCCCCTCGGGGTTCTCCCGGGTTGAGGAGAATCTTCTTAAAGATATATCTCGGCATGGAACCTCGGCCACTAGCTGTCAACGCTCAGCTTTCAGTTCAAGGTTCAAGGTTCAAAGTTCAAAGTCGTTGGCAGACAAAAATAAGGGGGGCGGCCCCAGGCCGCCATGAAGCGGCATACCCTAAATCCCTGCCAAGAATTCGTAGGGTGCGTTCTACGCACCTTATTTTTTAGCCAGCCAACCATTAATAGTGCGTAGAACGCACCCTACATTACCTTATTTCCCAATCACATATTGGTAGTGAAAGGTTTGGATAACAACGCGGCCTTCCCGGGTATAGGCATCGAACAGTTTCAGGATTTGCCTCTGCTCCATTTGGGCAAAATGATCTCCCAGCAGAAAACGGAGAATCTTTAAACGGTTTTCCTTTAGGTCCGGGAAGATCAACTGGTAATGGACTTCCTGCTTCTTAAAGGACTGACCCAATTGGGCCAGGGTCGCCTCCACATCTTCAGCCCGATGATAAGGCATGGGTTGGTGGAGGGAAGAAAAGCTGGCTTCTATCAATTTCATGAGGACATTGTCGCTTCCCGCCATGGACATCAGAAACAGGCCGCCAGCAGTCAGAGAATGCAGAATCTGCCCCAGGGTCTCGGAGAGCTCATTAACATAGTAGAAAACGTGGTTGGCCAGGACCAGGTCAAAAGAATCTTCCCGTCCGGCGGGGAGGGCGGGCCAGGCGGACACGGGCGTCGCGGTGAAAGCCTGGGTGAGGGTGGCGGCTTGTTGGCGGTAGCCGGCATCGGGTTCCACCAGAGAAATAGTCAGTTTGTCGGGGAGAAAGCCAGCGCCGGAGAGAAACCGCACCGAGAACCTGCCGTCCCCGCAGCCGAAGTCCAGCAAGCGAACCACCTGCCCGGATTGCGCCAAAGGGGACACACAGGGCAGGTAGCCCTGCAAATCCCCCTCGGCTTCGCTGGCGTGCTCCTCGAAGAAGGTGTAATCATCGTGGATGGAATCGAACTGCTTGCTGCTATCCAGGCTGCTCATCGTAATATCTCAAGTTAGATTAATGTCTTAACCACTTTAGTCTTTTCCGGCTTTGCAGCAGGAGCTTGGAGACGAGATGAATATGATTAAGGTCTAAAATCCCAATCAATTTGCTCCCACCCTTCGAAGAAATTTACGCCCATCTTACGAGTCAGGAGTATCATTTGCCTCGCGTCAGATGAACGAACTCGAATCTTTTGGCCTGGTTTAACAGTAAAATCGTTGGTGTTGTCTATATATTCCTGATCAACTATTCCAGATCTATGCGTAAGCAAGTGGCGACGGGCGAACCACCTAATAATGAAGGTTCGTTCATCTGTTGAAAATCCTTTCAATAATTCAATATCAAACCAGTTAATCAGATTTTCGTGTGCTTTAGTGGGATTAATAAGGTTAATCTCGGATATACTCTTGCGACGACGCTTTGTGGCCGGAATTCTTTGAAGCTGCTTAACAAGATCAGAAGCAAATCCTTCAAAAGAGGAAACGCACGATTTGATAATCTCCTCCCATTCAGATTCTCTTTCTGCACGCTGACTCTTGTCAAATCTTGGCTTTTCAATTCGTTCTTGGAGAACTGATAAGAAAGATAGAAGAATTTCAAGAGAGTTCATATGCCCACAGTTTGGGCAAGCACCATAAAGACCGAAAATATCGTATTTACATCTGCATATTGAGCAATGTACCTGTGTTTGCTGTCGAACTTCTTTATACGAAAAAGGTGATTTATTATTATCAATTTGTTCTACAAGAGCATCTAAGTTAATCTCAATTACTTGTTCACCACCTGACAGTGCTTCTCTAATTGCCCTTGTGTAGGCATTAATATACTCCCGCTGCGGTTGAGTAAGAAAATAGTTGGCGTCAGCACGAACTCGGCAATAAGGACAAATTATATTTCCTGCTGGGTTGCCAACACGGAAGTATTCCCTGCAGCGGGGACATTTACGCCCAAACATCCCCTCTCTGTCCGAGATGAGAAAGATTTCAAAAGGATATTTTTCTACGCGCGGATTGCTTCCGTCTTCGTCTGTAACGTGTAATTCAAGTTCTACTCTAATGGGAAAAACTGTGCATGGCGTTGGGTTGCTATGCTCATATTGCACAGAGCCATTCGGTGATACGATGAGTTTCCCGCCAGTGTGAGCAACTTCTTCGAAGTCTTCTCCTCTCACGACTATTCTCCTTAATACCTAACGTCCCAAATATCTTCTAGTTGCCAAACTCGGTCTGGGAAACAGAATAGGGCCTTTGCCCCTTTCCCCAATCCCCTCTAGGGGGTTGGGAGGGGAGTTTGAGGGGAGGGCGGGGGAGCCACTGCTCCCCCGGCCC
>JBFLZI010000035.1:0-22192 GCA_040756315.1 Thermodesulfobacteriota bacterium | reverse complement strand
CCCCCTCCCCCAACCCCTTAGGGGGAAAAAGGGCCAGGCATTCGGGGCCTCTGGCCCCGAATGCCGTGGCCCCCTTAAGCGGGTTGGGAGGGGGGTGTGGGGGGAGGGCAGGGACCTGAGGTCTCTGGCCCTCCCCCCACCATCATCCCCACAAGGAGGCAGGCATGGTGCAGGCTGAGGAGATATTGGCCCAGGCCAGAGGTTTTACGAGAAGTCGGGTTATCCTGTCCGCGGCGGATCTGGACTTTTTCACCCGGCTGGATGATAAGCCCTCTACTGCGGCGGAGTTGGCGCGAAAGTCGGGTTGTGATTTACGGGCCGCCACCCGGGTGTTGGATTGTCTGGTTACCTTCGGTTTCCTGAGAAAGGAGAACCAGCATTACCACAACACCGAGGCGGGGGCTCTCTTGTCCGCCCGGCACCCGGAAACCGTCCTGCCCATGGTTTTGCATATGAGCACTATTTGGGAAAACTGGAGCCATCTCACCGAAACCGTCAAAGAAGGAAAGAACCCGGCCCGGCGGACGGTGACGGAGTGGGAAGGGGAGGCGCAGCGGGCCTTTATCGGCGCCATGCACGTGGCCGGCCGGGAACTTTCCCGGGAGATCGCCGGGGCCTATGACCTGAGCCGGTTCCAGCGTTTGTTGGACATTGGCGGCGCTTCCGGAACCTATACCATTGCCTTCTTAAGAGAGAACCCTGAGATGGCGGCAACTATCTTTGATTTAAAGGAAGTGATCCCCCTGGCGGCGGAGCGGCTGGCAGACGAAGGTTTGCTGGACCGGGTGTCCCTGGTGGCCGGGGATTTTTACCGGGACGAATTGCCCCAGGGATGTGATTTGGCCTTGCTTTCCGCCATTATCCATCAGAACAGTCCCCAGGAAAACCTGGACCTCTACCGGAAAATTCACCGGGCGCTGCTTCCCGGGGGAACATTGCTGATCCGGGACCATATCATGGATGAGGCGCGCCTCGATCCTCCCGCGGGAGCCATGTTTGCCATCAACATGCTGGTAAACACCCGTGGCGGCGATACCTACACCTTCCTTGAAGTCAAAGAGACCCTGGAAGCAGCCGGCTTTGGAGAGGTGAAGTGGGTAAGGTCCGGAGAGCGTATGGACTCCCTGGTGGAAGCCAGGAAACCACATTAATATTGGGGGAGGGGGCCGGGGGTTTTAATAGAGGGGGAAAAGGCGAAGACGCGAAAGGGCGAAAAGGGATTTGTGTTCATAAGCTATTTCCTTCCCTTTTCGCCTTTTTCCCTTTTCCCCTTTTCGCCCCTGCTTTTTTCCCCGGCTCTCACTCCCAAAGTCCCTTTTCCCAATTCCCCTGATTAGGCACTTCTTGCCGTCCTCCGGGGCCGGGCGCGCTCCTCCATATTTTATTGTCAATTATATCAGTAAGATATCCTTACGGTGGTCTGGCATTTTTTTTGCGTTTAAAAAAGACCATCAATTCAGGGGGAAACGCGTCGAAATGCCGCCGGCCGGCGGATGCCGTGGGGGCGCCGGGCACCGGCATATTTTGGGGCTAGGCAATTTTTTCAGGGCAAGATATGGACTTTTTTAGCGAATCCCGTTTGATCGCCTTTTATGCCGATGGGTTGCCCTTCGATGGGGCCACCATCTTTGAGCGCGGCCTGGGCGGGAGTGAGTCGGCCCTGTATTTCCTGGCCCGGGAGTTTGCCGCCATGGGCCACCGGGTCCAGGTCTTTTCCCAGACCTCCCGCCCCGGCTCCTATGACGGGGTGGAGTATGGCCGGGTCTGGGATTTTCCCCGGGCCGCGGTAGGCCAAATCTTCGACGTCTTCATCGTCAGCCGTTTTCCCCAGGTTCTGGCCCTGCCCTTCCGAAGCTCGCTAATCGTCATGTGGAACCACGATATTCTGGATTATCCGGAAAATTATCGCCAGGCCACCTTCCGGGCCGACCTCTTCTTTACCTTAAGCGCTTATCATGAAGCGGAATATCTGGCCCAGTTGCCGGACCTGGCCCCCTATTTTCACCGTACCCGCAACGGCCTGGACCTGGCCCTGATCCAAGCCGCCCGCCGGGGCGCGCCAAAACAGAAAAATAAGGTGATTTACGCCTCCCGGCCGGAGCGGGGCCTGGATCTCCTGTTAAAGCAGATCTGGCCCCGGTTGCTGGCCGCCCGGCCTCAGCTTGAGTTATATATCGCCGGTTATCAAGCCCCGGATAAGCCTGGTTATGAGCATATTCCCCAGTTGATGGCCCAGACTCCCGGAGTCATCCCCTTGGGCAGCCTGGCCAAGCCGGAATTCTATCGCCATCTGGCGGAAGCGGCCCTCCTCCTCTATCCCTGTTGCTTCCCGGAGATCAGTTGCATCACCGCGCTGGAGGCCCAGGCCCTGGGCACTCCCATCATCACCACCCGGGATTTCGCCCTGCCGGAAACGGTGGGGGTGCCCCATTATCTCATCGGCGGACGTCCGGTCCTGCCGGAATACCAGGAGGCCTTCATTTCCCGGGCCTTGGAATATCTAGCTGACGACCGGCGCTACCGGGAGGACACCGCCCAGGCCCGGCGCTGGGTGGAGGAAAACTACTCCTGGCGCACCATTGCTAAAGAATGGCTGGAGTTGTTCGCCCGCCTCCTGGACCGGGGGAGACCTCAGATTAAGCCGGACTACAGCCTCTTTCTCCTGGGCAATGACTCAATTCTTGATAACGCACCCTTTCCCGGGTCCCTGGCCCCGCCCCCCAAGCTGATCAAAAGACTGCCCAAAACCGACAAGTCGGTGGACCTGGGTGAAATCCAACATTTCTTAGAAAGGGAAGAGAGCGGCGACTGGGTCCTGGTGGTGGACCCGGGGGAGCATCCCCTGAGCCTGCCCCATCTGGGCATCTATCTGGAGGCCCAAAGGCTGGACTGGTTCGGTTTCCGCGTCCCCCCCACGCCTCCGGGGCATTGGGACGCGGTGCTCTTTCGCCGGAACCGCCCTCTGCTGCCGGAAAACGGTTTGGAGGTCAGATTAGGATAAGCCATGCAGACCTTGAGCCTGTGCCTGATTGTCCGGGATGAAAGCCGGAACCTCCCCCGGAGTCTGGCTCCGCTGATGGCCTATGTGGATGAAGCCGTGGTGGTGGATACCGGCTCCCAGGATGGCACCCCGGAGTTGGCGGCCTCCTGGGGAGCCCGGGTCTTTCATTTCCCCTGGCAGGACGATTTCAGTCAGGCCCGGAATTTTTCCCTGGACCAGGCGGAATGTGACTGGATCATGTGGCTGGACGCGGACAATCGCCTGCCGGAGGAGGACGCCCGGCAACTTAAGTCTTTGGTGCAAAGACCCCGGGAGGCCATTCTCTGGGCCACGGAGATCGTGGAGCCTGGCGGCGGCCGCCTCTGGCAGAAACGCCTCTTTCCCCGGCTTCCCCAAATCCGCTTCCGCTATCGGGTGCATGAGCAGCTTTGCCATCCCCCGGACCTGGCCCAGGTCCTCACCCCGGTACGCATCTACCATTGGGGCTATGAGGACCGCCGGGCACGGCAAAACAAGTCCCAGCGCAACCTGGCCTATCTGCTTTTGGAGTTGGCGGAGCGCCCGGATGACTTCTATGTCCACTACCACCTGGCCCGCCACTACTTCTTTGCCAGTAAGTTCTCGGAGGCATTGGTTCATTTGGGAAAAGTGTTGGCCACCCCGGAGCTGGCGGCCCAGAACCCGGAGATTCCCCGTCATGCCCGGATCCTTAGCGCCCAATGCCGGGGCCGCCTGGGTGACCCGGCCGGCGCCGCCCGGGAACTGGAAGAGGTGGCGGGGCAATACCCCGATTATGGCCTGGCCTGGTTTCATTTAGGCATGCACCGCTTTGGCGCCGGCGACCTGGAAGGAGCGGTGCACGGCCTCAATCGCTTTCTAGAACTGGGATGCGGCCACCTCCTCCTGGATCAGCCCGAGGACAAATTGACCCTAAATGCGCGTTTGACCCAGGCTCATGCCTTAAGGCAATTGGGCCGCCAGGACGCCGCCCGCCTGGTGCTGGAAGAAACCCAGAGACTCTTTCCGGAGCAGCCCGCGGTCTGGCTGGAGAGCGCGGTTCTGGCCCGGGCCGCCTCCGACCTGGCCGGGGCGCGCCGAGCCCTGAAAACCTGTCTGCGTCTCCGCCCGGATTTGCCCCGGGCCCAGAGACTGCTTCAGGAGATGAGCGCCTAAGATGGACATTTGGGAGACCAATCTCAAGGCCCTGGCTACCCGACAGGAGAAGGGAGACCTGTTACCCTTACTGCCGGAGGCCCTCCCCGTTCTTAAGCGGGTCAGTCTCCTGCCCGGCCCCACCCCTTCTCTCAAAATCTCCCGGGAAAAAGGCCGCCCCATCACCTTCCACAGCCCTCGGGATGCCTGGAAGGAGGCCGAAGCCCTGGTCCAGCAGGCTCCCCTGAGCGATTCCCAACCCCTGGTGGCCCTGGGCCTGGGCCTGGGTTATCATCTCTTAAGCCTCCTCCCCCATCTTGCCCCGGAGCAGCCCTTGATCATCGTGGAACCGGAGGAGGAGATCTTTTGGGCCGCGTTGAGTTCCCTCACCCTCACCCCCCTTCTGACCCGGCCCCATACCTATTGGGTGGTCCATCCGGATGCCCAAAAAGTCATCCGGCATCTTAGGCAATGCCTGGGCCTGGGCAACGGGCGTTCGGTGAGCTTCTGGGGTCACCCCCCCTCTCTTCGGGCCGCCAATGATTTCTACCAGGCGGTGATTACCGATCTTAAGCCTCCCGCCCCCCAACTCCGTCCTCCCCGGGGGCTGAAGAAAGAGAAACTGCGCATCCT
This sequence comes from Thermodesulfobacteriota bacterium, assembly GCA_040756315.1. Classification (GTDB taxonomy): domain Bacteria; phylum Desulfobacterota; class Desulfobaccia; order Desulfobaccales; family 0-14-0-80-60-11; genus JBFLZI01. The sequence continues at coordinate 17,406 of JBFLZI010000035.1, read as the reverse complement.
CATCTTCAACCCGGACTATTTTTTAGTCCCGGAGGCCATGCGGGCCTTTAACCAGTTGGGCCATGAGGTGGGGCTGGTCCTCTTCGACAAACGCCGGGAATCGGGGGAGGAAGTCCTGAAACGCATCTTGCAACGGCTTCAGGAATTCACCCCGGATCTGGTCTTCACCGTCAACCATTTGGGCTTCGACCGGGAAGGCCTGTTGATGGACGCTTTTCACCGCCTCAAGGTCCCCTCCATCTCCTGGTATGTGGATAGTCCCGCCCTGATCCTCAATCTTTACGCCGGCCCGAAAAGCGACCTGGCCTTTATCTTTGTCTGGGACACCACCTACATCCCGGAGGTCCGGGCCTTGGGCTTTGACAACGTCTTCTTCCTGCCTCTGGCCACGGACCCGGTCATCTTTTCTCCCCGCCCGGCCCCGGACTTCCGCCCCTGGCGCAGCCTGGTGACCTTTGTGGGCAATTCCCTCACCGGCTCGGTGGCGGAAAAGTTGAAAAGGCTGCCCTCCTCCCGGGAATTCCGGGAACTCTTTCACCGTCTGCTCACCGCCTTTAAAGCCCAGCCGTTTCGCCGCCTGGAGGCCCTTTTGGCCGCCGCCGGTTTAGAGGAGCACCCTCTAATCCGGGGCCTGGACAGAAGCGGTCTCACCGACTTGGAAGCAGGCATCATCTGGGCCGCCACCCGGGACTATCGCCTGGAGTGCCTGAAGCCCCTGGCCCCCTTTCGCCCGGTGATTTATGGAGACCCGGGTTGGCCGGAGCTCCTGGGGCACCCTTTTCAGTTGCGCCCGGAAGTCAATTATTTCGACGAGTTGCCCCTGGTGTACGGGGCCAGCACCATCAACTTCAATGCCACCAGCCTGCAGATGAAGACCGCGGTGAATCAACGGGTCTTCGATGCCCCGGCTGCGGGGGGATTTCTCCTCACGGATTTCCGGGAACAGTTGGCGGAACTCCTGGTGGTGGGCCAGGAGGTGGTCTGCTACCGGGACCCGGCAGAAATTCCGGACCTGGTCCGGTTCTATCTGAAACATCCTTCGGAGCGGGCCAGGGTGGTGCAGAAGGCCCGGGACCGCATTTTGGCGGAACATACTTATCGGCATCGGGTGAAGACCATGTTGAATTTGCTGCGGAGGCGGCTGTGATGCCCCGGCGGATTCTGGTTATGCAATTGGCCCGCCTGGGGGACCTGGTGCAGACCTGGCCCCTCCTGCGCCGTCTGCGCCACTCCTATCCCGGCGCCCGGATAAGTCTGTTGGCGGATCGGCGTTTAGAGGAGCTTCAGGCCCTGGGTCCCCCGGTGGAGGAGTTCTGGGGCCTCAATTTCCTGGAGCTGGCCAAACAGACCTTGGGGGAGTTACCGGCAGCTTATGACTATACTCAAAACCTTTTGGCGGAGTTGCGCTCCCGTAACTTCGATCTCATCTTCAACCTGAATTTTTCCCGCCCCGCCCTCCTCCTGACTTATCTGTTGGGGGCACCGGCCAAAGGCTATCGGCCCGTGGCAGGAGGGCGGGAATTTTTCCGGGAGCCCTGGCTGGCCCTGGTTTACAGCCTGGTCCATGCCCGGCCTTTTAACCGCCTTCATTTAACCGACGTCTTCCGCCATTTGGCACCGCCCCCGGTCTCAGAGCCGGAGTTTCCCTGGCCGGAGCCGGGCCGGGGCGAACCGCTGCTTGCCTTGCAGTTGGCCACCCGCCACGCCAAACGCACCTGGCCCCTGAAGCATTTTACCCGATTGGCCGCCCTGTTGGTGGAGCGTCTGGGGGCACGCCTGTATCTTCTCGGCTCCGCAGCCGAGCGCCCTCTGGGGGAGAAGTTGACGGCCTCCTTGCCCCCCCGCTACCGGGAGCGGTTGGTGAATCTCCAGGGCCGCACCAGCCTCAAGATATTGGCAGAGCGCTTGAAAGAGACCCATCTCCTGGTGAGCGGCGACACCGGCACCCTGCACCTGGCTACCCACTTGGGGGTGAGGACCATTGCCCTGTTTCTGGGTCCGGCCTCCTGTTTTGAGACCGGCCCCTATGGCCCGGGCCATTATGTGTTCCAGGCCGAGCCTCCCTGCCACCCCTGCCTGGAGGCCGGGGAGAGTTGCGCCGAGCCTATCTGCCTGGAGATGGTGCCCCCGGAGCCGGTGGCCCAAATGGTTTTGGCCCTTTTGGATGAGGCTCCCCTCCCTGTGGGCAGCGCGCTGCCAGTCAATACCCGAATTTATCGCACCGTTCTCGAGCCTTTCGGGGTCGATTATGAGGCCCTGGGGGACGGCCCCCCCCGGTTCGCCGACCTGGTGGGCCTGGCCTACCGCCGGGCGGGAGCCGGTCTGGTCCGATCTCCCGCCTCTCCCTTGGCTCCACCGGCCCAGCCGCCCGGGGCCGCCACCCGGGAGGCCGTGCATCTGCTTTTGGCTACCTTGAAAAACGGCGCCAACCCCGAGGGTCTGACCCCCGCGGTCGCCGCGGCCTTGAAACCCCTGTGGGCCTACCGGGCCGAACTGGCCCGCCAGGCCCCCTGGGGAAAGGGAGAAGGGGAGGCTCAGGATTTGTTCCAGCAGATGAAATCAGCGTTCATGGCCCAATTGGAGAATTGGGTCACCTGAAAAATAGAGGACCATGGATGGAACCTTTTTACTGAAAACCGAAAACCTTTAGTTTAGGGAGAAGTAGATGAATCTGTGGGAGAAAAACCTGGAAGTCTTATGCCAAGCGGCTCCCGAACTGGCGGCTAGCCTGGCCCGTACCCAGATTCCGGTGGATCACCGCCTGTTGTCCTCCCGGAAAGGACCTCCTTCCCTGGAAGTAGGGCAGCAGCGGCTCCATTCCTCTTATGATCCGGTGAAAGAAGGGGAGGACTGGGCCCAGGCCCAGAACCTGGAGGCCGGTGAGGCCTTGCCCCTGGTGGTCTTCGGCCTGGGCTTGGGGTATCATCTCCTGCCCTGGCTTAAGGCAGGAAGACCCTTTTTCGTGGTGGAACCGGACCCGGCCGTGGCCCGCTTGGCTCTGGAAAATCAGGACCTGACTTCTTTGCTGGCCCGGAACGGGCTTAGACTGGGCCGGGACTTCAAAGACCTGCCCCGGCCCGCCCGGTTGCTTACGCATCCTCCCAGCCGCCGCCTCCATTCCGGCTTGCATCACCGCCTGGCCGCTTTCCTGGCCGGGGAACCGGAAAGGGAAGGGGCGCTCAGGATCCTGGTGGTAGGCCCCTTACACGGCGGCTCCCAACCCATTGCCGGTTACACCGCCCGGGCTTGCCGTCATCTGGGCCATGAGACGGAACTGTTGGATTTCACCCCCTTCTATCCGGCCTACCAGGCCTTGCAGCAAATCACCGCCGAACCCCAGGCCGCCGGGAAGTTAAACCGGGACCTGTTCCGCCTCTTAGGCGAGACCTTGCTCAGCCGGGTCCGGGATTTCCGCCCGGACTTGCTCTTTTTCCTGGCTCAGGCCCCGGTGGACCCGGCCTTGCTGCGCACCCTGAAGACGGAGGTGCCTCTCCTGGCCTACTGGTTTGTGGAAGATTTTCAGGTTTTCCCCTATTGGCAGGACCTGGCCCCGGAGGTGGACGTCTTTTTCGTTCTCCAAAAGGAGCCTTTCTTCCAGGAGTTAAAGCGTTTGGGAGTCAGAAATTACGCCTGTCTCCCCCTGGCTGCCGACCCGGAGGTCTATCATCCCCTGGAACTCACCCCGGAGGAACGGCGGCGCTACGGCGCGGCCCTCTCCTTTGTGGGGGCCGGCTATTACAACCGCCGGGAGTTCTTCCCCGGTCTGCTGGATTTTGATTTCAAGATCTGGGGCTCGGAATGGAGTCTTACCGGTCCCTTAAGCCACCATATCCAGAACCAGGCCGCCCGGGTTTCGGAGGAGGAAGCCGTCAAGATCTTTAACGCCACCCGCATTAATTTAAATCTCCACTCTTCCCCCTTCCACGGGGGCATCAACCCCCAGGGAGATTACCTCAACCCCCGGGTCTTCGACCTGGCCGCGTGCGGGGCCTTCCAGTTGGTGGACTGGCGCAACCAGTTGCCCGAGTTCTTCACCCCGGACCGGGAACTGGTCACTTTTACCTCCCTGGCCGAAGCCCGGGAAAAGATCGACTATTATCTGGCCCATGAAGAAGAGCGCCGCCTCATCGCCCAGCAAGGCCGGGAACGCTGCCTTCGGGAGCACACCTATGCCAGCCGCCTGGCTACGGCCCTGGAGATCATTGAAGATTTCCATCCCGGCGTCCTGCCCCACCGGCCCCGGGCCGAGGCTCCCTTTAAGCAGCTCCGTTCCTTTTTCCCGGTGGATCATCCGGTCCAAACCCTGCTAGGCCGCTCCGACCTGGCCGAGATTACTGATTTGAGCGAACTGGTGCAGCGCCTTAAGGAAGCGGAAGAACCCTTAACCGAGGCCGAGGCCATCTTCTGGCTTTTGGATGAATTCTATCAAGGCTACAAACGGGGCCGATTTTAACCAGGCAGGTACTTATGGAGATCGTTGTCATTAATCTGATGCGCCTGGGGGATCTGGTCCAGACCAGCGCCGTGCTGCGCGGTCTTAAGGCCCGCTTCCCGGACGCCCGCCTCACCTTGCTGGTCATGGACGTCTTTCAGGAACCGGCTACCCTGCTGGCCGGGGTGGACCGCTTGCTCACTTTCCCCAGTGTGGACCTGGCCCGTCTCCTGAATGAGGCCGAGGACTGGCCCCGGGCCTACCAAATGGTGGATGCCTGGCTGGCGGACCACTTGAGACCGGCCCCGGACCTGGTCATCAACCTGACGCCCACGCTGGTGGGAGCCCTGCTGGCTTCTGCTATCCAGGCTCCTCAAGTCCGGGGTCTGGCGGTGGACCAACGCCGCCAGTTTTACACTTATCCCTCCTGGACCAGCTATTTCCTCATCGTTTCCCAGGCCCGCCGGGCCAACCCCTTCAATCTGGTGGACCTCTTTCTCCTGGGCGCGGACCTGCCCCCGGACGGCCTCGGCCTGCACCTGGAGATCCCCCCCGAGGCCCAGGCCCAGGCCGATGCGGCCCTGGCGGCCCTTAATTTGCCGGCGGGCACGGCTCGGGTGGGGCTGCTCCCCGGAGCCAGCGATCCCCGCCGCTGTTGGCCCCCGGAAAATTTCGCCCAGACAGCCCGCCAGCTTCTGGCAGCCCGGCCCTGCCACTTCTTTGTCTTCGGGAGCACCGCGGAGGCGCATCTAGGCGAGAGGCTTAAGGAACTTCTGCCTCCGGAATCCGTCACCCTCTTTCTGGGGCGCACCTCTCTGCCCCTGTTAACCGCTTATCTGAACCGCCTGGATCTGTTGATCTGCAACGATACCGGTCCCATGCATTTAGCTGCGGCGGTGAATACCCCGGTCCTGGCCCTCTTTCTGGCCAGCGCCCGGGTCCAGGACACCGGGCCGGTGGGCCGGGGCCATCTGGCCCTGGGACCCCGGCTGGATTGCTACCCCTGCGCCCATTTCTGTTCCTACCCCAAGTGTTATCAGGCCATACCACCCCAGGCGGTAAGCGCCTGGGCCTTGCACCTCCTGGAGAAGAAGCCCCTGACCCCCATTGCCGACGCTCCCCTTTGGCGTGACCACCAGGTCTATCTGTCCACCTTTGATCCCCTGGGATACCATGCTCACCTGCCCCTGGTGCGCCGCCCCCTGGAGGCGTGGCCCTTTTGGACCTGGGTGCACCGGGCGGCCTGGCCCGCCTGGCTAGGCGGTCACGCCTCTTCCCCCAAGACCTTGCACCAGTGGTTGGCCCAGGTCCTAACCACCCACTATTTGCCCCCGGAAGACGACCTGGGTCTGGCTGCCGGGCAACAGGCCCTGGGTGAGCTTCTGCGCCTCACCGCCCAGGGAAAGCGTCTGGCCCGCCAGATCAGCCGGTTAGCCCCGGCCGCCACTCCCTCGCCGGCCCGCCTCTGGCAAAAGACCGAGGCCATCATGGAGATTGACCCCCAACTGCGCCGCCTGGCCGTGGGTTTTCCGGAGATCGCCGCCTTTATCGAGTTCTTTTTCCAGGAACAGCGGATCAATAAAGAAACCGAGCTGTTGGGCCTGGCTAAAGACCTGGGCCGGGCTTATGGGCAACTGCATCAGGCCGGAGAGATCTGTCTTGAGGCCGTCCGGACCCTGATCTCTTTTCTCCCCGGAGTTGCCCGGATCAGTCCTCCTCTCCCAGGATTGGCACAAGGCATGCAAGAAATTAATTGGAAGGAAATCAATATCCAGTAAAGAAAAGAGGTGGCGCCATGTTTGTGACCATCAATGAAGAAAACATCCCGGCAGATTTTTCCCATCTGCGCAACCTGGAAGACGTCATTGTGGAGCTGAACGAGAAATTCATTCCCCAAGGACAGCAATTGTTTCAGGTTCATATCAACGGCGAGTTCTTCAGCGAACGCTATCCCCGAGAATCCCGCTATATGGATCTCAGAGACATTGCGACCCTGTCCCTCAAGACTATCTCCGACGAGGATATGGCCCGCATCATCCTTAAGGACGCCATCGGTCAAGCGGATTTGTTGGCCCAGGCCATGGAGCAGAGTGCGACCCTGTTCCGCCTGGCCGCCGAGGACGAAGCCAACCAATATTTTGCCCAAGTCCTGGACGCCCTGCGCTGGTTCCTCCAGACCAGCGATAAGGCCTGCCAGGTCCTCAAACTGGAATTGAACCTGGGCAATTCCCCGCAAACTGCTTTGGTTCCCGACTTTCTCGCCAAACTGCAGAACCTTCTCCAGGAAATGATGCAGGTCTGTGAAGAAGAAGACTATATCCTCCTGGCGGACTTGATGGAGTATGAACTGCTTCCCATGGTGCAAACATGGCAGAAACTGTTGTCCCAAATCGCGTGCAACTGAGTCCCACCAAGTTGACCGCCTTAAAGAACCTGACTCTGGCCATAACCGAGGCGGTTCTACACGGTGATCTGGACCTGGCCGCCCAGCTTCTGGAGCAACGCCGGACGGCCCTCCACGATCTCGATTGGTCCCGGCCCCTGGACGAAGAGACCCAAACGGAACTCCAAAATCTTTGGGCCTTGGAAGAAAGACTCCTGGACTTCTGCCAGTCCTGGCGACATGTCCTGAAAGAGAGGCTGCAAACCATCAACACCAGCCACTTCCTGCGCCGCAAATACACCCTGACCAACTCCAAAACCAACTTCGTTGACCTGCGCAAATAAGGGGTGGAAAAAAGAAAAGGGGCCGGAGTTTTGCTCCGGCCCCTTTTTTATTGTGGTGGGGGGAGAGGCCAGGGGCTGTGAGCCTCTGGCCCCCTCTCCTTAATCAATACCATCTGTCGCCTTAAGGCCGTTTGGCTTTGCCTGAGATTGGCCCCACCTGACCCGAAAACAGGCAGCTTTTTTCATGCCCTCCTCTAAGCGACCGATTGCTCGGTATAGAGCTTCAAGATCTTGGGAAGATGATCCGGGGACAAGCGGCCATAGGTGTCTTCGTTGATGCGGACCGCCGGGGCCAGGGCGCAGCAGCCGATGCACCGCACCGGCTCCAGGGAGAACATCATGTCCTCAGTGGTGCCGCCGGATTTAATCTTCAGCTCTCTTTCCAAACGGTCCAAGAGCCGGGGCGAGCCTTTGACAAAGCAGCCGGTGCCCAGGCAGACGCTGACGATGTATTTGCCCCGGGGCACCAAGCTGAAGGCGTTGTAAAAGGTGGCCACCCGCAGGATCTCCGCCAGGGGCATATGCAAATCGTCCGCCACATGCTCCAAGGCCGGCCGGGGCAGCCAGTTGAAAGTACGGTTGATGCCCAGCAAAACGGGCAGCAGGTTGCCCCGCTCCTCCCGGTATTTATTTAAAATGGCGGCCACGGTGGCTTCATCCCCGGGATTATCGTAAGCGCTGCGTTCCTTCAGCTTTTTGGCCACCACCGCTTCCGGGGCCTTATAGACCGCGGAGGTTCCCGGCGCGCCCAGATGCTCCAGGCAATCCGAATAACAATTCAAACAACGGGTCGCTTCCGCCCGGGCCGATTCCGGGGTAAAACCCGTGGCGATTTCGTCAAAACAGGAGCAGGTATATTCGGGGGGCAAGGTGGGCATCACCGCCCGGGGCTGGACCACCCCGCCGATGGGGAAGGTCTTGGGGCGATGGTGGCGTTTCCGCTTTTTAATGCGGCCTTCCTTCTGGTCGAGTCCCCGTAGGTAACGATCAATGGAAACCGCCGCCTTTTCGCCGTCGCCGATGGCGCCCACGGCAATCCACGGTCCTTTTTGCGCGTCCCCACCCGCGAAGACCCCGGGCAGGTTGGTTTCAAAAGTGATTTCGTCCACTTCGATGGTGCCCCACTTGGTGATCTCGAGGCCGGTGCCTTCAAAAATCGAGGCGTTCGTCCGCTGGCCGATGGCGGGGATGATCATGTCCACTTCCAGGTCAAATTCGGAGCCTTTCACCGGTACCGGGCGGCGGCGCCCCGAGGCGTCCGGTTCGCCCAGTTCCATCTTCTGGCACTCCAAAGCTCTAACCTTGCCGTTGGCATCGGTCTTCACGGACACTGGGGCCGTCAGGTAAAGGGGTTCTACACCTTCGCACAAGGCCTGCTCAATCTCGTGCTCAAACGCCGGCATCTCGTCCCGGGTCCGCCGGTAAACGATGGTGACTTTGGAGCCCAGGCGCAGAGCCGTGCAGGCCACGTCAATGGCCACGTTGCCGCCGCCAATCACCGCCACGCGTTTGCCCAACTCGAAAGGCTCCTTCAGGGTGTACTTCCGGAGGAAGTCCACTCCCTGCATGACTCCCTGGGCGTCCTCACCGGGAACCCCCAGCTTCATGCCCACGTGGCAGCCGATCCCCAGAAACACGGCCTTATAGCCGTCTTCTTTGAGGCTGTCCAGGGTAAAATCCCGGCCCATGGCGGTGTTGTACTTAACTTCCACGCCTAAGCTCAGGATGTTGTCGATCTCTTGCTGTAAGACGTCCTTGGGGAGGCGATAGTCCGGGATGCCCACCTTCAACATGCCCCCCAGCACCGGCAAGGCTTCAAAGATGGTGGTTTTATAACCGGCTCGGGCCAGGTGGTAGGCGCAGGACAACCCCGCGGGGCCGCCACCGACAATGGCCACCTTCTCCGGGCGAGGCTTCCCTTTCTCCAGCCCCAACTCTTTCAAATCCACCTGGTCCGCGGCAAAGCGCTTCAGGTTGCAGATGGCCACGGGTTCATCCACGGTCTGGCGCCGGCATTCGTCTTCACAGGGATGGGGACAGATGCGTCCCAAGGTCCCGGGCAAGGGCAGCCGCTCCATAATGAGCTTGACCGCTTCCTTATCCTTGCCTTGGTTGACCAACTGCACATAGCCCTGGACATTGATCCCGGCCGGGCAGGTCAAGGTGCAGGGGGCCTGAATCTTGGCTACTTCGTGGATCCAGGCGGTGGGGCAGACAAAGCCGCAGGCCCCGCATTCCTGGCACACTTCTGACAGTTCTCCGAAGGGGGTTAAAACCTCACGTTTGGACCCCCGGCCCTGCATGCCGATGACGCCCAACTGCTCAAGTTCAGAGCATACCCGGGTGCAGAGATCGCAGAGGATACATTCGGTATTCCCCACCGGGAAGCTGGGTGCCATTACCCCTAAATCCTGGGCGATGGACTTCAGAATGGGCAGGTCCGGACTCCGGGACCACAACAGATCGATGACCAACCGCCTGGCCCTAAGCACCTTGGGGGTATCGGTTTGCACCTTGATCCCTTCGGCCACGGGATAAGAACAGGACGCGGTCAGGGAGGTGCGAGGGCCGGCGGTGACTTCCACCACACAAAGGCGGCAGCCGCCATACGGCTTAATGGCCTCATAATAACAGAGGGTGGGGATCTTTATGCCTTCCTGCCGGGCGGCCTGCAGTATGGTGGTGCCCTCAGGAACTTCAACCACTTTGTCGTTGATCGTCAGTTTCACCATGGTATGCCTCATTTATTCCACAATAATGGCGTCAAATTTACAGCGGTCGAAACAGGTTCCGCATTTAATGCATTTATCCTGGAGAATCTTGTGGAGCTCTTTTTTGGCTCCCTCCACGGCTTCCACCGGACAGACCAGACGGCAGCGCCCACAGCCGTTGCATTTCTCTTCGTCCACCCGGAAGGTGATCAGGGCCTTGCAGACCTTGGCGGGACATTTCTTTTGGAGAATGTGGGCCTCGTATTCGTCCCGGAAGTATTTGATGGTGGTAAGCACCGGATTGGGCGCGGTCTGGCCCAGCCCGCACAAGGAGGCCTCCTTGATGGTTTCCGACATCTCCACCAGCAGGTCAATGTCTTCCAGGGTGCCTACCCCCCTGGTGATCTCCTCCAGCATCTCCATGAGGCGCAAGGTCCCTTCCCGGCAAGGGGTGCATTTGCCGCAGGATTCCTCCATGGTGAAGTCCAAAAAGTATTTGGCCACGTTCACCATGCAATCCCGCTCATCCATGACAATCATGCCCCCGGAACCCATGATGGACCCCAAAGCCCCCAGGGATTCATACTCCACCGGGGTATCCAGGTATTTGGCGGGGATGCACCCGCCGGAAGGCCCGCCGGTCTGGACTGCCTTAAAATTCTTATTGCCGGCAATGCCCCCACCGATGTCAAAGATCATTTCCCGAAGGGTGGTGCCCAGAGGAATTTCCACCAGCCCGGCGTCATTCACCTTGCCCACCAGGGCAAAGACCGTGGTGCCCGGGCTTTTTTCGGTGCCAAAGGAGGTGTACCACTGGCTGCCCCGGACGATAATGGGGGCCACGTGGGACCAGGTCTTGACGTTATTGATGACTGTGGGTTTGCCCCAGAGGCCGGATTGGGCCGGGAAGGGCGGACGCTGGCGTGGTTCTCCCACCTTGCCTTCAATGGAGGCGATGAGCGCGGTTTCTTCGCCGCAGACAAAGGCCCCGGCGCCCTCCCGAATCTTGAGCCGGAAGGAAAAATCCGTGCCGAAAATATTATCTCCTAATAGCCCGCACTTTTCGGCTTGCTCAATGGCTATCTCTAAACGTTTCAGCGCCAGGGGATATTCGGCCCGGCAGTAAATATAGCCTTCTTTAGCCCCCACGGCATAGGCGCCGATAGCCATCCCCTCCAGGAGGGCGTGGGGGTCGCCTTCCAGGATGCCCCGGTCCATAAACGCTCCCGGGTCCCCTTCGTCGGCGTTACAGATGACGTATTTCATGTCGGCAGCGTTATTGTGGCAGAATTCCCACTTGAGGCCGGTGGGGAAGCCGCCGCCGCCCCGGCCCCGCAGCCCCGAAGCCTTGACCACCTCGATCACCTCTTTGGGGGTCATCTCCTTCAGGGCCTTATACAAAGCCAGGTAGCCGCCCCGGCCGATGGATTCCTCGATGCGCTCCGGGTTGATGTAGCCACAATTCCTGAGAGCAATCTTCACCTGTTTTTTGAAAAAAGGTACTTCCTCATATTTGGGCACCTCCACCGGCAAGGCCACCGGCTGGGGGTTGGCGTAAACCTTCATCTTCCCATCAATGAGCAACTCTTCCTGATCAATCCGGCACAGGAGGTTTTCCGGATAGATCTGGTTTTCCTTGATGGCCTCCACCAGGGCCTCCGCCTTTTCCGGAGTCATGCCCTGATATGACAGGCGCACTTTCTTGGGATAGACCACGTCCACCAGGGGCTCCCGCTGGCAGAAACCGATGCAGCCGGTCATTTCCAGGGCCACGTCCAGCCCCAGTTCGGCAATTTTCTTGGCCAGGGCCTGGTAAACTTTGTCACCGCCGGCGGAAATGCCGCAGGTGGCCATCCCTACCATGATTTTGATTTTCTCTGGGTAAGTTAGCTTTACCCCCTCCGCTTTCACCGCCTGTAAGTCGTCCAGCGTATTAATCCTCATGATCCAGTCCTTTTTGCCGTTGTTTCTTTTTGTGGGTCTGCAAAGCCAGTGGAGTGGGAAAGGCCCCATCGGCCTTCCCGTCGTCAAAATTTGGCATCCGCCGGCCAGGGGTCGGACCCGCCAGTAAGCCTTTATTACCTAAAATTTTTTTACCACAATCCCGAGAACAGAAGCAAGTGAGAAATATCACAAAATGGCTCCCCCATGATTTTCTCAGGATTACAAGAATCTGACGGGAAAAAAAAACGGCTTCCGGAAGAGGCTGGCGCCATCTTTCCGAAAGCCGGTAAACATGATCTCTCCAAGCCCTTCCGGGCCTGGAGAGAAGAAATGAACAGTTTAGAACAGGCCGGTCACCTTGTTGGCCTTGATGTCCACGTCCACCTTCCGGAAGGCCGGGTCGGAGCTGGTGCCGGGCATGAGGCTGATGGCGCCGCACACCGGGCAGATGAACTTGGCGCCGCTGTAAATGAGGAAGTCCCGCACCGGCAGCCGCCACCCCTTGGGAGTCCCTTTCTTGGTGGGATCATGGGTTAGGCTCAGGTGGGTCTTCACCATCATGGTGGCGTATTCGTTGTACTTGGGATCCGCTTCAAACCGCTTGGCCTTGGCGATGGCTTCGGGAGCGAAGTCCACGCCGTCCGCGCCGTACACCTGCTCGGCGATGATTTCCACCCGCTGGCGCAGGGGCAGCTCGTTGGGATAGAGGAACTTGAACTGCGGTTTTTCTTTGCAAGCGTCCATGACCACGTCGGCGAACTCCAGGGCGCCTTCGCCGCCGAACTGCCAGTGCCGGGACACAGCCACCTTGGCGCCTTCGGCTTCGGCCCGGCGCCGGATGAGGGCGTGTTCCTCATCGGTGTCGAAGTGGAAGGAGTTGATGCACACCACTGGGACGATGCCGGATTTTTTGATGGTGCGGATGTGGTGGCAGAGGTTCTCCACCCCGTCCTCCAGCCAGGCGAAGTTCTCTTTGGTGGCCTCGAAGTATTGTTTGGGTATCGGTTTGCCCGGCGGGCAGGGCAAGGCGCCGGCATTGACCCCGTGGTGCTTGAGGCCGCGCACGGTGGCGGTGAGGACCGACACGTGGGGGATGAGGCCGCTGAAGCGGCATTTGACATTCCAGAACTTCTCAAAGCCGATGTCCGCGCCGAAGCCGGACTCGGTGACGTGATAGTCAAAGAGCTTGAGGCCGATCTGGTCGGCCACAATGGAGCTTTGTCCCACGGCGATGTTGGCGAAGGGACCGGCGTGCACGAAGCAGGGCTGCTTCTCCACGGTCTGCATCAGGGTGGGGTTGATGGAGGGAAGCATCCAGGCAGTCATGGCATTGCCGCATTCCAAGTCCCGGGTGGTGATGGGGTTTCCTTGCTTGTCGTAACAAACCGTGATGTTGTTCAGTCTTTCCTTTAAGTCAGCTAGGGAGGTGAAGACTGACAGGATGGCCATGACTTCCGAGGACACGGCGATGCCGAAGGAGGACTTCATCATGAAGCCGTCCATCTTGCCGCCCATGCCGATGATGATGTGGCGCAGGGCCTGGGCGCAGAAGTCCATGATCCAGCCCATCTCAAAGTTCTTGGGATCGATGTTCAGGCGCTTGAGACCCCGCTTGGCCAACTGTTCATCGTTGTAGTTGAACTCGTGCTGCAGCCGGGAGGTGGCGGCCACCATAGCCAGGTTGTGGGCGTTCATGATGTTGTTGATGTCGCCGGTGAGGCCCAGGGAGAACTCGGTCATGGGGATCAAGAGGGAGATGCCGCCGCCGGCCGCGGTGCCCTTGATGTTCATGGTGGGGCCGCCGGAGGGCTGCCGGATACAGCCGCCCACGTTGACCCCCCGTTTGCCCAGGCCCTCGATCAAGCCCATGGAGGTGGTGGATTTGCCTTCCCCCAGGGGAGTGGGGGTGATGGCGGTGACTTCGATGTACTTGCCGTCGGGCTTGCTCTTCAGGCGTTCCAGGCACTTCACGTAGTCAACGCGGCCGATTTTCTGGCCGTAAGGGATGCGCTCGTCCTTGGGGATTTCCAACTTATCGCACATCTCGTCAAAAGGAATCATCTCCGCTTCGGCAATTTCGGCAATTTGCCAGTCTTTCTGTTTAACCGGATCGTACTTCGCCATACCATAGCCTCCTTAAGGTTAGGTTATTACTAGCTAATTCCCGGTACCAGCAAGGGCCGGGTAAATTGCAAAAACTACCCTCACGTGTGCCTATCTCTCCCGGCACACGCCAGGGCTCATACTTTTTTTCACATGGCCTCCCATTTAATCCACATCAAGCCGGTTTGTCAATAAATATTTTGCTCTTCTAAACCCTGCTAATAAAAAAATTATTCTGAATTTTTATATTTGACAAAAAGTTCGGGCAATCCTAAAATTGTGAACGGAAGTACATAACTACCGGCCAAGTTCCCTTTGACGGTCACCTTGGTTTTTTCGGTAAATTTTTTTAACCCCGCACCGCCCCTTGGATTGCTGTTGCTCAAGCAAAACCTGGCGAGTCAGGAAGAATTTTCGGGGCAATACTCTTGAGCCGGCTTAGCGGCGCCGGGTTAACGGCATAGGAGGAAGCTCATGGTAATTGGGTCATCAAAACCCATCGCCGAAATCCTGGAGATGATTAAGGATTATAAAAAGGTGGTGGTGACCGGCTGCAAAGGCTGCGTCACCGTCTGCAACGTGGGCGGTGAGAAGGAAGTGGGCATCCTGGCCTCCGAACTCCGTCTGGCCCGCAAAGCTGCCGGCCAGGACGTGGACATCCAGGAATATACCTGTGAGCGGCAGTGTGATCCGGAATACATCGAACCCCTGGATGACCTGGTGCAGGACGCCGACGCCGTGGTGTCCATCGCCTGCAGTGTCGGCCCGCAGTATATCGTCCAACGCTATCCTTATCTTCCGGTCTTTCCGGGCATCAACACCACCTGTATCGGCGGGTCCGTGGAACACGGAGTGTGGAAGGAATTCTGCCAGGCCTGCGGCAATTGCATCATCGGGGAATTCGGCGGTCTCTGTCCCATTGCCCGCTGCGCCAAGCAACTGCTCAACGGCCCCTGCGGCGGTTCCGCCGGGGGACTGTGCGAAGTGGGCAAGGGCACCATTCCTTGTATCTGGCACCTTATCTATGACCGCCTGAAAAACCTGGGCCAACTCCATAAACTGGCAGAGCCCAGCCTGTATAAAGATTGGTCCACCAGCCGGGACGGCGGGTTACGCACTATGATCCGGGAGGAGTTAAGAAAATGACTATGACCGCCGGTAGCAACCTGGAAAAAATCTTAAGAAGCGGGAAGAAAGCCGTCACCTGCGAATGCGGCCCCCCCCGGGGCGCGGATGCCGAGCACTTCCGCCATAAAGCCTCATACCTCAAAGGTTACGGGGACGCGGTCAACGTCACCGACAATCAGACCGCGGTGGTGCGCTTCTGTTCCCTGGCGGCTTGCCGCATTCTTATGGATATGGGCATCGAGCCGGTGATGCAGATGGTCACCCGGGACATGAACCGCATCGCCCTCCAGAGCAATGTCCTGGGCGCCTCGGCCTTGGGCATCAAGAATCTCCTCTGCCTCACCGGAGACCACCAGTCCTTTGGGGACCACCCCAACGCCAAAAACGTCTTTGACCTGGATTCCGTCAATCTCCTGCACGCGGTCAAAACCATGCGGGACGACGGCAAGATGATCAGCGGCACCGAGGTCCAGGGCAAACCGGCCATGTTCATCGGCGCCGCGGCCAACCCCTTTGCCGACCCCTTTGAGTTCCGGGTGGTGCGCATGGGCAAAAAGATCGCCGCGGGAGCCCAATTCATTCAGACCCAGTGTATCTACAACATGGAAAAGTTCAGCAAGTTCATGGAAATGGCCAATGACATGGGCTTAACCGAGAAGGCCTTTATCCTGGCCGGCATCACCCCCTTAAAATCCGTGGGTATGGCCAACTACATGAAGAAATTCGTCCCCGGCCTGGACGTCCCCGATTCCTACATCACCCGCCTGAAGGGCGTCCCCAAGGACAAACAGGCGGAGGAAGGCATCAAGATCGCGGTGGAGCAGATCCAGGAGTGCCTGGAAATGAAGGGCATCGCCGGCATCCACCTCATGGCCATTGAATGGGAGGAGCGGGTGCCGGAAATCCTGGAAGCCGCCGGCATGCACCCCCGGCCCAAGGTGGATTAAACCCGAACCAGGTAGAGGGCGCGCCGCGCCCCACCTTAAGACTTCTTCAGAAACCCAAAGCCCGGTCCTCAGGGACCGGGCTTTTTTGTTTCAATGGCGGGTATTTTAGTTGATGGAGGCATCCCTTAGGAATTATCATCATGAAACCGATTTCTTTTGCCGGTAGCGACTGTCTTTCAAGTCAAGGTGCCTGGGTGACAAATTGATTCCAGGGTTGATTGTTTTTCACCATGGCGTTAAGGATGAGAACGAGTTTGCGCATACAGGCGGTGAGGGCCAGTTTTTTGGGTTTGCCCGCGGCCAGGAGGCGTTGGTAAAAGGCGCGGATCACCGGGTTCCAGCGAGAGGCCACCACCGCGGCCATATAGAGCATGCGGCGCAGGTAGCTGCGGCCCCCCCGGATCATCCTTTTGCCCCGGAAGCGGCCGCTATCCCGGTTATAAGGGGCCACTCCCACCAGAGCCACAGCCTTTTTGCCGGGCAAGGTGCCCACCTCCGGCAACTGGGCCATAACCGCCTGGGCAACGATGGGGCCGACGCCTGGGATGCTCTGTAATAAACGGTCCCGGTCCCGCCAGAGAGGACTATTGCGGATCTGGTCGTGGAGATCCCGGTCCAACTGTTCCAGGCGTTGCTGGAGCCAGGTAAGGTGGGCCTGAATATCCTGGCGGAGGGCCGGGATGAAGGTCTTTTCCAGGCGGTTTTTTTCTTGGCCGATCATCTTCACCACCTGCAGACGCCGCTGCAGGGCCGCCTTAAGAAGCTGCTGGTCCTGATCCGGCAAAGGTCGGGGTTCCGGCTTCAGGGCTTCGGCGAAGTGGGCCAGGACCTGGGCGTCGATCTTATCGGTTTTGGCCAGCTTGCCGGTGGCCCCGGCGAATTTCCGCACCGCCAGGGGATTGACCAAGGCCACCGGCAGTTGGGCCTCGGCCAGGGCCGCGGTCACCAGAAACTCATAGCCGCCGGAGGCCTCCAGGACGATGAGCTGGGGCTTGAGGGCCGCCAGGCGTTTGACCAGTTGCTTAATGCCACGGTCATGGTTAGGAGTAACGAAATGGCGGTTTTGGGGCCGCACGGCCACGTCCAGGCGCTGCTTGGAGACATCGAGTCCCACAAAAACTTGCGTCTTCATAGCTTGCTTTCCCGTCCTTGTAGATGCGAGATCATGGTCTCAGCCGACTGTTCGGGCTTAGGGCAAGCGGGACGTGGCGCCCATGCTACGAGACGGTCTCTAAGGACCTAGGGCGGGCCGGGCTGCCACGTCCGCAACCTTTTATCCCCCCGGCCCTGCCTGGGGCAGATAATTGGGGTCTGCCCCAGGCGGGCCGGGGGTGGCTCCGGGCCTCCCCGGATTCCTTGTATCGTACCAGGATAAATTACTACATGTTCCGTAAAATTAATATACAAGGGCGGG
>JBFLZI010000034.1:0-23547 GCA_040756315.1 Thermodesulfobacteriota bacterium | reverse complement strand
CCACACCCCCCTCCCAACCCGCTTAAGGGGTTTGGTTGGGGCGGGGCCTTTGGCCCCCGCCCCATCTAACTTTTAACCCCCCTAAGGGATTGATGTGGGGGCTTGGGGGAGGGGGTAAGGGCCACTGGCCCTTAGCCCCCTCCCCAAAACCATATAACCAACCATGACCATACTAATAACCAACGATGATGGGATTCATGCCCCGGGGATCACCGCGCTGCATCAGGAGTTGCGGCATCTGGGAGAAGTGGCGGTGGTGGCCCCGGAGAGTGAGCAGAGTGCCGTCGGGCATGCCATCAGTTTAAGCAACCCCTTGCGGGTGAAGCAGGTGGCTCTCAAGGGCGGTGGCCAGGGTTGGGCGGTAAGCGGCACCCCGGCGGATTGTGTGAAGATCGCCTTGGCCGAGTTGTTGCCGGAGCCGCCGGCCCTGGTCATTTCCGGCATCAATCTGGGGGCCAACGTGGGTGTCAATGTGCTTTACTCCGGCACCGTCTCCGCGGCCACCGAAGCGGCCATCCTCGGGGTCAAGGCCATGGCGGTGTCCTTGAATACTTACAAGGATCCGGATTTTGTCGAGGCCGCCCGGCTGGCCCGGGAGCTGTTGGCGAAGATGAAGGAGTGGTCCGGCTGGTCTCAGGGGGTGTGCCTCAATGTCAACCTGCCGCCCCTTCCCCGGGAAAAGATTCGGGGTATAAAGATCACCCGCCAGGACACCGGACAACTGGTGGAACGTTTCGAGCGCCGGGTGGACCCCCGGGAGAATGTCTATTATTGGTTGTCCGCCATCAACGAGCGGCGGGACCTGGCCCCGGATACGGATTACGGCGCCCTCCAGGCCGGCTTTATCACCGTCACCCCCATCCGCCATGACCTTACCCATTATCCCAGTCTGGAATCCCTCAAAGGCCTGAAATGGGCATGAGTCCAAGGGACCCCTCTGCTTCCGCCACCCCCCGGGGGTTTTCCAACTTATGGGTTGCCCTGCTCCTGCTTATGGCCCCGGTGGCGGTCTTCTGGCGGCCCTACCTGTTCTTCAACGGGGATGACTGGATTGCCCTGTGGCAGATTTCCAACAATTCCCTGGGACAATACCTCATCACCCCGGACACGGAGCATTGGTATCCCTTCTTTAAGGTGATTTTCTATACTCTCCTCAGGGTCTTCGGCACCCACTACAGCTTCCTGGTGCTCATCAATTGCCTGCTGGTGGGCGTCACCGCCTTTCTCCTTTTTCTGTTTTATCGGCGGCTTTTCAGTCCTTACCTGGCTCTGACCCTGGCCCTGGTTTATGTGCTCTCCGGCGCGCACACCACCGATATCTGGACGGCCCACAATATCACCCTGATTCTCAGTTTGGGTTTTTTCCTGGGGGCACTATTGTGGGCGGACAGCTATCTGACCTATCCCCGCCGGGCTTATCTTTTGGGAATGGGCCTGTGCGCCGGGCTCGCCATCCTTGCCAATAACTTCATCGTCCTGGGCCTGGCCGCCTTGCCCCTCTACGCCCTCTTTACCGGCGGCGTCGCCGGCCGGAAGCGCTTCTGGTCTATGGCGGCGGTGATCGGCCTGGTCTATCTTCTCTTCGGTTGGGGCTATCTCACCTTTGCCGGCTTTAGCGCCGCGGC
Source organism: Thermodesulfobacteriota bacterium (assembly GCA_040756315.1). GTDB lineage: Bacteria > Desulfobacterota > Desulfobaccia > Desulfobaccales > 0-14-0-80-60-11 > JBFLZI01. The sequence continues at coordinate 21,922 of JBFLZI010000034.1, read as the reverse complement.
CAGCCATAACACCCGGGTTTTCGCCGGTCTCCCCGGCCCCGGTTATCTGGTGCATTTATTTTACGCCGCGTTTCTCTCCCCGTTTCTCTATCTGTTCTGGGGGCATTATCATTTTCCCCTGTGGGCCTACATTCTGGGGGTGAGCCTGTTGATCCTCTGCCTGGGGGTGATCGGCCGCTGGGGGGAAGTTCAGGAGCGGCGGCTGGCCCTGTGGGCCTTTACCCTGAACGCCCTCCCCTTTATCCTGACCTCCCTGATCCGTTACCAGCGCTCCCTTGACCAGGCCTTTGTCCCCCGATATGCCGTGTTTACTTTGATGGGTGCCTTGATTCTTTTGGGGACCACCTGGCTGATCCTCTACCGGCGCCGGCCCCAGGGTCTGGTGAGCCGCGTCCTGCCCCTGGTTCTGGTGCTGATCATGGTGGCCGGCCAGTTCCTTAGTCTGCCGGCCTGGCGCCAGGAATATGTGGGGATGAGCCAGGCCTCCTTAAGGTATTACCAGACTTTTCCCAAAACCGTGCCCCCGGGGCCGTCATCTCCGGATCAAGCCGGCCAGAGCTTCATGCAAGCCCGGCATCCGGGCCTGACCTTAAAGCAAAAATGGGCGATCCGCCGCTTTCTCTCCGGTCTCCCGCCTGATCCTTAGATTTTTTTCTCGTTGAGCTGTTCTCTGATGCAGCTATAAACTTCCTCTACGCCGATGCTTTTCAAGCATTTATTGTCCCGGCAGGGGGTATGGCGGTGGTTAAACGCGGTGAGACAGGGGCTGCAGGCCAGAGAGCTATAGAAAACGTGCACCTTTTCCCCCAAGGGCTTATATAATAGAGGGGTTTCCGGTCCGAAAAACACCATGGTGCTGATGGGGGTCAAGGAAGCAAAATGAGCCGGACCGCTGTCGTTGGTTATCAGGAGATCGGCCAGATGGTAGAGATCCAGCAATTCTTGAAAAGAGGTCTTTTCCACCAGGTTGAGACAGCGGCGATTCTGGACGGCCGCGGTAATGGTTTGGGCGTCATCCCGGGCCTCGTGATTGCCCGTGATAATAATGTAATGGTTTTCGTCTTGGAGAAGTCTTTTGACTAATTCCACATAAGAGGCAAGCGGCCAGGCCCTTACCGGCAGTATGGTGCCGGCGTTCGGGTTGATGATGATTATTCTGCCGGTCTCACGGATATCGGGGTTAATTTGTTTCAATTTCGCCCAGAGGTCTTGCTGCCGGGTCTCATCCGGCGCCACCCGGGGGAGAATGACATCGTGCTCGTCAATCTTAACTTTCAATAAAGGGATATCTTGGGTATCACTGTTCAAGGATTGGACCAGGGCCAGGAAATTTAACGCCATGTGCCGGTGGGGGTTATAATAAACTTTGTGGGTTTGCCAATCACCGCGATACAAACCTTCACCGTAATAATTGTTAAAGCCGACTCTATTATTAGCGCCGCTTAGATAACTCAGGAGGTTGGAGAAACGGGAAAAGAGTTCCAGGTCTATCACGGTATCGATTTTATTTATTCTTGATTTAAACAATACTTTGATAGTATCAAAAGTGAATCGAATAAAAGAGTCATCTCTGATGGTGAAGATCTTATCCGGGTCGATAATATTTAAAATCTCTACACTGGCTCGGTTCTTCTCAAAAATAGTAAAATACAGGCTGGCCTGGGGGTAGAGTTGTTTGATCTGGCGCATGGCCGAATAAGCCAAAATGGCGCTGCCCATTTCGGATAATTCTATGAACAGTACGTTTCTGGGGAGGGGCGGTATATCGGGGTTTTTTCTCAGTATCTTGGCCAGCCGATGGATGATGGTCAAGATAAAGCTCAAGGGGATGCCTAAGTAATAATCAATCCTCCTGACCAGATTGATATCCATATTCGTTACCTTTAACCGGGATAATTAAAACGATCCACTATAAAAATATTAAGCATTTGAATTATATCAGGGTGCCCTTAAGAAAATGAAAGTGCTTCTATTAAATCCGCCGGGTAAAAATTTATATTTACGCGATTATTATTGCAGCAAGATCTCCAAGGCAAATTATATTAATCAGCCCACCGATCTTTTAATTCTATCAGGAATCATTAATCAGGAACATCATACGGTGGTTCTGGATGCCATCATTGAAAATTTGAATGACTGGCAGACATTATCAATTATCAAGGCCCTCGCCCCGGATGTTATTGTCTTTTTAACCGGGTCGGTAAGTTTTGCCGAAGATCTCCGCTTTCTGGAACAGATCAAGCAGATGCTACCCGTGCGCCTGATCGGCACCGGGGACATCTTCATGGAGGATACCGCCGCCTTGTTGGAGAAATACCCCTGCATCGACGCGGCATTGCTGGACTTCACCAGCGACGCCATTCTCCAGTGGATAGACAATTCTGACGGCCCCCATATTGTTTACCGGAGAAATGGGAAAGTAGAATCCCCTCAGGGCAAATCATCCCGGACCTTTAAGATACCCCGCCCCAGACATGACCTGTTTAAGAATAGGTTGTACCGGTATCCTTTCTGTAAAAGGGAACCGTTCGCCACGGTGTTGACCAGTTATGGGTGCCCGTATAAATGTAACTTTTGCATCATGGCCAATCTACCTTTTAAAATGAGACCGGTAGCTGATGTCATTGAAGAATTGGCGTACTTGAAATCGTTGGGCATCAAGGAAATATATTTCAATGACCAGACCTTTGGTATCAATCGCGCCAGAACGGCAGATCTCCTAAACCGAATGGTGCCTTTAGATTTAACCTGGGTCTGTTTTTCCCGGGTGGATCTCGTCGATGCCGATTTACTCAATTTAATGAAAAGAGCCGGATGCCATACCATTATGTTCGGGGTGGAATCAGGAAATCAAGAAATATTGGCCAGTACGGGGAAGGAGATTAATAAGGCGGATATTATGACCGCCTTCACCGGGTGCCGTAAATTGGCGATAAATACGGTGGGCACCTTTATCATCGGTCTTCCGGGTGACACCGTCAGTTCCTGCCTGGATACCATTGAGTTTGCCAAAATGCTGCCCTGTGATTATGCGTCTTTTAATGTCCCGGTCCCCCGCATGAAGACCAAATTAAGGGATTATGCCCTTAAAAAAGGATTAATCGGCAATGATCTAATGATCATGGATCAGTCCGGCCATTCCATACCGATGCAAAATGAATTTTTAACAAAACGCCAGATTGAGGAATTGCACAAAAGGGCTTATAGAGAATTCTATTTAAGACCGACCTATTTACTTAGAAGGTTATTGAAAATAAGAACGCTGACCCAGTTAAAAAATCATCTAAGAGAAGGGGCGGCATTATTTGCCTCGAAAGGAATTTAGTAATATAAATCTTGCTACCCGTCTTCGCTAAACGTCTTATAAATAATTTCCCCTAATCCTGTGGCAATCCCCCATTACAACGGCCTTTACAGTATTATATACGGGAAATTCTGTCAACTAAAATTGACTGCAGGTCTTAAATAAAGCAAGTAACAGGGATTAAGGGGCTGGTAAGCAGGGAAGATTAAAAGCGGGGGGGCTCCCTTGTTAAGCGAAGCCGACCCCGGCCTTAACCGAGAACCTCCCGCACTTTGTGGGCCAGGGTGTCATGTTTAAAAGGTTTTTGAATAAAGGCAAACTTATCCTTGGAAACCCCGAGTTGCACAATATTGTTGCCGGTATAACCGGACATAAACAGAACCTTGGAATTCGGATAGCGGTAGAGCCAATGTTCCGCCAGCTCCCGGCCGCTCATGCCCGGCATGAGAATATCGGTGAGCAATAGATGGATGGGTCCCGGGTGTTGTTGGGCGATGGCCAAGGCCTCGCCGGCGTTACTGGCGGCCAACACCGAATAACCATAATATTCCAAGATCTTCCGGGTTACCTGCCTCACCACCTCCTCATCTTCCACCAATAAAATAGTTTCCGAACCAAAGAAGGAGGAGGGGGGAGTTTGCTTGGGGTCCAACTAGGTCTTCCTCACTAATCTTGCCGGCTGCGCCTGGTTCGGTTGCCTTCCGCCCCGGGGGGGCAGTGCCTCTATCCAAGGCATCCCGTAAATGATGGCCAGGCTTAGTCCGGGGGGATACTTACTTGGGGGTGGTGGAGAACGAGGCGAAATTGTGGACCGGCTTTCCTGGTCCCGGCCCCATACCATTGGCAAAATGGTGTCTCCGTTAAGTCCTTCCCCGATACGGTGCCGGCGTCTCCTGCCTGATTTAAGCCAATAGATTGTGCTATAATATTTTAGAAATCACAAGCTTTATATTTTTGTCATATGTTCTAAATAAATATTATTGGAAGAAGATGGTCCCGGCCTGTAGCTTTCTAATCTTCCCCTTTGCCCAGGAGGTGGTTCAGGGCTAAGTCAATGGTAGGAAAGAGGAACTTAAAGCCCCCGGCCACCAGCTTTTCCGGGACCATCTTCTGGCCGGTGAGCACCACCTCGGCCAGTTCCCCCAAAATTAAGCGCATCATAAAAGCCGGGGCCGCCAGGAAGGCGGGGCGATGCAACACCCGGCCCAAGGCCCGGGCCAGGTCCCGGTTGCGCACCGGATTGGGCGCGGTGAAGTGCGCCGGTCCGGAGAGCTCCGGGTGGTCCAAAAGGAAGAGAAAGGCCCGGGCCAAATCCATCTGGTGTATCCAGGAAAACCATTGGGCACCATCTCCAGCCGGCCCGCCCAGAAATGATTTAAACAAGGGTACTAATTGGGCCAGAATGCCTCCTTCCCGCCCCAGGACAATGCCGAAACGGGTGATCACCACCCGGACTCCCAGTTCCTGGGCGCTAAGCGCCTCGGCTTCCCAGTCCCGGGCCACCTGGGCCAGAAAATCATCCCCCGGCGGCGAGTCTTCCGTCAGGGTCTCTTCTCCCCGGGAGCCATAGTACCCCGGGGCGGAAGTGCTGCAAAAGAGCTGCCGCCGGTCTCCGGCAGCCAGGGCGGCCACCAGATTCCGGGTGGTCAGGGTGCGGCTGTCGTGAATGACTTTCTTGGTCTTTTTGGTCCAGCGCGCGAAAATGGAGGCCCCGGCCAGGTTGATGATCCAGTCGTGCTCCGGGACCGCCCCCATCCAGGGACCTTCCCGGGTGGGGTCGCCCACCAGATAGCTGATGCGGCTATGGACGGGGGCGGGGGGCTGCTCTCTGCGGGTGAGGATGGTTACGTCGTGACCTTTCAGGGCCAGTTCCCGGGACAGAAAGGAGCCGACAAATCCCGATCCCCCGGTGATAAAAACCTTCATGACTTCCTCCCTGGCGGGACTCCCCCTTTTCAGAGTCAGGTTGAGCAGGATTTCTAGAGAGTGTGGGGGGAGGGCCGAGACCTCAGGTCCCTGGCCCTCCCCCAATCTAAAAACATGATCCTCTTTGCGGAGCAAAGGGAATCATCAGTTTATCTTAAATCAAGCGCCGGTGGGTTCCAGGAAGAGGACCTCGCTGGAGTCGTCATAGGCCAGGAGTTCGGCGTAACGGCCCCAGTTGATGGCGGTTTCCAGTTGGCGTTCGGCCTCCTCCGCGTGAAATTCCAGTTCCAGGGCTTTTTGCACCACGTCCCATTCCAGTTGCTTTCTGTCGGCTGCGCCCAACATGCTCCGCAACCATTGGAAGAGGGGCAGCCGCCGGATGCGGGTGGCAAAGATCTCCTTCCGGGAGCGGATGCTGGCTTCGGCAAAGGTCTCCCCCAGGGAAGTCAGGGTAATGTCGCCGTAAGCTATGGTGGCGAACCCCAATAGCTCCGCGGCCTCGATCAGGCGCAACAGATCGTCGGAACTGAGCTGCAGCTCCTGGGCCAGGGCGTAGATGTCGGCCCGGTTGCTGGGGAGACTGTCCAGGTATTCCAACAGCCCGGCCAGGTCGTCGATGGTGATGTGGGGCAGGCTGCGGGTGCGCCCCGGCTCACCGGGGGCGGTGCCCAGCTCCAGGTGCTCCGGTTGGGTGTGCCCGGCCAGGACCATATAGACCCGGTCCACCAGGTCTAGAAATTTGGGGTCTTTGCGCTGGCGAGGGTGGGGCAGCTCCACCTTCAGGTCCATCATCACCCGGCCCGGGTCTTTATCCATTACCACAATGCGGTCGGCCAGGAAGACGGCTTCCTCGATATTGTGGGTGGCCAGGAGAATGGCCCGGGTGGGGATGTTGCCGCCGGTCCAGAGTTCCAGCAACTCTCCCCGGAGAGATTCGGCGCTTAAGACATCCAGGGAGGAGAAAGGCTCATCCAGACAGAGCAACTCCGGTTCCACCGCCATGGCCCGGGCAAAGCCCACCTTCTGGAGCATGCCCCCGGAAAGTTCCCGGGGATAAGCCGTCTCAAAGCCGTCCAGGCCGACTCGGTCCAACAGGTCGATGGCCCGGGAGGTGCGCAGTTTAGCGGGAACGGCCCGGGCCCGGAGGGCCACTTCCACATTCTCCTGGACGGTGAGCCAGGGAAACAGGGCAAAGGTCTGGAAGACGATGGTGGCATGGGGGTTGACCCCCAGCAGCGGCTGGCCCCGATAGAGCACCTGGCCGCCGGTGGGCGCTTGCAGGCCGGTGATAATTCTGAGGAGAGTACTCTTGCCGCAGCCGGTGGGGCCGATCAAGGCGGCAAACTCCCCCTCCTTCAGAGCCAGGTTGACGTTCTGAATGGCGGTGAAGCTTTGCTCCCCGGCGCCGTAAACCTGCCTGATGTCTTTAAGTTCCAACAAATTGTTATCGGCAGCCATAATCCGTTATTCCAGGCGATATTTCTCTTCGGCCAATCGATAGAAATATTGCCACACCAGGCGATTGATGGCCGCCACCGTCAGGAGCAGACTGAGAGTGGCCGCCAGGAGCAAGGCATAATCGCCGCCGGCGGTGGCTTCGGCGATGAGGGCGCCGATGCCGGTGGTCTTGAAGGTCCGGCCGCCGAACTGGGTGTATTCCGCCACGATACTGGCGTTCCAGGCCCCTCCCACCGCGGTGATGGCCCCGGTGATAGCATAAGGAAAGATGGCCGGTAAGATCAGGGTGCGCCACCGTTCCCACCGGCTTAATTGTAGCAGGGTGGAGGTATATTTCAACTCCTGGGGAATGGCGCTGGCTCCGGCGATGATGTTAAACAAAAGGTACCATTGGGTGCCCAGGAGCATGAGTAAGACCGCGGCCATGTTCAATCCCCCGGGCAGCCCCAAGACCAGGAGCAGGAGCACCGGAAAGAGCGCAGTGGGGGGCACCGAAGCAATAATCTGCACCAGCGGTTGCAGCCAGGTGGCCAGACGCTGGTTGGTGCCGATGGCCACTCCCAGGGGCACGGTCCAGGCCAGGGCGATGATCAACGCGGCCAGGACCCGGAGCAGGGTGGCGCCTAACCCGGCGCCGATGCCGCCCCATTGTTTTAAGGACACGGTCCCTAACATCTGTCCGGCAAGAAAGGATTCGTAAAGCACTCCCAAGCCCACGGCGATTCCCAGGAGATACCAGGGCCACAGGCGTCTGGATTTGACTCCCCCCGGCTCTTCTCGGTGCGGAAAACGGGCTGACAACCATTCGTCCAAGCGCCGGGCCACCGGGCTGAAAAAGCCCCGGTAGGCCAGATTGACGAGAGCGGAACTGCGGAAAGCATCATAAAACCAGGAAGTAGGGGGATTTTCACTCTCAACCATCTGCATCTTGAAGCGCTCGGACCAGGCGATCAGGGGCCGCCACACCAATTGGTCCAGGGCGACGATGGTCAACACCAGGGTCCCCAGGCCCCAGGCGATGGCAGTAAGATTCCCTTGATTGGCAGCTTCCTGAAGATAAGCCCCCAGCCCGGGCAGGCGAAAATTCCGCTCCCCGGCGCTGAAGATCTCCGCGGCCATCAGGAAGAACCAGCCCCCGGCCCAGGAAGCCATGCTGTTCCAGATCAGGGAGATGGCGGCGAAGGGCAGCTCCAGGGTCTTGAAGCGCAGCCAGGGGTTAAAGCCGAAAACGGTGCTGGCTTGCCACAGGGTGCGGGGGATGGTGGTCAAAGATTGATACCAGGCAAAGGTCAGGTTCCAGGTCTGACTGGTGAAGATCAGGAAGATGGAGGAGAGTTCCAGGGCCACCGACTGGGGGAAAATAGCCGTAAAACTTAACAAGACCACCGGCAAAAAGGAGAGGATGGGGATGGTCTGCAAGACGTCCAGCAGGGCCAAGAGGGTCTTCTCCACCTGGCGATGGTTGGCGGCCAGGGAACCATATATCAGAGAGAAAACAACGGAGAGGACGTAGGCGGCAAACATGCGTCCCAGGGACAGGCTGGCATAGTAGGGCAGGACGCCGGGAGAGAGGTTAATCTCCGGCCCCTTAATCACTTCCGGCGCGCCCAGGCCCAAACGGATACCGAGGTAAACCAGCGCGGCAATGCCTAAAAATACCACGGCGTCGCCCCAGGACAGGGGCCGCAGGATCGGCCGGGCGATCTTGAAGAGACGGGGGGATAGTTCCATACGGCACCAGGCCCTAAAAGCGATTCAGGCTGCCAATGCTTTAACGTTATATTCTCTATTTATCAATAAATAAATGTCAGCCTTTGTCGGGGAGCTGGTTTAAAGCCTAAAGTTATCTCAATGCGGGGTTATAACCGAGACTGAGGGAGTCGGTCCGGCTCATCTACTCTCAGAAAGGCCACCACCCCTCGGGATTATGATATGATACCTGAACAGCCGCATCTGTTTAAAAGGAACCAGACCACTCAAACTTGCCGTCGCTCCTGTCCCTTGGAAGGGTCAGATATAATCCTGATTGGCAATCCTGACACCGGCTTATAAGATAAAGTAAGGCCATCAGATAAAACTGCGGAGGGGCAATGACTGTTTCACGCCGTTGGTACCCGCTGATCCTGTTGGGACTGATTCTGCTGCTCGCGGCAGCATTTTCCCCGGCCTCGGCCCGTGCGCCTGAGGGCCCCCGGCCCCAAGGGGCGGCGCCGGCCGCTCCGGGCCAAGCCTGGCCCGGACTCCTGGCCAAGGGGACGGAGGGTCTGGAAAAGGAGATCACCACTTTAACGACCCGGACCAGGGCCGCTCTTCAGGCCATCTCCCAAGCCCAGCGGGAAGGCCGGAAACGCCGGTCTGATTTAGGCGCTCTGAAGGCTGCTTTGGCGGTCAAGAGCCTTTTTTTACCTCAGGCGGAAGCGGCGCTCCAGGCCTATGGCCAGGAGGAAGACAAGATAAACTCTCGTTTACGGGAGTTGGACCGGGAACTGGAAACCCTAAACCAGGCACAAACCGCCCAAGCGGCCTCCCAGGTCACCCTGAAGGAGGAATGGCGGCATCTCCTGGAAACCGGGCATCCGGTGGCCCGGTCCCGGGAGATAAATAAAGCCTATCAAAGATACCAACAATTGGCGACCCGGCAGCAGGCCGAAGCGGCCCGCCTGCGGCAAACTTTGGAAAGACAACGGCAACTGCTGGAAAAAGAAAGGCTGCTCTTGGCCGACACCCGGGCCGAACTCAAAGAATTCGTGGAGTTGGTTTGGAAAGAGGAACTCTTAAAACGCCAGGCCCCCCGGTCTTTTTGGGAACGGGTGGCCCGCACCACGCAAACCCTGGTGGCCCTGCCGGAGCAAGGCTATAACCGGCTGGCGCCTCTCTATACTTCCGGGGTCTTGGTCAAATTTTTCCGGGACCACCTGGCTATTTGGCTGGGCCTCCTGGCCTCCCTCTTACTCCTCGGCTGGGGAGCGCGCCGGGGCGGGGCCTGGGCCAATAACGCCTTGCTGAACTGGCAAGGCCGGGCGCAGAGCCGGATTTTTAAGGCCTTGCTGCACATCGGCCAGACCTTCTTAGCCAACCTTTTTCTTTTAGGTTTGATTATTTGGTTGGGGTTGGCTCTCGGCATCCTGGGTTTATGGCCCAACCCGGTGGCTCGCAGCCTCTTTTACCTCCTGATCACCCTGGTGGCTTGGCGTCTGGGGAGCCGCCTGGTGCAGGTTTTCTTTGCCGGGGGAACCGCCGGCGGCCTGTTGCCCTTGGATGATCAAACCGCCCGATTCTATCGCCGTTCCTTAAAGGTCTTTCTGGCCTATGTATTTTTGGGGCTTTGGGGGTTGAAATGCGCGGAACAGCTCAACCTGCCCGCGGCCAGCGGCCTCTTCTTAAGACATCTCTTCGGGGTGGGCTTCTTGGGTTGGGGCTTATGGCTCCTGCGCCGTCCCTATCTGGCGCCGCTCCTGTCCGAGCTGCCCGGCCCGGCCTGGCTCCGGCGCCTGGAGGTAATGCGCCTCCTCCGGGGCCTGGTTCTGATCCTGTTGAGCGTGATTATTTTGGCGGACCTCCTGGGGTTCCAGAATCTGGCTACCTATATGGCCGAAGCCGGCGCCCTCACCGCCGCGGCCCTCCTGCTGCTGTGGCTCCTGTACCTGGGGGTGGACCGGGTGCTCCACCATTTGCTCCACCCCGAACGGGGCTGGGCCATCAAGAGATATCCCCAGCAGGCGGAAATCCTCCAGAGGTTTTTCCGCCTGGCCGACCAGGGGGTCACGGTCATCCTGGTGGCGGTCCTGATCATGGGCACCCTTTGGGTCTGGGGCCTGGAAACGGAAAAGTTGCTCCTGCTGGTGAACTGGCTGAACTGGGGGCCGAAACTAGGTTATCTGCGACTCACGCCCCTCAATCTGGCCTTGACCGTCCTGGTCCTCTATCTGGGTTTTTGGGGCTCCCGCTTCGCCCGCAGCTTACTGGAAGTCCACGTCTTTCCCCGCACCGAGTGGGATACCGGCATTCAGTACACCATTTCCACCAGCCTGCACTACCTCATTTTAACTTTTACGATATTGCTGGCCTTGAGCATCCTGGGCTTTCCCCTGTTTAACCTGGCCCTGGTGGCCGGCGGTTTGGGGGTCGGCCTGGGGTTCGGCCTGCAAAATATCGTCAATAATTTCCTCAGCGGCCTGATCCTCCTTTTTGAACGGCCCATCAAGGTGGGGGACCTGCTGGTCATTGACGGCCAGTGGGGTCATGTGAAGGAAATCCGGGTGCGCAGCACGGTTTTTGAGACCTTTGACCGCTATGTCCTGATCATCCCCAACTCGGAGCTGCTCTCCGGCAAAATCCTCAATTGGACCCACTACGGACGCGGGGTCAACCGCCTCACCTTGAAGGTAGGAGTCTCTTATGGAGCCGACGTCCGCCTGGTCACCCGGATTATTGAAGAAGTCTGCCGGGCCAATCCCCGGGTGGTGGCTGAGCCGCCGCCCCAGGTCTTTTTCGAGGCCTATGGCGATAGCTCCCTAAACTTCAACATCTGGGTGCATCTGGGCAATCCGGGGGACCGCATCCCGGCCACCCATGAACTGAACACCGCCATCTTTGAGGCCTTTCAGCAGCACGGCATTGAGATTCCTTTTCCCCAAAGGGACCTCCACCTCAAGAGTTGGCCCAGCACTCCCGGCGGCGCCGTGCCCCCGCCCCCGGTTAAGGCAGAGTGATGGCCGCTTTCCCCCGGACCCGGCGGCTTATGGAGGCGGTGGCCGAATTGGGCGCCACCTTGAGCGGCGTCCGGACCCTGGCCGGGGACGGCTCCGACCGGAATTTTTACCGGCTGGTCGGGAACCCTCCTCTGGTCCTCCTGTATCATCCTCTCCCTCCCGGCCCGGCGGTCAATGAGAATGACTCCTATTACTATTTGGGCCGCCATCTCCGGATTCAAGGGGTGCCGGTGCCGGAGATCCATGTTTACTGCCGGGAAGAGGGCTGGCTGCTCCTGGAAGACCTGGGAGATTTAAGTTTAGAGGCTGCCGTGAAGAATTTCTCCGGGGAAGAAACCATCCGCCGCTGGTATGGCCAGGCCTTGGTGGTTTTGCTGGGGATGCAGCTTCAGGGCCGGGAAAGTTTCGATCCCGACTGGTGCTTTGATACCCCGGCGCTGGATCGGGCCTTCTTGTGGGAGCGGGAATGCACCTACTTTGTCCAGGCCTTCCTTCAGGGCTACCTGGGGTTAGAGGTGGGCCTGGCTGACCTGGCCTCCGACTTTGACCGCCTGCTCACGGGCGCGCTGCCCCGGGAGTCCAACTATTTTCTGCACCGGGACTTCCAATCCCGGAACTTGTTTATCAAAGAAGATTCGTTAAGGGTCATCGACTTCCAGGGAGGCCGGTTGGGACCCCTGGGTTATGATCTGGCCGCGCTGCTCATCGACCCCTATGTGGCTTTAAGTCCGTCCCGGCAAGAAACCCTGCTGAATGACTACTTGAATTTGCTGAAGGAACAATTGCCGCTAGACCTCCGGGAATTTCGGGAGCAATATTATCATTTAGCCCTGTGTCGCAACCTGCAAATCCTGGGGGCCTTCGGCTATTTGACCCGGGTTAAGGGCAAGGCCTATTTTGCCGAATTTATTCCCCAGGCCCTTAGCGCCCTGAGCCGGCGCCTCAGGGAACGGCCCGGGGAATTCCCCCGGTTGGAAAAAGTCCTGGCCGGCATCATGGGTTAGAAGCAGTTGGGGGGAGGGCCAAGGAAACAGGCTATCAGCTTTCAGCAGTCAGCCATCAGCTATCAATAAGGAAAAAATTAAAGCTGACTGCTGAAAGCTGACCGCTGACGGCTAATTTTTCCCTTAACCCCCTCTCCCCACCGGGAATTTCCTGAGGCCCCTAATTAGATGGTTATTGAAGAGATTTTCATAATATAATAGGTTTTAGTTTAAAGATTCCTTTCAGCAAGGGCAAAGGCCCAAGGAGAGGCATGAACCCCGCCATCTTTCGAGAATATGACATCAGGGGGCTGGTGCAGCCGGACCTCACCCCGGACAAGGTCTATCTTTTAGGAAGGGCTCTGGGCACCTATTTCCACCGCCAGGGGCAACAGCGCCTGGTCCTGGGACGGGATTGCCGCCTGAGTTCCCAGGCCTTGTCCGACCTGATGAGCGAGGCCCTGGTCGCCAGCGGCTGCCACTTGATCGATATCGGCGTCTGTCCCACCCCGGTCCTGTATTTTGCCGTGCGGCGCTGCCAGGCGGAGGGGGGGGTGATGGTCACCGCCAGCCATAATCCTCCGGAGTTTAACGGCTTTAAGATCTGCAGCGGCTATCACACCATTTTCGGGGCGGAGATCCAGAAATTGCGGGAACTGGCCCTGGCCGGGGAATTTATCTCCGGGTCCGGCAGCCGGGAAAGCCAGGAGATGCTGGAGACCTATCAGGACTATCTGCGCCGGAATCTCCGCCTCTCCCGCCCGTTGCGGGTGGGGGTGGATGGGGGCCACGGCACTGCCGGGCCGGTGGCGCTGTCGCTGTTCCGGGCCTTGGGGTGCGAAGTCCACCCCCTGTATTGCGAGATCGACGGCAATTTCCCGGCCCACCTGCCGGATCCCACCGTGGTGGCCCATCTGAAGGATTTGCAGGAGTTGGTGCGTCAGGAGGCCCTGGACGTGGGTGTGGCCTTTGATGGGGACGGGGACCGTCTCGGGGTGGTGGGGCCCCAGGGAGAGGTGATCTGGGGGGATCAGTTGCTGGTCTTGTTTGCCCGGGAGATTTTAAAGACCCATCCCGGGGCCACCATCATCGGCGAAGTGAAATGCTCCCAAAACCTGTATGACGATATCGCCCGCCACGGGGGCCGCCCCCTGATGTGGAAGACCGGCCATTCCCTGATTAAGCAGAAGATGCTGGAAGAAAAGGCCCTGTTGGCCGGGGAGATGAGCGGGCACCTCTTCTTCGCCGACCGTTATTTCGGCTATGATGACGCGGTTTATGCCGCCGGCCGCCTGCTGGAGCTGTTGGCGGCCGCGGACCGGACCATCACCCAATTGCTGGCCGATCTGCCCCCCACAGTGGTCACCCCGGAGATTCGCTGGGATTGCCCGGATGAGGCCAAATTTCAGGTAGTGGAAAATTTAAAAACCCGCCTGGCCGGAAAGATTCCCTTCATCGACATAGACGGGGTGCGCCTTAACTTTGCCGATGGCTGGGCCTTGGTCCGGGCCTCCAATACCCAACCGGCCCTGGTCCTGCGGTTTGAAACCGCCACTCCCGAGAGGCTTAAGGAAATGCAGACCCTGGTGGAGGGCCTGCTGCAAGGGGAGCTGGCCGCCTTAGGAGTAGGCTGATGTCCTCTAACCAGGCTAAGAATCCCTTGTTCGCGGTGATCCTGGCGGGCGGCTCCGGCACTCGCTTCTGGCCCTTGAGCCGGTCCCAATATCCCAAGCAGGTGCTGCGCTTGCTCGGTTCCGACTCCATGCTCCAGGCCACCATTGCCCGGCTCTTGCCCCGGATACCCTTGGCGCGCCTGGCCGTGGTGACCAACGCCTCCCAGGAGGAAGTCATCCGCCTGGAGCTCTATCAAAAAGGTTGGGAGGAGATTCATCTCTGGTTGGAGCCGGTGGGCCGCAATACCGCGGCGGCCGTGGGACTGGCCGCGGTGCGTCTTCTGGCCCAGGAGGGAGACCCGGTCATGGCGGTCTTTCCCGCCGACCATTATATCCGGGACCTGGACCGTCTGCTGCAGGCACTGGATATCGGGGCCGCATGGGCCGAGCAAGGTTACCTGGTAACTTTCGGCCTCCTGCCTTCCCGCCCGGAGACCGGTTATGGTTACATCAAGGCCGCCGAGCCGTTGGACAGCGCCGGTCTGGCTTATAAGTGCGCTAAATTCATGGAAAAGCCCGACCTGGCCACGGCTGCCAGCTTCCTGGCGGAGGGCAATTATTACTGGAACAGCGGCATCTTCATGTTCCGCCGGGATATTATCCTGGCGGCCTTGGCCCGTCACCTGCCGGAGTTATCCCAAGGGCTTAAGTCGTTGAAGCCAGACTACCACCCCGAAGCCCTGGCCGAGATTTATCCGGGGCTTCCCAGTATCTCTCTAGACCACGGCATCCTGGAGCGGGCCGACAACGTGGTGGTGGTGCCGGTGGACATGGGCTGGAGTGATCTGGGCACCTGGGGGGCCTTCCTGGAATTATTTCCTCCGGATGAATCCGGCAACGTGGTCCAGGGCCGCATCTTGGACCGGGGCAGCCGGGATTGTCTCCTTTATGCCCAGGACCGCCTGGTGGGGACTATCGGCCTCAATAATCTCATTGTGGTGGATACCCCCGACGCCACCTTGATCTGCCATCGGGAGCAGGTCCAGGAGGTTAAGGATTTGGTGGCCGCCCTGGACCGGCAAAATTGCATCGAAGCCCGGCAGCACGCTACGGTGCAGCGTCCCTGGGGTCATTATACGGTGATGGATGTGGGCTTGGGTTACAAAGTCAAACAGATCGAGGTCTTGCCGGGAAAGCGGCTGAGTCTCCAAATGCATCGCCACCGGGCGGAGCATTGGGTGGTGGTCCAGGGGGAGGCCCAGGTGACCATCGGCCAGGAAGTGAGAAAGGTGCTGGCCAACGAAAGCGTCTTTGTCCCGCCCATGACCGCGCATCGCCTGGAAAACCAGTCGGCTGAGCCTTTGAGAATCATTGAAGTGCAAACCGGCCCCTATGTGGAGGAAGACGATATCCTGCGCCTGGCCGATGATTTCTGGCGGGTCTCTGATAAAAATAAGTGATGGGGAGAGGACGGCAGGGTGTTGTTTCCTGGCCCTCTCCCCACTTATTACTTGGGGCAGAAAAAAGTTAATCTCTTCTCCGCTCCCATTAATAGGTGGAACTAAGGATCTAAGCAGTTCCCTTATTTTCTTTCCTAGTCACTCCCATTAATCCTCCCGCCTCATACCAATTATCCAGCAAATGTAATCTATTGTCGTAGGGGCGAATCTTGTATTCGCCCCAAATTAGCTTCTCCCACCCCGATGGTGGGCCGGTTTTGAAGCTGGCCCCACCGATCTCTAACTTAACTAATCCGGTGATTAATTTTTTTTTACAAAAAATTATTAAAGTTTGAAATCAGAGAAGACGACTAGAAACGTGAATGCAAATGTGTTCACTAGCCTTTTTATTTTCTGTGACCAGTTTGGAACTTGCCGGGAGAAATCGGGTGAAAATTTTTCCGGGCCTTCTGCCGCCCCAGGCCCTGCCCAGGGCCAGGTCCATCTTGGGGGAAAATGCCGCAAATTTTTGGCCTGTTTAGGGAGAAACCGCAAAAGGGGTTCAAGATGAGCCGGTTTACCGGAGTTTTGAGATTTTTGGGGGGGAAACGGGGTACCTGGCGGTGGTTTCTGGTTTGGGGGGTCTCCCTGGCTTTAATCTGTCAGGGAGGCCCCGCCCGGGCCGCCGGCTTGTTGGAGAAAATCAAGGACCAGGAGATCGCCCAGGTCCTGCGCCTGAAGGTGGGACAGGCCAAGGTGTTGCGCACGCCGTTCCCCATTACTCGGATCTCGGTGGCCAACCCTGAGATTGCCGATATCGTGTTGATCTCCGAGAAAGAGATTTATGTCAACGGCCTGGGTCCCGGAATCACCAACCTGGGCCTCTGGGGCGCTCCGCCCCGCTTCACTTCGGCCACGGTGCAGGTGGAAGCCGACGTCACCCTGCTGAAAGAGAAACTCCACCAACTCCTGCCCAGAGAAAAGATCGCCGTCTATCCCAGTGGCAATGCCATCGTCTTATCGGGGGAGGTGTCCAGTCCGGCGGCCCAGCAGGCTGCCGTCACCCTGGCGGAAGGCTTTTTGGGAATCAAGTCCGGGGGGGGCGGCGCGGTGGAGGACCCCAAAGCCAGCCGTGATACCATTGTTATGGGCGGAGGGGGAGGAGGGTCCATCCAGACTTCACCTCCCCCCCAGGAGAAAGGCCGGGTGATCAACCTCCTCCATGTCGGAGGGGTGCAGCAAGTGATGGTGGAGGTGCGGGTAGCCGAGATCAACCGTAATATCGGCCGGCGCCTGGGAGTCAACTTTTCCGGCGTTTCCGGTACCGGCAACTTCGGCGTCAGTACGATAGACGGCCTGACCACCTCCGCTCTGACGGCTTTAGGCAGCGTCGGCCAACCCAGCGGGACCACCGGGGCCCGGGACCTTACCTCCACCATCCTGGGTATGGGCATTGGCACGGCCATCAACGCCATGGGGGGCTTCAAGGCCGGTGGCATCTTGTGGACTATGTTTTTCGCGGCTCTAAAAGAGAAGGGGTTGGGACGGATTCTGGCCGAACCGAACCTGGTGGCCACCAGCGGCCAGGAAGCCTCTTTTCTGGCGGGGGGAGAGTTCCCGGTGCCGGTCCCCCAGCAATTCAACGTCATCACTATCGAATATAAAAAGTTTGGGGTAGGCCTCACCTTTACCCCCACGGTGCTGGATGGGAACAAGATTGCCCTGAAGGTCGCGCCCGAGGTTTCGGAGCTGGATAGCTCCATTGCTCCGGTAATCATTGCCGGCCTGCAAATTCCGGGGCTGAGGGTGCGACGCACCTCCACCCATGTGGAGGTCAAAGACGGACAGACCTTTGCCATTGCCGGCCTCTTGTCCGATACCCATCGCAATATTATTCGACAGTTCCCCCTCTTTGGGGACGTCCCCATTCTGGGTACTCTCTTCCGCTCCAGCCAGTATCAGAAAAACGAGACGGAGTTGGTGGTCCTGGCCACGCCCCATCTGGTCAAACCCATGAAGCCGAAAACGGCCCGATTGCCCACCGATAGCTTTGTGGAACCTAATGATTTCGAGTTTTATCTGTTGGGAAAAACGGAGGGTAAGAAAAAGGAGCGGCGTCCACCTCCGCCTCCGGAGAATCTGCCCCCGGGATTCGGGCACCAACCGGTGCAATGACAGGGAGCCTGTAGGTATGCTGAGAAAACCGCACCCTCTCTCCAAAAAGATCTGGGCGAGTCTCGGACTGACCCTGATTTTCCTCTGGGGTTGTGAGTCTCCCACCGCGCTGCAAAGGGATTATGGCCGTTCCTTCTCCCATAATACCGCGGAGCAAATGATCTATCCCCCGGGTGCCTTTGACACTCCTCCGGTGGGCATGGCCCCCAAAACCACGGAAACTCTCTATGAGAGTTATAACAAGAGCTTCAAGGGCAAGGAAAAACAAGAAAGGCCGGCTCCTTTGATAATTCAAAGACAATTGACTGATTAACCTGGAAGGCCTTTCCATAAACACTTGCCGGGCAGGATCAACGTTTATGGCTCTGGTTGCCATAACTAGGCCGATATTTATCAGTCCATTTGACCAGCAGGCGCATTTCTGCCACCTTCCGGAATGGTTTCAGGGGGGAAAGGGTGGTATGGCCATGAAGAGAATCAGTTTGAGACAGAAGGGCAGGGGGGCGTTGCCGCGGCCGGGCTGCCGCTTGGCCGGTTTTTTGGCGACCATCTTAATGGGGCTCCTGCTTCTGGGGGGAAGCGGTTGTCAGGGGTCCCTTAACGCCAATGGCCACAACGGCTGGCCGGGTGACGGCGATCATTTAACCATCCGCCCGATTTACGGCGACGTCAGCCATTTGCTCCGCAACGTCCATTACCTCAAATTGATGGGGCGGTCGGATTTGGCCCTGAAAGAGCTGGAGGAGGCTTACCGCCAGCAGCCCCAGGACCTGAAGCTCTTAGACGCCCTGGCCCGATGCTATGAAGAGTTGGGCGATTTTGACAAGGCCCAGAGCTTGCATCAAAAGGCCCTGGCCCTGGATGAGTCCAACCCGGCTTTATGGAATAACCTTTGCTACTCTTATTATCTCGGCGGTCAGTGGGACAAGGCCGAAGCCTGTTTCCGCCAGGCCCTTTCCCGCAACCCCCATAATGTCGTGGCTCGCAATAACCTGGGTCTGCTCCTCTGCCGCTTGGGCAAGGAAGGGGAGGCCCAGCGCCTTTGGGCGGCAGCCGAAGGGGAAAAGCTGGCCCAGGCCAAGATGCAACAGGTGCTGGCCAGCCTGGGCAGAACCGTCCCGGCCCACCTCAGTCCCGGAACTCCCCCGGAGCCGGCTCCGGTGCAGGTGGCTCGGAATGACGCCGCCCCCCATCACCCCAAAAAGGATGAGTCAACCCAACCCCAGCCGCTAAAAGAGCCACCCCGGGCGAAACCTCCTGCTCCCCGGCCCGAGAAGGCCATCAAGGTGGCGGCTCACCTGGAGCTGATGGATGAAGACGAAGATGCCGACCTGGAAAAAGCCGCCCCACCGTCCCAGGATCGCCCGGAAGCAAGACCGGCCCGGTCCTTGGCCGAGAAGGAATTAGTCGCCTCGGCCCGCAGCCGCAAAGTCCCGGAACCTCTGGTCCAAGACGCGGCGCCGGCCTCCTTGCTTAAGGGGAGTTCTCCTGAATACACGGGCAGCTCTCCCGGCGGGACCAGGACCCCGGACCCGGGAGATTCCTCCCCGTCCTCTCCCCTGCCGGCCCCCAAAGTTACCAGTCCCAAGAAAGTGGAAGATAAGCCGGCGGACCATCGGCCCGGGCCTAAACCCGATACGCCCACCAAACCTAAGCGCCGCCTCTTTCTGACCGCTAAAGAGCTGATCGAGACCGGTATCGAAGTCCTAAACGGCAACGGCGCCCCGGACATGGCCCACAACACCCGGTCTCTGCTCAGTGGGGAAGGGTTTTATGTGGCCCGGATCGGCAACTACATAGACTGGGGCGCGGAACAGACCATTATCCGGCACCGGCCCGAATCCGAACGGGTAGCCCAGGCTTTGCAGCAGCGTTTCTTTCAGCAGGCCCAGGTGGAGACCGATGCCAGACTTCCCGAAGATATCCCGGTCAGGATCCTGCTGGGTCGCGATCTCTTAGGCCAGCAGGACCTTCTGGCCAGTTTGGCCGACTAAGGGAGTGACGGTCATGCAGCCATCCAGAGGCATGCGGCGGCTGGTCATATTCTTGGCCCTACCCCTGCTTTTGAGCCAATGCGCCCAAAATCAGACGGTATTGTCGGATAATGGCTTAGGACCCTTGGAAGCCGCTACCTTGGCGGGGGCCTATGATTCCTACGAACGCCACCCCGTCTCCCGGAGCAACCGCAAGATTAAAAATGCGGATTCGGATCAGGACCCGGGCCACTTGAAGGAGCTGGGGGACCTGTTCCTGCAGAATCGGGATTATGAGAGTTCCCTGCTCAGTTATTTGCAGATCCTGCAAACCAACCCCGGGCGCCATGACTTACGCTACCGGGTGGGGGTGATCTTCCTCCTCACCGGGCAACTGGAAGCAGCCCGCAAAGAACTGGCCCGGGTGCTGTTGGCGGCTCCGGATATGCTGGCGGCCCACGAGGCCTTGGGGCTGGTCCACCTCCAGGAGAAGCAATATGCCCTGGCCATCAGTGAATTCAAACAGGTCCTGGCCCGGGAACCCAACCGGGCCAAGACCCGCCACCTCCTGGGGATAGCCTATCTAGGGGCGGGAAAGTTTCGTGACGCGGTGGCGGCCTTGGAGGCCGCGGCAGCTCTGGATTCCCGCCATCCCGGGACCTATACCGCTTTGGGACGGGCCTATTTGAAGCTGAAGGATTACCAGAAAGCCGTCACCTGGCTAAAAAAGGGTCAGGGCCTGGACCCGAAAGACACCAAAATCAATTACTTTTTGGGGATGGCCTTGGCGGGGTTGCAGCGCTATCCCGAAGCCCTGCAAGCCTTCCGCCTGGCCGGCGATGAAGCCCAAGCCTATAACAACATCGGCGTCCATTATTTTCTGGAGGGTCGCTATGAGGAAGCCGCCAGGTGCTTCCAACGGGCCATTGAGCTGCGCCCCACCTTTTATCAGGAGGCCAAGACCAATCTGCACCGGGCCCTGGAGAAATTGCAGCAACTCGCCAACAATAACAGTTAATCATCCTTTCTGGAGAGATATTTGGGGGTGTGGCAAAGGGTCGCAGGCCCGCTGACCACCCTGCCCCACACCCCCCAGTCCCTGCGGGGGCAAAGGGGGCCGGCCCGCATTCTGCCTTACCTCTCTCCCGCCCTTTCCTCCCTGAGGTTTCAGGTTTAAAATCATCTTCAATGAAAATCATCGGCCACCTGGACATGGATGCCTTTTTTGCCGCGGTGGAAGAACGGGACCACCCAGAGCTTAAGGGACTCCCCCTGGTGGTGGGGGCCGACCCCAAAGGGGGACAGGGCCGGGGGGTAGTGTCCACCGCCAATTATCAAGCCCGGGGCTACGGCATCCATTCGGCTATGCCCATCACCCGGGCCTGGCGTCTCTCCCTGGCCGCCCAGCGCCGGGGACAGCCCCAAGTGGTCTTCCTTCCACCTAATTTTGCCCGATATAAGGAGGTCTCCCGGCGCATTATGGCCCTGGTGCGCCGGTATGTCCCCCTGGTGGAGGAGGCCGGCATCGATGAAGCTTACCTGGACCTGAGTTTCAGCGGCTCCTTCCTTAAGGCCCAAAAAATCTGCCGCCAAATTAAAAGGGAGATCAAAGATCAAGAGAACCTCACGGCCTCTTTGGGAATCGGCCCTAACAAGATGATCGCCAAAATCGCCTCGGACTTTCAGAAACCCGACGGCTTAACCCTGGTGACCGACCAGGAAGCGGAGGGGTTCCTGGCCCCTCTGCCGGTCCGGAAGATCCCGGGGATCGGCCCCAAGACGGAAAGTCTGCTGGCCACCCGGGGCATTAAATTGGTGGCCCATCTGAAAAAGCTGACCCTTAAAGAACTGGAGGAGCTGTTCGGCAAATGGGGCCTGGCCCTGTACGAGAAAGTCCGGGGCCGCAGCAGCGCCACCCTGGAATTTGAGCACGAAGCCAAATCCTTGGGGGAACAAGAGACCTTTCCCCAAGACACCAGAGACCTGAGCTTCCTCTTTGAGCGCCTCTGGCTGATGTGCCAGGGGGTCCATGACCGGCTGCTGGCCCAGGGTTTTGCCGGGTTCCGCACTGTGGTGGTGACGGTGCGGTTTGCCGACTTTGACACCAAAACCCGCTCCCACACCCTGGCGCAGCCCACTGACTCCCTGCGCCGCCTCCATTTTGAAGCCATGAAACTGCTGATGCCCTTCCTGGACCGCCGGGAAAACCCTAAGAAAAAAATATTCCGCCTTCTGGGCGTGCGCCTGGAAAAACTGAGCAAGGGGAATTAGAATTGGTTTAGTTGCTTTGGGGGAGGGGGCCAGGGGTCGTAGCCCCCTGCCCCCTCCCCCAAACCCCC
>JBFLZI010000033.1:0-23750 GCA_040756315.1 Thermodesulfobacteriota bacterium | reverse complement strand
GAAAGATTGTGTTACAATGGGCCATGGTCCGATTTCTCCTTTCTGTTTAGTGAGTTATGTGCTAACCCATTCTAACAGATTCCGGGAGTTTTCGGGCCATTTTTAATCAGTTAACCGGACAGCACTGATTGAGGAGAGGAGTCATGGAAATCAACTATAGTCAAATTGCTAGTAAAATCCCCAATAAGAAGAAAGGGGAGGTTAGACTTGGAATAATTTGTTCAGATAGTAATCCACCAAATACTATTGAGTTTATGAGAGCTCTTAGCGCACAAGTTGCTTTTCTCATAGATAAAGTAGTATATGCAGTGAATGATGGCATACATAAAAATCAGTTATTACTGGAGACTAAAAATCATCGCTACGCTATGGCAAAATTGGCAACCAACATATATAGCCCTCTTGTTACATTTTCTGATATCGGCGATATGGAAGCAGAAACAATAACCAAAACACGTATGCAAAACGGCATTGAAAGATATCGCGTGGATGGCGAAGATTATGCTTTTAAACTATTTGGTTTCAATCAAAATAAGCATTTTACTCTCTTCTTTATGGCAGAAGAGAGGCATTTCACATGTTTCGATGCAAATGGAAATGATGATACCATTAAAAAGCTCTTAACAAACATAAAAAACCGATGTTATGGGTTCAATAGTAATTTTCATAAGATAGTAGCACTATTTATTGTGGGTGGTAATGTTCCACCGAATCCAAAGCTCATATTAGATGAACAAGAAAAATATCTGTTAGATAGCGGAATTTTCAGAATCGAGTGGATGGAAGATCCTTATAAAGAATTGGGTATAAAAGAAAATGTGCATATAGCTTTAAAAGATGCTTTAGAAGGGCGCAAACCTGAAAATTATATTTTACTGCCACATGTAGTTTATGATTATATCCAAAAAAATTCTGATTATAAGGAAAAGCTAACATGCTGTCTTTAAGAACAATCTGCAGTTACCTAGCAACTTGCACATGAGAGTTTAAGCCCTCTTGAGCAATAGTTTTTTGAATTCTTTTTTCCATGATTTGCCGGTGCCGAAGAATTAAGCAACTAAAAAGGAGCGGTTAGTAAATGTAACACAAATCGATACTAATCTTTCATTAAAGGTTCGGATGAGCAAGTATAGCTTCCTTTCAAAGAAAGGAGGATAAGCATATGTCCCACCAGCCATCGCCTCCAAGTATTATGAAAGACCGGGTCGTCCGCGTCTTTGTCTCCTCCACCTTTCGGGACATGCAGGAGGAGCGGGACCACCTGGTGAAGCACGTGTTTCCGGAGTTGCGGCGGCGCTGCCGGGAGCGGGCCGTGGAGTTCGTGGAGGTGGACCTGCGCTGGGGCGTGACCGAAGAACAGGCCAACCGTGGAGAGGTACTTCCCATCTGCCTGCGGGAGATTGAGCTTTGCCGCCCTTATTTCATCGGGCTTTTGGGGGAGCGCTACGGCTGGGTGCCGGAGAAGATCGATCCCCGGTTGGTGGAGGAGCAGCCCTGGCTGGCAGAGCACTGGGAGCACAGCGTCACCGAACTGGAGATACTCCACGGGGTGCTGCGGAATCCGGAAATGGCGAAGCGCTCCTACTTTTATTTCCGGGACCCGGCCTATCTAGAAGGTCTTCCGCCAGAGCGCCGCCCTGATTTTTCCTCCGAAGGCCCTGCAGCCCAGGCCAAATTGGTCCGCTTGAAAGACCGTATCCGGGAAAGCGGTTTGCCCCTCTGGGAAGACTATCCCCATCCCCAGGCTCTGGGGGAGCTGATCCTGGAGGACCTGTGGTGCGCCATTGACCGGGAATATCCTGCCGGAGAAGTGCCGGACCCCCTGGACCGGGAGGCCGCGGAGCACGAGGCCTTTGCCTTAAGCCGGGCCAAGGTCTATATCGGCCGCCAGGAGTATTATGACCGCTTAGATAAGCATGCAGCGAGTGATGACAAGCCATTGGTCCTTCAGGGGGAGTCCGGGGTGGGGAAATCGGCCCTGCTGGCCAACTGGCTCCTGGCCTACCGGGAGAAGCACCCCGATGATTTCGTGTTTTGCCACTTCATCGGGGCCACGCCCCAGAGCACCGACTACGTAGACCTGTTGCACCGCCTCATTTCAGAAATCAAACGGCACACTAAGGACCAGGAAGAAGTGCCCGCCCAATCGGACAAACTCCGGGAGGCCCTGCCCCTGTGGCTGGCGAAAGCTTCAGCTTGGGCCGGCAAGGAGCAGAAACACCTCGTCCTAGTCCTGGATGCTCTAAACCAGTTGGAAGACCGGGACAACGCCCCGGACCTGGGCTGGCTGCCCCACTATTTTCCGCCCCCTATCCGGGTCATCCTCTCCACTATTTCCGGGGAGCATGTCACGGACTTGGCGACGCGCCCCCTTGAGGCTTTTAAAAAGCGCGGCTGGCCCACCTTTACGGTGGCGGGTCTGCATCCCGTGGAAATTCGCCAGGTCATTCCGGCTTATCTCTCCCAGTACCGTAAGACCCTGGACGCGCGCTTGCTTGAGCACCTGGTGGCTGCCCCCCAGTGCGCCAATCCCCTTTTTTTAAAGGCCCTCCTGGAGGAACTCCGGGTCTTCGGGGTTTTTGAAGAATTGGAGCCGCGACTTCTCCACTATCTCACCGCGCCCACGGTGCCCGCGCTTTACCAGAAGATCCTGGCGCGCCTGGAGGCGGACTATGAGAAAGAGCGGCCAGGTTTAGTGAAGGAAGCCATGTCCCTTATCTGGGCCGCCCGCCGGGGCCTTTATGAAAGCGAACTCCTGGAACTCCTGGAAACCGACGGCCAGCACCTGCCCCGGGCCTTTTGGTCGCCCCTGTCCCTGGCTCTGGAGGATTCCCTGGTGTCCCGGGGCGGGCTGCTGGGATTTTTCCATGACTACCTGCGCCAGGCGGTGCATGCTAGATACCTGACCACTTCTGCAGGAGAGCCGGATCAGGAAGCCGAGCAGAACGCTCACCTGCGCCTGGCCGATTACTTTGAAAAACGTGACCTGGACGACCGCAAGGCCGACGAACTCCCCTGGCAGCTCCACCAGGCCCAAGCCTGGGAGCGCCTGCAGAGCTGCCTCACCGACCTGGACTTGTTTCTCCTACTCATGTCAGAGGCCAAAAAATATGAACTTCTGGGCTATTGGCTTGCCCTGAAAAAGACGGGCCATGACCTGGTGGCCCCCTACCAGGCTGCACTCCAGTGCTATCAAACCCAAGGTCCAGCGGGGGACGATCTGGCCGCCAAAATCCACCAGGTTGCTTCCTTCTTTCACATCAGCACTGCCTATCTGGAAGCAAGTGCCCTTTACCAACAGGCCCTGGCCCTATGGAAGAAGGTCCTGGGGCCGGAGCAGCTAGAGGTGGCCGCCTCCCTGAACAACTTGGCGTGGCTTTACTACACACAGGGCCGTTATAACGAGGCCGAACCCCTATACCGGCGTTCTCTGGCGCTCTCTGAGAAAACCCTGGGGGAAAAGCATTCGCACGTCGCCCAATCGCTAAATAACCTTGCGCTGCTTTACTACTCACAGGGTCGCTATGGGGAGGCCGAGCAACTGTACCGGCGCTCTTTGGCTATCCGGAGGAAGGTTTGGGGGGCGGACCACCCGGATGTGGCCCAATCCTTCCATAACCTGGGAGCGCTTTATGAAGCCCAAGGTTGCTATGTGGAAGCTGAGCCACTATACCGACGTTCTATGACCATCCGAGAGAAAGTGTTGGGGCCGGAGCATCCGGATGTGGCCCAGTCTTTGAACAACCTGGCGGGAATTTACGACTCCCAGGGTCAGTATGAGAAGGCCGAACCCCTATATCAGCGTTCTCTCGGTATATGGGAAAAAGCCCTGGGGCCCGAACACCCAAACGTGGCCGTCTCACTAAACAATCTGGGGGCGCTTTACTATGCCCAGGGCCTCTATAGCAAGGCCGAACCCTTGTATCAGCGCGCTTTGGATATCTGGGAGAAGGCCCTGGGGCTGGAGCACCCTGACGTGGCCGCCTGCCTGAACAACTTGGGGGAACTTTACTACTCTCAGGGTCGCTATGGCAAGGCCGAATCTCTTTACTGGCGCTCTCTATCTATCCGGGAAAAGGTCTTGGGGACAGAGCACCCAGATATAGGGATTTCTCTAAACAGCCTGGCATTACTTTACCAGGCCCAGGGCCGTTACCCCGAGGCCGAAACCTTGTACCAGCGAGCCCTTGCCCTGCTGGAGAGGGAGTTGGGTCCGACACACCTAAACACTAAGGTTTGCCGATGGAATTTGAGGTTCTTGAAATTAAGTAAGTTTGGAATCACATTCCTCATATTATCTGGGATATTAGTAAGTTATCTGTTTCCCTGGGGTTTGATACTCGGCTTCCCTATGCTAGCCTTAGGGTTGTATTTTTACAAGTTAAAAAGCATTTGGAACAGAATAAGGAAGCAGCACTAAAGGTCGATGGCCAACGTTAATCTCGACCTGCAAACCTGAAATAAAGGACAGCGGAAAAGGGGACATGGCTGGGTGACGCTGGGAAATTGGCTCCCAATTGCCGACCTTGGTGCTGCCAGGATCAGCCGGATGAATATTAGGCTCCACCAGCCCGGGAGGATTAGCGCCTAATGGCCCCAACCTGGAGAACTGTACGCGTCTTTATCAGCTCCACCTTTCGGGACATGCACGCCGAGCGGAACCATTTGGTGCGCTTTGTCTTTCCGGAGCTGAAGGAGAGATGCCACCGGCGTCTGGTGCATCTCCTGGATGTGGACCTGCGCTGGGGGGTGACGGAACAGGACGTCCAGGACGGCAAGGCCCTGGACATCTGCCTGGATGTGGTGGACACCTGCCGCCCTTATTTTCTCGGCCTCCTGGGCCACCGCTACGGCTGGATTCCCCCCGGCGAGCAGCACTCCATCACCGCCCAGGAGATCTACCACGGCGTCCTCCACGATGACCTGCCCCGGCAGGTGCTGGACCTGCGCCGCCTCCTGGAGGAAAAGCTGGACGGCCGGCCCTTCTCGGAGGAGGAGAAGAACTGCTTGGCCCGGGCCTACCCCTGGGATGGGGAGAAAGGCAAGCACCGGCTCCGGCCCGATCTGCCGCCCGAGGACCTGGAGTTATTGCGCGCGGTCTTTGGGCGCATTGCCGCGTACCAGCGGGACCGGAGCTTCTTCTGGCTCCGGCAAGAATCCCTTACCCGGGAACTGGCCGGGGAGAATCTGGAAGACTTCTTCGAGGCCAAACCGGAAGATCAGGCAAAACTCGCGGCCCTCAAAGAAGAGATTAAAGCTGCCGGTCTGCCCTGCTTTGAGTATGATGACCTGGAGACCTTTGGCCACCAGGTGCTGGAGACCCTGTGGGCCAGGATCGAGGCCGAACTGGCCGCGGCCCCGGCGCCGGAAGTCAAGGGCTGGCTGGAAGAGGAAGCCGAGCTTCACGAACTCTTCCTAACGGAGCGCGCCCGGCGCTTTGTGGGCCGGCAGGAGTTTCTAGATCGGCTCCATGCTTTCTGCCCCACCGCTGACGAGCCTGCCGTCCTGGTGGTCACCGGCGAGCCGGGCGTGGGCAAGTCGGCTCTCCTGGCCCGCTTTACCCAGGAAGCCCGACAGCGCCACCCGGACTGGCTGATCCTGCCCCATTTTGTCGGGGCCTCCCCCGGGTCCACCCTCATCCGCCAGACCCTGAAACGTTTCTGTCTGCACATTTATAAAACCTGTGACCTGGAGAACCAGAAGCAGGAACGTCTCCGCCAGGTTAGCGGGGACGAGGAGCAGGCCCGCCAGGAAAGGGAGACCATCGAGAAAGAATATCGCATCTCTGATGATTATCTGGAATTGGCCGCGGCGTTTCCCCAATTCCTGGAGAAGGCGGCCAGCACCCATCGAGTTCTGATTATCCTGGACGCGCTGAACCAGTTGGACCGCGCCGACAACGCCCAGGCCCTGCGTTGGCTGCCCCATAATCTTCCCCCTAACGTCTGTGTCGTCCTCAGCGCCTTGCCGGGAGAGGCCCTGGAGGCCTTGCGGGCCCGCCGGCTCAAGCCCCGGGAAGAGACGGTCACGGGATTGACCCCGGCGGAAATCCGGGCCATGATCACCGGTTACCTTCAGGAGATTCGCCGGGAGTTTCCCAACCCCCGGGTGGAGGAGGATTTTTTTGCCAAGGTGCAGGCCGGGAGTCCCCTCTATATCCAGGTGGCCCTTGAGGAACTGCGGATTTTCCCGGTATTTGAGCAATTGCCCCAGCGGGTGGCGGAGTTGCCGGCGGGGGTGCCGGCCCTGTTCGACCAGGTGCTGGAGCGACTGGAAGGGGATTTCCGGGCCTATCCCGGCCTGGTGCGGGATTGCCTTACCTTTCTGGCCTGCGGGCGTTTTGGCCTGACCCAGGAGGAACTGCAAAGTCTCCTTAAAGGTTACGCGCCCCGCTCCGACACCCAGGAAGAGCCGGAAAAGCTCCCGGACATGGTCTGGGCCAGGCTCTATCGCTCCTGCAGCGCTTATCTGTTTTCCCGGGCCGGGGTCATCGATTTTTTCCACGGCCAACTGCAGGACGCGGTGGAGCGGCGCTATCTGCCGGAAGAACCCACCCGCCTTAAGGCCCACGAGACCATTGCCGCCTACTTTGAGGCCCGCTGGCGAGAGCCTTACGCCCGGGCCTTGAGCGAACTGCCTTATCATCTTATGTCAGCCCAGCAGAGAGAAGAACTGCGGCAGTTGCTCTGGGATTTCACCTGGATTCAGACCAAGCTCCAGGTCTTTGAGGTCCCGGCGCTGATTCAAGACTATGATTATCTGGCCGAGGATGCGGACCTGCGCCTGGTCCAGGCCGCGCTCCGTCTCTCGGCCCACGTCCTGGCGGACGACGAGAACCAACTGGCCGGGCAGCTCACAGGCCGTTTGCTGACCCAGGAATCTCCGGAAATTAAGGAGTTTTTGACCCGGATCAGAGAGGAGCAGACCGGCCTCTGGCTCCGCCCCCTGACCCCCACCCTGGCCCAAGCCGGGGGGCCGCTGCTCCGCACCTTTAGCGGCCACGTCGACATGGTCAATGCGGTGGCGGTGTGGCCGGAGCAGGGCTGGGCCGTCTCCGCCTCACATGATCACACCCTCAAGGTGTGGAACCTCAGGACCGGGGAAGCCATCCGCACCCTCACCGGCCACACTGACGCAGTCACGGCAGTGGCGGTGTGGCCGGAGCAGGGCTGGGCCGTTTCTGCCTCAAGGGATAGAACCCTCAAGGTCTGGGACCTCAGGACCGGAGAACTTATCCGCACCCTCACAGGCCACGAAGACTCGGTCCTGGTGGTGGCACTGTGGCCGGAGCAAGGCTGGGCCGTCTCCGCCTCATTTGGGACAACCCTCAAGGTCTGGGACCTCAGGACCGGAGAACTTATCCGCACCCTCACCGGCCACGAAGACTCGGTCCTGGCGGTGGCACTGTGGCCGGAGCAAGGCTGGGCCGTCTCCGCCTCATTTGATGAAACCCTCAAGGTCTGGGACCTCGGAACCGGAGAACTTATCCGCACCTTCACGGGCCACGATGACACGGTCACGGCGGTGGCACTGTGGCCGGAGCAAGGCTGGGCCGTCTCCGTCTCGCGGGATAAAACCCTCCAGGTCTGGGACCTCAGGACCGGAGAACTTATCCGCACCCTCACCGGCCACAGCAACTGGGTCGAGGCATTGGCGGTCTGGCCAGAACGGGGCTGGGCCTTATCCAACTTAGATGGTGATACCCTCAAGGTCTGGGACCTCGGAACCGGAGAACTTATCCGCACCTTCACGGGCCACAATGACACGGTCACGGCGGTGGCGCTGTGGCTGGAGCAAGGCTGGGCCGTTTCCGCCTCAAGGGATAGAACCCTCAAGGTCTGGGACCTCAGGGCCGGAGAAACCATCCCCATCCCCACCAGCCATACCGACGGGGTCAACGCGGTGACGGTCTGGACGGAGCAGGGCTGGGCCATCTCCGCCTCAGGAGATAAAACTATTAAGGTCTGGGACCTCGGGACCGGAGAACTTATCCGCACCCTCACCGGCCACGACAACACGGTCACGGCGGTGGCGCTGTGGCCGGAGCAAGGCTGGGCCGTCTCCGCCTCAAGGAGGACACTGATGGTCCTGGACCTCTTGACCGGAGAAGACATTCGCCCATTTAACAGCCAAACCACAATCTTAACGATGTTGCTATGGTTGCTAAAATACCGCCCCCTCACCGGCCACACCTGGGACGTCAATTCGGTGGCGGTGTGGGCTGAGAAGGGCTGGGCCGTTTCCGCCTCAGAGGATAGAACCCTCAAGGTCTGGGACCTCAGGACCAGAAAACTTATCCGCACCCTCACCGGCCACACCAAATCGGTCACGGCGGTGGCGCTGTGGCCGGAGCAGGGATGGGCCGTCTCCGCCTCGCAGGATAAAACCCTCAAGGTCTGGGACCTCAGGACCGGAGAACTTATCCGCACCCTCACCGGCCACACCAAATCGGTCACGGCGGTGGCGCTGTGGCCGGAAAGAGGCTGGGCCGTTTCCGCCTCAGAGGATAGAACCCTCAAGGTCTGGGACCTCGGAACCGGAGATGTCTTGGTCACTTTTACGGGAGAAAGGCATTTATGGTGTTGCGCCACGGCCCCGGCTGACTCCACCCTGGTGGCCGGGGGAAAGTCGGGCGAGATGCACCTCCTGCGCCTGGAGGGCCTGGAGGGGGCGACTGAAGGACCGCCCCGGGTTACGGCACGGCGGCTTCCCAAGCCCCCCTGGTGGCGCGTCTGGCCGCGAAAACAAGAAACTCCCCTGGGCCTCTGCTGTCCCCGCTGCCGCCAGTGGTCCCAAGTCCCGGAAGCGGCCCTGGGCAGGGAGTTCCCCTGCCCCCAGTGCAGCCAAACCATCAAGCTCAACCCCTTTGCCCTCGAGGCCGACTGGCGCCCTCTGGCCCAGGCCCGGCAAGGAAAATGACGGTTTTCGGTTTTCAGTGAGAAGCAAAAAGCAGAGCATCCTTCCACTCGTTCCCAAGTTGCACTTGGGAACGACAATGGACGCCAAGTTAAACTTGGCTGGTAAAAGCGTTCCCCAGCCCAGCTTGGGAACGAGCCATTCATGTTCCTAAAGGAACACCCAAAACCAGGAAAATTAATGTGCGTTTCACGCACCATTTTTGGCGCGTAAGACGCGCCCTACAAAGCTGCCGCCAGTGGTCGGAAGTCCCGGAAGCGGCCCTGGGCACGGAACTCCACTGCCCCCTATGCGGCCAGGTCTTGAAGCTCAACCCCTTCACCATCGAAGCCGACTGGCGCCACCTGGCCCAAGCCCGGCAAGGAAAAGTTGACAAAGATTAGAGTAATCCCATGGTTTCATCCAGCCGCACCTTTCGCATTTTTGTGAGTTCCACCTTCAGCGATCTGAAGGCGGAGCGGGATGTCCTGCAGAAGTACGTGTTCCCCAGGCTGCGGGACCTGTGTATGGCCTACGGCTGCCGCTTCCAGGCCATTGACCTGCGCTGGGGAGTGAGCGAAGAGGCATCTCTCGACCAGCAGACCATGAAGATCTGCCTGGAGGAACTCCGACGCTGCCAGGAAGTAACCCCACGTCCCAACTTCATCGTGCTCCTGGGGGACCGCTACGGCTGGCGGCCCCTGCCCTATGAAATTCCCGCCGGTGAATTTGAGGCGATCTTGGCCCGGGTCAGGCCGAAAGCAAAAGAATTGCTTCTCTGGGATGAGGAAAGGAGGGAGGGCCCGCAGGGATGGTATCGCCGGGATGACAATGCTGCACCACCGGTCTATGTCCTTCAACCCCGGGAAGGTGAATTTCGGGAATGGCGGGCCTGGGAGCCGGTGGAGCGGAAGCTACGGGACATTATGGCAGCCGCCATTCAAGACATGGAGCTTTCCCCCGAAGCCAGGCGGAAGTACCTCACCGCCGCTACGGAGCAGGAGATTGTCCAGGGACTCTCTTTACCTGACGCCCCCGAGCACGTGTTCTGCTTTTTCCGGACCATTGAGAACCTGCCTGAGGAGCAGAGTGTCGCAGACTTTATCGACCTGGACGCTCATGGCCGGCTAGATGAACCGGTCCAGCGCTGTCTGGACCGCCTCCGGGATGACCTGGCCAGAGATTTGCCCGGGAATCTCCATTTTTATGAGGCGGACTGGCAAGGCGGGGGGCACATTACCTGCGACCACCTGGGGAGCCTCCCCGAGAGCCTGGAGGATTGCCTGAAGCTGAGTGAGGATGAGGGTTTTCCGGCCACATTGTGTGTGGACGTGTGGCGGCGATTGTCCCGACTCATTCTTGCCGAGATCGCCAAGCTGGAAAAAACCGATCCGGTGGAGGTGGAGAAGGAAGCCCATGAAGCCTTCGGCCGGGAGCGGGCCTGGCAGTTCGTGGGGCGGACGGAGATTTTAGGGGTGATCCGGGATTATTTCCAGGGCGAGGCACCGCAACCCCTGGCCGTGTGGGGGGAGTCGGGCTCCGGGAAATCGGCCTTGCTGGCTAAAGCGGCGCTGGCCGCCCAAGAGGTGCAGCCTCAGGCGGTGGTGGTACAGCGCTTCATCGGGGCCACTCCTCCTTCATCCGACATCCGGCTTCTCTTGAAGAACCTCTGCCGCCAGGTCAGCCGGGCTTATGGGGTGAGAGACGATGATTTGCCGGTGGAATACCGTAAGCTGGAAGAGGAATTTCCTAAACGCCTGGCCCTGGCCACCCCGGACCAGCCTCTTATCCTCTTCCTGGACGCCCTGGATCAGCTTTCCGAGGCAGAGCAGGCCCGCCGCCTCTACTGGCTACCGGAAAGGCTGCCTCCCTATGTACGTCTGGTAGTCTCCTGTCCGCCGGGGGACGTCCTGGAAGTATTGCGCAGAAAGTTTTCCACCGAAAACCTGGTGCCATTGACCCCTATGTCGGTGGAGGAAGGGGGGCAGCTTCTTGACCTCTGGCTGCGGGACGGCAAGCGAAGACTGCAACCCCACCAGCGGCAGGAGGTGCTGGACAAATTTGCCGCCTCCGGCATGCCCCTGTACCTCCGGCTGGCCTTTGAGGAGGCTAGGTGCTGGCGTTCTTATCAGGACCGGGCAGAAACGTTGCTAAGTCCCGATATTCCAGGGATCATTCGGGACCTATTTCAGCGCCTATCGGAGGAGGTCAACCACGGCCAAGTGATGGTATCCCACAGCCTGGGCTACCTGGCCGCGGGGAAAAATGGATTAACGGAAGATGAACTTTTGGAGGTCCTGTCCCGGGATGAAAAGGTCATGGACGACTTTCAGAAGCGCTCCCCCAAGTCGCCCAAAGAGGACAGGCTGCCGGTGGTGGTCTGGTCCCGCCTTTATTTTGACCTGGAGCACTACCTATCGGAACGGGCCGGGGACGGTACTATCCTTTTGTCATTTTATCACCGCCAGATGCGAGAGGTGGTGGAGGCGGATTACCTGGACAGTGACACCAAAATCGAGCGCCACAGGGGGTTAGCCATATTCTTTTTCGACCAAGCCATATGTTTGGGAAAGGCCGACAAGAAGGAAGCCAATTTACGAAAGTTGGCCGAACTGCCTTATCAGCAGACTTACGGTGCAATGTGGGGCGCACTTGACCAGACGCTTTGTAATATTGACTTCCTGGAGGCCAAGATCTCCGGGGGGGCGGCTTACGATCTGTTGGCAGACTTCAGCCGGGTTCATCCTATCACACAGAAATACCTCGAACTTCCGCCTATACCTCTTAAGACTTTGCATCGCTGTGCCACCCTGAGCAAGGCCCTATTCAATGTTATCGAACTGGCGATGACGGACCCGGCCTCAGTGGGAGCGCAGTTGCACCTTGAACTCCAGGAAAAGCTAGGAGTATCTCCTGACCAGACTGAGAGAGCATTTGCCGAGGAATTGTTAAAGGAGATAGAGACCGCCAACACTGGAAGATGCTGGCTGAAACGCCTAGACTGCCAGGGTCGCCCCCTAACTCCTTATCTGGCCCAAGCCGCTTTAGAGCAGGAATATATCCATTTCCTTTATTTTTCACCCGACAGCAAAGCACTACTGTTTGCCGACTGGAACGGCAGAATAGGGTTGTGGCGCTGGCAGGAGGCCGATATTTCTTTTACTTCCCCCCCAGCAAGAAGCACTCTTGGTCCATCTTGGTTCAGATACGCCGCCTTGCTTTCTGAGGACCAGCTACTGATCATGGGTGAAGAGGATCTCTGGTTGTATGAGCATCCCTACCTCTGGCAGGGAAATCTGGAAAAAGGCTTCTGGCGCAAGGTTTTTACTGCCGAGCCAGGCGCTAGGCTCAGATGCGTCGCGGCTTCACCCAGGGCTGGGTATGCTTTGCTAGCCCAGGTAGGGGAACCAGGAAATTTGTTATTTCGTATTCCGGCAGGATCAGCTGAGATTAGCGGCCGCGGACGCCTGCCCTCGACTAACCCAAAGCCCCTGGTGAACCACATGGCCATCTCTACGAGCGGCCAAGTGCGCGCCATCTGTTTCGGGGATGGCGAAGTTCTTCTCAGTACAGGGTGGGCAGCGGCAGCTCACTACGGAGGTGTCTATCACTGCGAGTTTATCGGAGGCGAATCTCATTTGGCGACTTGTGGTGATGACGGTACACTGGCAGTTTGGGATTTGTCCACAGGAAAGGCAAAGCGGCTAGAACTGCTTCACGGCGCCGCGGACTGTTTCGCATACTGTGGGGTACGAAATCTCTTAGCTGTTGGTCATCGATCCGGTTATGTCTCTCTCATTGAGTTGCAGCCAGCACCGAAGATTATATTCGGGTTTTCCCCTGGGGTGCGGAACTGGATTCTAAGCCTAGCGTTCTCTCAATGCGGGCGGTATCTGGCTGTGGGAGGGCGTCGGGGCGGAGTCCGCGTCTTTGAAGTGGACGAACTTTTGAGCTTCCTTGAAAAGGGGGACCGGCATTATTTTCATATGATGCCCTTTCCACCCATCGAGAAAGCAGTTTTTCTCCCTGGGGTATCCGGGTTCCTTTTTCGCGACGAAAGTTCGAGGTTGTTTTCCAGTGTGCCGGAGGTTTCATCCCGCTATTTCCCCCTGACGTGCGGCGGCTTCTGTCTGGATGCCCAGCGCCACCTCATTATCGCCTCTCTTTACGATGCCTTCCACTTCCTCGACGCTGGCAGTGGGGAACCGCGCTCGAGCCAGCCCGCCCCGGGCTATTACCGGGACGCCATGGCGATTTCTGCGAATGGAAAGTGGCTGGCGGTTCTCGAGGCTAAGCAGCTGATAGTCTATTCTCTAGAGGACCCGGGGCCATCGCTGAAGGAACATCTTGTGGTGCCGCTAGCTAACATGGTGGAACAAGGATTCCGGGAAGATCTCCCTTTGATCTTCTGTAATGGAGACCGACTTCTGGCGGTCCCCCTCGAATCGCGTTTAACTGTCCAAGAAGAATCACCGGGCAGTATCAAGAGCCCTGGAGAACCGAATCATGAATTAAAAATCTTTGAAGTCCAGTCGGGCAACTGTGTGGCTACCATACCTTATTGTGGATATTGCACCGCGTTAGCGGAAGATGCCGACAACGAACTGCTGGCTCTGGGATTGGGCGAAACTCGCCTCTGCATTCTTAGCAACGAGGCTTCGCCTACTGTAAAAGGTCATACTATCATAAACAGCCCTGATCCTGGGGTGGTTCTTTGCTCCACCAGGGATTGGCAGCCCCTCAGGCAGTATCCCGTTCCTGCGAATGACCGAGGCGTCACCGGAATTGCCCTGAATTCCCGGCGGGACTTGCTGGTGGCAACATTTTTTAGCGGGAGAATTAGACTGGCAACCCTCTCGCATTCTGAATGGCTCACTTCGGTGGCCTTAGTCAACTCAGCCAGAAATGTAGCCCTGGTTGCCGATGACCTTCAGCTCAAAGTTGTTGATGACGGCGCCATGACAGGGTCTTGGCCCCTTCTCCATGTTTTCAAAATCATGGGATGGCCAAGGGCATCTGGGGGATAGGGGGCAATCGTAGGAGAAACACATGCTGCTCATCGAATCTTATATTCTCCGGCAACATACCCGTCCTACTATGGAGGAGTCGACTCTCCTGGTTGCCCATATAATGGATACCCATTACGGGGGGATGCTGGAAGCCTTGAAAAAAGCGCTCGATGCTGGATCAGAGTTACAAAGACAGAATTGTGCTAACCTAATGAAGCCTGACCTGAAAGTAGGCCAGGAAATTCGAAATTTTATTATATCTTCTGGCGGAGAAAGATATCTCAACAACCCTTCCCAATACGAGGTGCGAGTGCACCATCTGGAAACCGGTGATCCCCCCGAAGACACTTGCATTGCCCTCGTTTTTCAGCGTCAAGTTGCGCTAGCCCGGGACGATCAAGAAGGAGACGATGATCAGATCCAGGTCATCCTCCAAAGAGGCCAGCGCTGGGAGCATTTAGGGCACTGGCAGGATGCCATCCTCTGCTACCAGATGGGCTTGGATAAGATTCCCGGCCACCCGGAACTGCTCTTTCGCCTGGGATCGGTGCAGATGCGAATAACTCCCCAGTTGGCTGCAGCCTGCGAATCCCTTAAAAAAGCCTATGAAGCGTCCCCGGACCGCGCCGAGTACGCCCGGCAACTCGCCCACTGTTTTCTTGAGCTTGCCGACCGGACTGATATTGAGATCCGAGGCGTCAGCCGCCAAGACCTCCGGAACCACGCTCTGGTCTTGCTGGAACGGGCGGCAGCCTTAGAGCCCGCCAATGAGGCTCTTTTAAGAGAATTGGGCTCTTTACGAAAAAGGCTAGGAATAGAAGAGGACGACATTTTCTTCACCGATTTCGAAAGGGAGGCTTGAGCATGTTAGATTTACGGACCTTGAAACATTTGGAGCAGGCCATAAAGGCGGCGCAAAAGGGAGACCGGAAAACTGCTTTGGGCGAAGTAAGACAATTTGAAGAAAAATTTGCTCAAGAGGGAAAGTTTGCCAATCCCACCGAATGGCTGGAAATGATGGGAGTTGTCGCCAAAATTTATCAGATGGTGGGGGAATGGGAATTGGCTGCGCTTAAGTTTGAAGATTTATGCGATTTTGCAGAAAAGCATCACCCACACAGCACCGAGATCGCTGGTGATTATTACAGCCTTTCGAAAGCCCGTGAAAAACTGGGTGATTTTCAGGGAGCCTTGAATGCAATGGAAAAATCTACTTTGCACTTAAAAGCTTCTGGTCAATGGACTCGCTATCAAACAAGCTATGATGAACGAATATCCATGCTTCAGAAATTGATAAGCAAATGAGATAGCCGTTGTTAAAGGAGCCGGCTGCCTTAAAGGCTTTAAGAATAGGGGACATGGACACCTACCGGGTTTTTATCAACTATTCCCATGAAGACCGGCCCCTGGTGAAGGAGGTCGTTCAGGTTCTCAGGGAAAACGGCCTGGATACCTTGTAGGACCAGAACTTCGCCTTTGGCCACGGATCTCCGGAGCAGATTAAGAATTTCATCGCCCATCCCATGTCTTCATGCCCATTATTACTGAAGCCTCCAGCCAGCGGGGCTGGGTGCACCAGGAGATCGGCTATGCCATGGCTCTGAGGGAGCGAGATAAATCTGGGGCTGTTTCTGGCGTGGGCAATTACTAGGAGTGTGAACGGAAAAGCCAAAAACCTATGCTTATTGAATAAGGCGCCAGGCTGTGACTAATCCGCCACCCAGTCCTTGCAGAGCACTTCGGCCTGCTCCAGGACGGTCTGGGTCGCTTTTTCCTGCTTGTCGGGCGGATAACCGTACTTGCGAAGAATCCGTTTTACCATGATGCGCAGCTTGGCCCGCACGCCCTCCTTCACCGTCCAGTCGATGGTAACGTTGTGGCGCACCGCCTCCACAAGTTCCCGGGCAATAGTGCGGAGGGTCTCATCACCCAGGACCTTAACCGCGCTGTCGTTTGTTTCCAGGGCGTCATAGAAGGCCAGTTCCTCCTCGGACATACCCAAGTCCTCACCCCGGCGGGAGGCCTCCCGCATCTCTCGCGCCAATCGGATCAGCTCCTCGATCACCTGGGCCGTCTCGATGGCCCGGTTATGGTACCGGCGGATGCTCTGTTCCAGCATCTCCGCAAAGGACCGAGCCTGGACTACATTCTTCTTGGCCCTGGTCTTGATTTCGTCGTTCAGGAGTTTCCGCAGGAGTTCCACCGCCAGGTTCTTTTGCGGCATTCCCCGGACTTCGGCCAGGAATTCATCAGATAGGAGGGAGATGTCGGGCTTTTTCAGCCCTGCCACCTCAAAGAGGTCGATGATACCCTCCGGGGCAATGGCCTTTGAGACGATCTGGGCGATGGCGTGGTTGAGTTCCTCCTCAGGCCGTTCCCGTGTCGTGGTGGTCTTGGCCAGGGCCGCTTTCACTGTCTGGAAGAAGGCTACCTCATCTCGAATAGACAGGGGCTCCGCCCGTGGGACGGCCAGGGCAAAGGCCTTGGAGAGTTCGATCACCGCCTGTATGAATCGATCCTTACCGTTTTCCTGGGCCAGAATATGCTCTTGAGCCGCAGGCAGAAGGGCCAACCACCCAGCGGGCGTTGCCGTAAAGTAGGCTTGGTAGTCGAACCCATGGAAGAGGTGGCAACAGACCTCGTACCGAGTCAGCATCGCCGCCACGGCCTCGTCCTGATCCAAAGCCGCCTGGCCCTTCCCGCCGCTCTCGGTGTAGGTCGCCAGGGCCCGGCGCATATTGTCGGCCAGCCCCAGGTAATCCACCACCAAACCGCCGGGCTTGTCCCGAAAAACCCGGTTCACACGGGCAATGGCCTGCATGAGGCCGTGGCCCTGCATGGGCTTGTCCACATACATGGTGTGGAGACAAGGCACATCAAACCCGGTAAGCCACATATCCCGCACAAGCACCACCTTCAAGGGATCATCCGGGTCTTTAAACCGTAGGGCCAGGTCTTCGCGCCGTTTTTTATTGCGGATGTGGGGTTGCCACTCCACCGGATCAGGAGCGGACCCGGTCATCACCACTTTAATGGCTCCGGTGGCGTCCTCCTCGCTATGCCAGCCGGGGCGGAGCCGAATGATGGCGTTGTAGAGATCGACACAAATCCGCCTACTCATGCAGACCACCATGGCCTTCCCATCCATGGCTTCCAGTCGCTTCTCGTAATGGTCCAGGAGGTCCTGGGCGATCAGCTCCAGCCGCTTCTCAGTGCCCACCACCGCTTCCAGGGCGGCCCACTTGCTCCTCAGACGCTCCCGGCGTGACTCCTCTTCCCCTTCGGTGACCTCCTCGAATTCCTGGTCCAGGTGGGGCCTTTCTTCCTCCTTGAGGTCGAGCTTGGCCACCCGGCTTTCGTAGTAGATAGGCACCGTGGCCCCATCTTCCACGGCCCGCTGGATGTCGTAGATGCTGATATAATCCCCGAACACGGCCCGGGTGTTCCGGTCTTCCAATTCAATGGGAGTGCCCGTGAAGGCCACAAAAGTGGCTTTGGGCAAGGCATCCCGCATATGCCGGGCGAAGCCGTCGATGAAATCGTACTGGCTCCGGTGGGCTTCGTCGGCAACGACCACAATGTTATGTCGCTCTGAGAGGCAGGGGTACTGGTCGCCTCTCTCTTCCGGAAAGAACTTCTGGATGGTGGTAAAGACAATGCCCCCCGAGGCCACCTGGAGCAGTTCCCGCAGGTGGGCCCGGTCCCTGGCCTGGACGGGTTTCTGCCGCAGGGCCTCGTGGCACCGGGCGAAGACCCCGAAGAGCTGATCGTCCAGGTCGTTCCGGTCAGTGAGGACCACGATGGTGGGGTTGGCCATGGCGGGGTGCAGGACGATCTTCCCGGCAAAAAATACCATGGTCAGAGTTTTACCGGACCCTTGCGTATGCCACACTACCCCAGCCCGGCGGTCGCCCCCGGGGCTGGCTGCCTGGACCGTGGTGGCCACCGCCTTCCGGGTAGCGTGGAACTGGTGGTAGCCGGCCACCTTCTTCAGCACCACGCCCCGGTCTTCTTCAAAGACGATAAAGTGCCGGAGCAGGTCCAGGAACCGCTCCGGGTGGAAGACCCCCTTGAGCAGGACCTCCAACTGGACCATGCCCGGAGTTGCCAGTTCCTCTCCTTCTATTGTCCGCCAGGGCATGAACCACTCGCGAGGTGACGTCAAGGACCCCAGGCGGGCCTCCAACCCATCAGAAACGACGATGACCTCGTTATAGGCGAACAAGGAGGGAATTTGCTGTTTGTAGGTCTGCACCTGGTTGAAGGCGGTCCAGATGGTGGCGGCTTCATCCGCGGGGTTCTTGAGTTCGATTACCGCCAAGGGAAGGCCATTCACAAAGACCACCACATCCGGCCGGCGGTGGTGCTGGCCCTCCACCACGGTGTATTGGTTCACCGCCAGCCAGTCATTGGCCTCAGGCGTCTCGAAGTCCACCAGGCGGACGCGGTCACCCTTGATGCGGCCATCGGGCAGGCGGTACTCCACCTCCACGCCATCCACCAGCATCCGGTGGAAATTCCTGTTGTTAGTAAGGAGAGCGGCAGACTCGGGCCGGATGACTTTCCGGAAGGCATCCTCCCGGGCCTCGGCGGGAATGGCGGGGTTGAGCCGGGCCAGGGCCTCCCTGAGCCGCCCCTTCAGCACCACCTCCCCGTAGCTCTCCCGTTCGGCCAGGGGCTCCCCCGGGGCGATGTCGGGGCCATAGAGAACCCGGTAGCCCAGGCCTTCCAGCCAGGTCAGAGCAGCTTCTTCCACTGCGGATTCGCTAAGTTTGCGGCTCATGGCGATTTCTTCGTTGGGGCCTTGTCGTCCGGGTGCTGGGGTTCATACCACCAAAAGTTGATGGGCATTTCCGGTCTATAAGTTTTCAATCCTTTATTGGTATCCAGACTCACATATAGTCTTTTCTGCTTGCAGAGCCTGTTCATCGCCTCCAAAACGGTGAATCTCTCATGTTCAACGGCGCTGCTCTCGGGAGATTCCCCTTCCTCCGGAAAAATCGGCGGCTGTTTGTTCTTTCGCGTTTTCCAGCCTTTGAACTTGTAGTAACGATCGCGGGAGAACACCCCCAGCCCGGCAAAGAGGTCTGCCAATTGAATCAACGGCTCTTCCTGAGAAATGACCGGCACAATTTCGGTGATTTTAAATTCAAGCTTGACCAAACCATGAAAGCTCCCTGGGGCGGTTAAATTTCTCATCGTTTTGATAGCGATTTCCGCATATTCTAAAAAGTTTTGGACGCTAAGCCAGTCCATCTCCCCGTGTTCATCCGGATGGAGCCGCCAGACACTGCCGTCGGG
This sequence comes from Thermodesulfobacteriota bacterium, assembly GCA_040756315.1. Taxonomy (GTDB): domain Bacteria; phylum Desulfobacterota; class Desulfobaccia; order Desulfobaccales; family 0-14-0-80-60-11; genus JBFLZI01. The sequence goes on along the minus strand of JBFLZI010000033.1, from coordinate 4,545 downwards.
CCAGCGCTCCCGCAAGACGTTTTTGAATAGTTGGTAATACATGCGCTGCAAATTGGCCACATCATCCCGATCCTTCACCTGGTGGCGGGAGTTATAGGTATCCCAGGTGAGAACGTCTACCCGCAATCTCTTTTGGCAGGCGGCCTGGACGGCAAACTCGCATAATTTCAGGGCGGCGAATCGGTCTCGGGCGCTTTTAAGTTTCTTCCATTTAAATTCGGTGACCCCCGACTCTTGCAGAATGGCAAGTAACTCCGCCTTCAACCCTCCCAAATCTTCGCCTTTGAGGGTCACCAGACCCAGACCGCGGTATCTGCCCACGTTCCAGTGGGATTCATCCCCAAAAGCTATGTGGGTGACGCGCCACGTTATGGTCACATTTGGGCCTCCACCCATCTTTCCGCATCTTTCACCCGGATCTCTCCGGATAAGAGCTTGGGCAACAGGGCGTCCCGGATGGCGGCGAGAACCAATGAACCCTTGCGGTTGTGATCTGCCTTTTTAAAAAGCGGCTGAGAAATGCGTTCATATGCGTCGACAATTTGTCGATTTCGTGGAGTCACCAGCGATAGTCCGCCAATGACTTCAGGTCGGATAGCTGGGTATGCACCACCATCCGCAAGAAGTCCCAATTCCTCTCCGACCTCAGCCCGTGTCAGTGCGGCATGGAGAAAAGCCCAGGAACTGTTCTTAGGTGTAACTACGACAAAGCCAGTTGAGGCAATTAACGTATCGGGGGGGGTGAGGCACAGAAAATATGCGCCACGATCCGGCCTGACCGTCGATAGCACAGTGTCACCATGCGTGAGACGTCTTTTTGCTCGGCTGGGCTCTGTGCCCCTTTCGTAGCGCGCAACTTCGGAAACCTCTCCTCGCATGACCTTGCTGATCTCAATGTATTCAATTACGTCCAGCTTATCATTTGCTCCAAGGGTCCGTACGTTAAGGTCGGCTATGCTACTGATGGTGCACACATTCCACCCTTTGGGAATTTCCCCCAATTCCGAGTCCTCAAAAGAATCAGGGAACAACGCGGCGGTGTCGGCGTCCAGGCCCTCGGGCTGGCGGCCCTCGGTCTTGGCCTTGACTGGGTCAAAATCCACGAACCAGGACTTGAAGATAGCCCGGGCCATGGCCTCCAAGGTCTCGTTCATGCGCCGGTTCAGTTCGATCTTGTCGTCTATGGTTCCAAGGATGTGGGCGATGGCTTGTTGTTCATATGGTGGCGGTAACTTAAATTTGAAAGCCAAAATGCGATTTGGGGAAGTATGTTTTACTGTGGTCCCAGTCGCACTTGCCATAACTTCATGACGGTATCCCTTTGTCCGTAATAGATAATACAAGAAACGTTTATTTAGCGGTGCCCCATCCTTGATTAAGACTTTCCCAAGTCTTTGGTTATGAAGGAAACTGCCAAACGATGGTTTGGGAATAATGGCAGGATATCCTAAGGTATCAGCTTCTTTGCTTAGGTCAGTCATTGTTATGAGAAGGTCACCTTCATTTAAAACAAATTCTTCAGGCACGGGGCCTACATAATATTTAAACTTGTCGTCCTTAAAGCCGCCCCCTATAAAGAAATTCCCAGGTGTTAGCAATATGTCTCCTTGAGGATCATCTCTAAAATATTCCCCGGAAAAAGCAAAGCCATGCTTGATTTCTATTAAATCTATGAGGCTATGCTCTTTCCATTTATCAGGCATTATTTCTTTTCCTCTCGATGAAAACCGATCCGCGGACGTTTAGGCTCGGGAAAGGCCATGAGTTTCCGGATAGCGTCGAAGACCACCTTAAACTGGGCGTCGTACTTTTTTTCCAGGGTTTCCAGCTTGCGGGCCAGGTCCGCATGGGAAGCCAGCATCCGTCGCAGCCGGATAAAGGCCCGCATGATCTCGATGTTTACCGCAATGGCCCTGGGGGAATGAAGCACGCTACTGAGCATCGCCACACCCTGCTCGGTAAAGGCGTAAGGAGGATAGCGATGACCGCCCCACTGACTTGAGGTCACAGATTGTGACCTCAAGATGCCTGGTTTCCCTTTATCCAAGCGGCTCTCCGAACTTTACATCACAGATGCTGATCTCAAAAGTCCCTACGCGGCAAAGCGCAGAATCTCCACCTCCGCGCCCCGCCGGGCGGCCTCTTCGGCTCGGGTGAGGAGCGTCTCGCTCACCGTCTCGGAGAGGTAGTGCTCCCCGCAGTTCTCGCACACCTCCGCCGGCACCTGCTTAAAGATGATGGTGCTCTCCTCCCGGGTCAGGGTCACGGTGACCTCTCCGGGCTGGGTGTCGCCCTGCTTGCACCTAACGCACTTCATGGCTTCCTCCTGGTCTTGAAATCCGCCTCCCAGAGGAGCGGGTCGGGGATGTAGGCGGTGACCACGTAACATCGCCGCCGGGCCGCATCCCGGGCCACCACTACATGCAGGGGCCGCCCTTCCACCCAGCCCAGCACCAGGCAACTGGGAAAGGGCAGGTCGTCGGGATAATCGGCGATCACTTCGCCCCCTTCGATGACCCGGCGCACAGCGCCGGTGCGGATGCCCCGGGCGAACATCTGCTGGATAGCGTGGCCGCTAAACACCAACTCATCACAGTCCATAGCCCAGCTTCCTCAGGTTCTCCTGAATGGCTTTCTCCAACTTCGCGCCTTCGGCCAACTGCTCTCCCAGCCGGGCCGTGAGCCGCTGCATCTTGTCCGGGAACGGCTCAGCGTCATCTTCCCCGGCCTCCACCCCCACATAGCGGCCCGGGGTAAGGACATGGCCGTGTTGCCGGATTTCTTCGATGGTGGCACTCTTGCAAAAGCCGGGGATGTCCTCGTACGCTCCGGCTCCCTTGTCCCCCCGCCAAGCATGGTAGGTCCCGGCAATGCGGGCAACCTCCTCCTCGGTGAGTTCCCGGTGCACCCGGTCGATCATCCGCCCCATTTTCCGGGTATCGATGAACAGGGTTTCGCCCCGCCGGTCCCGAAACCTTTTATTCTTCTTGTCCCGGGCGATGAACCACAGGCAGGCGGGAATCTGGGTGGAATAGAAGAGTTGCCCGGGCAGGGCCACCATGCAGTCCACCAGGTCCGCCTCAATGATGTTCCGGCGGATGTCCCCCTCGCCGGACTGATTAGAGGACATGCTGCCATTGGCCAGGACGAAGCCAGCAAGGCCAAAAGGGGCCAGGTGGTGGATGAAGTGTTGGACCCAGGCGAAGTTGGCGTTCCCCACCGGGGGCACCCCGAATTTCCAGCGGATATCCTCCCGGAGACGCTCCCCGCCCCAGTCGCTGTCGTTAAAGGGAGGATTGGCGATGAGGTAGTCGGCCTTAAGGTCCGGGTGGAGGTCCCGCTGGAAGCTGTCGGCATTCTCTAAGCCCAGGTTGCCCTCTATGCCCCGGATAGCCAGGTTCATCTTGGCCAGCCGCCAGGTGGTGTGGTTGGACTCCTGGCCATAGATGCTGATGTCACCGATGCGTCCCCCATGGGCCTCCACGAACTTCTCGCTCTGCACGAACATCCCGCCCGAGCCGCAACAGGGATCGAAGACCCGGCCCTTGTAAGGGGCCAGCATCTCCACCAGGACCTGCACCACGCATCGGGGGGTGTAGAACTGGCCGCCTTTCTTGCCCTCGGCGCTGGCGAACTGGGAGAGAAAGTACTCGTAGACCCGCCCCAGGATGTCCTTGGAGCGGTTCTCCCTGTCCCCCAGGCCGATGGTGCCGATGAGGTCGATGAGCTCCCCCAGCCTCTGCTTGTCCAAGGCCGGGCGGGCGTAGTCCTTGGGGAGGACTCCTTTGAGGGATTTGTTGTCCCGTTCAATGGCCACCATGGCGTCGTCAATGAGACTGCCGATGGTGGGCTGCTTGGCGTTGGCCTGGAGGTGGGACCAGCGGGCCTCCTTGGGCACCCAGAAGATATTCTCCGCCCGGTACTCGTCCGGGTCCTCCGGGTCGGCCCCCTGGGCCTGCTCGGCCAGGAGCTTGAGGCGGTGCTCTTCGAAGGAGTCCGAGATGTACTTGAGGAAGATGAGCCCCAGGACCACGTGCTTGTAGTCGGCGGCGTCCATGTGACCCCGGAGCTTATCCGCGGCGGCCCAGAGAGTGGCCTCGAACCCCAGGTTGGCCCCGGAGGATTTATTCAGCGTCTTCTTCACCCGTGCCATGAATTACCCCCCAGAATCACCGCTCCCGGTCTGCTTGAGGTTGTTTTTAAAGTTGTAACTACGGCTTCAGCCCGGTTTCTATTAATTTATTGTTAGGCGTCTCCTCCGGTGGCTCAGCCGAGTTCCTTAAAGTAAAGAGCGTAAATTTTTCTCTGATCCTGGTCCAGATATTTCAGGAGTCCCTTTAGCAATTTCAAAGCCATCGGAGACGGCAAGACCACGCCGTTCTCCCAGCGGCTGACTGTGACGAAGGCCACCCCGAGTTTGAGACTGTTGCAAAATACTTCGCAAACTTTGCTTAAAATTACTTCATAAATTGGTTGCCAAATAGCATAACTTATTGTAATCTATGGCAAATAATATTTAGAGGCAACCATGACTAAAAAGGGCAC
>JBFLZI010000032.1:0-24195 GCA_040756315.1 Thermodesulfobacteriota bacterium | reverse complement strand
AACCCCCCTTAAGGGATTGGGGGAGGGGGTTTGGGGGAGGGGGTAAGGGCCCACTGGGTCTTAGCCCCCTCCCCCAAGTGTCACAACCAAAACTCGGGATAGCGGCGGGTGCGGGGGATATTGTTGACCAACAGGGCCACGATCAGCATAATAACTGCCCCTGCGCCCACGGGGATCAGGGCATAGAGGTAGCCCAGATGGTGAATTTTCGCTCCGCCGATCACCGCGATCAGAGCTGTGGCCCCGCCCGGGGGATGGAGGGTTTTGGTGGCGTGCATTACCGCGATGCTGGTGGCCACGGCCAGGGCGGCGGCCAGCCAGGCATAGGGATAAAGCAATTTGCAGGCGGATACCCCGATCAGGGCGGAGATGATATGCCCGCCTAGCAGGTTCCGGGGTTGGGCCAGGGGACTCCGGGGAGCGCCGTAGATCAGCACCGCGGACGCGCCGAAGGAGCCGATGATCAGGACCAGATCAGTGCCTGCCAAAAATCTACTGTCAATGTAGGCCACCGCCAGGATGCCCAGAAAGGCCCCTACCCAGGACCAGAATATTTCTTCCCAACTCACTCGCACCGGGCTCTGAGTGGTGCCGGTCATTTTCCGAAAATAGTCGCGCCTCATGTGGTTGTCCTTTGCCTAGCCGCCTTGACGATATCCCCCCGGGAGACGATGCCTTTAAGGCGGCCCTGGGGGTCGGTCACCGGGACGCGATTGATGTTCTTGGCCGTAAACATTTCCGCGATTTCTTTAACCGTGGTTTCCTCTCCCACAGTCAGGGCCGGCGCGCTCATGATATCTTCGGCTCTCTTCTGCTTAATGGGGAGGGCGACGCACCCCTTGGTCTTCAGACAGGCGGCCACCAGGCTCATGAAATTCTGAGACGCGGTGACCCCCATCCGGCTTAAGAAATTTTTTTCCGAAATAATCCCTACCACCTTGCCCTCCGGGTCCAGCACCGGCACCCCGGAGACGCCCCGCCGGCCCATAGCTTCGGCCACTTCCGCCAGGGGCGTGTCGGTGCTAACCCAGGTAACCTCCCGGGTCATGATCTCCCGGGCGGTGACGGCCCGGCTCAGGCGCTCCACCGCCTTTTGGTAGGCCAGGCGGTAAAGTTCTTTAAAATCCCCCAAGGTGATATCCAGATAGCCCGGCATCAACCGCATGGCCTCAGAGATATCCGCTTCGGTGAGGTCCAGGCGCGGCAGGGGGCTGATTTCTTTCTCTCCCGGTTCTTCTGACATTTTCTTCACCTCCAAAATGAGACGGATTCTGGCTTATTGGTTGAATCAAAGTTCTGGTTTTTCAAATTGTCAAGCCCAGGGACGCAGGCTTACTAGGGCCGCTATCCTGATGAATCGCGACCACCTCTGCCGGAAGACCGGAGGACAGAAGGCATTAGGCTGGCAGCTTCTGGTCCGGGATGCCTGGCCTTAGGCCGACTTTCTTGGGGGACCGATCCGAGATGGCCGAGACTTTTCAAGCCTCGATGCGGCTATGGTAATAGCTGATAATCTCCCGCTTGGAGATCATGGTGACGATCTCATCCGGGGCCTCTTCCCGCACCACCGGCAGTTGATCCAACTGTCCCACGGCCATCTTATCCAGGGCGTCTTTTAAAGTCTCGTGCCAAAAGACCCGGATGACATTAGGGGTAGCCACATCTTTGGCCACGATTAAATTAGAGAGGCTCTGTTCGAAGAGAACTTCCCGGATATCGTTGATGGAGAGGATGCCGGTCATTTTGCCCTGGCCATTGACCACGGGAAAATATTCTGCCGGCGACGCGGTCACTGTCTTGATCAGCTCCCCGAAAGGAGTATTTTCCCGGATAAGCGTCAAGGAGCGCGGCTGCACCACCTGGGAGACCCGCATTCTTTCCAGCAGTTTCCGGGCAAAGACGTCCATATGGGCCGGGGAGACGATGCGGGACAGCATCTGCTTTTCATAAAGGCTGGTCCGGCCCAGCAATATATAGGAGACGGACGATACCAGCATTAAGGGGACCAATAAGGTGTAACTGGAGCACATTTCACAGGCCATAATAATGGAGGACAGGGGCACCTTGGCCACCCCGGCGAAAAACCCGCCGATCCCCACCAGCACAAAAGAACTGGGATTGACCACCCACCCGGGGGCTAGTTTATGGCCCAGGAAACCGAAAGCGCCCCCCAGCATGGCGCCGATGAACACCGAGGGTCCGAAGACCCCGCCGCTGCCGCCGGAACTGATGGTGCAGGAGGTGGCGATGATCTTCAGGAGGGCCAGCAGCAGCATGGTCTGCCAGAGGATTTTTCCCTCCATGGCCATCTGCACCCAGCCGTAACCGGTGGCCGAGACCTGGGGGTAAAAAAAGATGATGAGACCCAGCATCAGACCGCCCAGTGCGGGCCTGAAGAGATGGGGGAAGCGCAGGCGCCGGAAAAAGTAATCCCGCAACCCGTAGAAAAAGCGAATATAGAGATATCCCACCCCGGCGCAGACCACCCCGAAAATGGCGTATGGCAATAGTTCCACCGGCAGGGCGAAGTTCACCGGGCCGGGGAAAAATAGCGCCCCCTGGCAATAAAGGAGAGAAAAAATGGAATAGGCCACTATCGAGGCCAGGACACAGGGCAAGATGGCTTCGGATTCCAGCTCCATTTCCCGGTAAAGCACCTCGGGGGCAAACAGGGCCGCACCCAGGGGGGCACGGAAGATGGCGCCGATGCCGGCCGATGCTCCGGCTAACACCAAAATGCGGCGATCCCGGGGCTTCAGCTTCAGAAAGGAAGCCAGAAATGAGCCGAAGCCGGCGCCGATTTGGGCGATAGGCCCCTCCTTCCCCGCGGAGCCGCCGCTGCCGATGGTGATGGCTGAAGCCAGAATCTTCACAAAAGGCACCCGCCGGCGGATATAACCGCCTTTTTGATGAAAGGCCTCGATCATGGCGTCGGTGCCATGACCTTCCGCCTCCGGAGCAATGAGAAAGACTATGAGACCGGAAGCCAATCCCCCCAGCGCCGGGATGACCACCAGAAGCCAGGAATAGGGTGAACTGAAGCCGAGGATAGTCGCTTTGGCGGCATCTTTAGCGGGCTCCAGATAACCGGTGGGGCCGGCAAGGAGATATTTCAGGGCCGTCTGGAGCAGCTCGTCAAAGAGGATGGCTCCCAGCCCGCTGATGATCCCCACAAGGATGCTTAAAACCATTAAACGTAAATGTCTGGTGGGTTCAGGCAGTTTAAGAATTCTGGGCTTGTCAGGCATGCTAACGGCCGTTTCTCCCGGTGGTCAGAATGTCTTGCCTTTGCTCCAAGTCCAAATTCATCTTAGCACAACTAGGTGAAGATAGTCCATAAAAGGGAGGCGCTTAGCCCCCGGGGCTTCCCAAATACGGATCAGGGGGCAGGGAAGGAGGAGACGAATTACCTGCTAAAGGAAGACCTCCGCCTAAGATCTTAGACCCGGTTGTCTAAACCGGCTGCGCCGACGGAAAAGCGGTTGGGTTTTACTAAAGCTGCTTTTCCCAGCCGCCGCCCAGGGCTTTATAGAGAGCCACCAGGTTGGTGGACAGGGTGCGGGTGCTCAGGGTCAGGGCGTCTTCGTTGACGAAGAGGGAACGCTGGGCCGTGAGCACATTCAGGAAGTCCGTCTTGCCGGCCACATAGAGCTTCATGGCCAGGTCCACGGCCCGGCGGTTGCTGGCCACCGCTTCAGCCAGGGACTTCTGGCGCTCCTGCTCCTTGGCATAGGCCACCAGGGCCGTCTCCACGTCCTTCAAGGCGGTGAGCACCGTCTTTTCGTAAGCGGCCAGGGCCTGCTCCTGGAGGGCGTCCTGAACCTTGATATTCCAATAGATACGCCCGCCGGCGAAGATCGGCCAGGTGATGCTGGGGCCCCAGGACCAGAAGTTGCTGGTCCAATTTGGCAGTTTGACGGCTTCGCTGGCGGAGATGCCAAAGGTCCCGGCCAGATTGAACTTGGGGAAGAGATCGGCGGTGGCCACGCCGATGCGGGCCGTGGCGGCATGAAGCTGGGCTTCGGCCCGGCGGATGTCGGGACGCCGGCGCAGGAGGTCCGAAGGCAGGCCCACCGGCACTTCCGGCGGGGTCGGAGGGATGGGCAGGGGCCGGGCCAGGACCTTCTCCAAAGCCGCCGGCTCCCGGCCCAACAGGACCCCCAGGTTGTAAACCGCGGCCCGGGCTTGGGATTCCAGGACCGGTATCTGGGCTTCGGTGGTGGCCACCTGGGCATCGGCATTGGCCACGTCCAGACGGCTGACAAACCCGGCCTCAAAACGCCGGTGGGTGATGTGGGCCGTCTTCTTCTGGGCCTCCAGGTTTTTCTTGGCGATGGCAATCTGTTGCTGGAAACCCCGGAGGTTAATGTAATTGGTGCCCACCTCCCCCACCAGAGTCACCAGGACGTCCCGGCGGTCCTCCACCGCGGCCCTGAGGTCCGCGGTGGCGGCCTCAATATTGCGCCGGGTTCCCCCGAATATATCCAGTTCCCAGGTGGCGTCGAGGCCCACCTGCCACAGGTTCCGGGCTCCCCCCACGGTGGCGATGGCGCCGCCGCCGGGGGCTTCGCTGGAGCCTTGGCTCCGTTGGTAGAGTGCGGACGCCTCCACCTCCGGGAAGAGGGGCGCGCCCGCCACCCCCCGGGCAGCCCGGGCCTGGCGGATGCGAGCCTCGGCCTGGCGCAAATCCAGGTTGGAACGGACGGCCATTTCCACCAGGGAACTGAGGGAGGGATCGTTAAAGGCGTTCCACCACTCCACCAACTTGGCGGCATCAGTGGTGGTTTTGCTGGGGAGAGCCGGGGTGACCGCAGTCTGCCCGTCCCAGTTCTGGGGGACCTCGGTCTTAGGGGGGACATAATCCGGACCCACGGCGCAGCCAGGCCCAACCGCCAAGCAGAGAGCCGCCAGTCCTAAATTCAGCAGGAGTTTTCTGACACAGGCTGGAAAGCCTGTGCCACCATTTATTTTAAGCAGGTTCATTTTTTTTGGTGGCACAGCCTTTTCAGGCTGTGCTCCTTTGATCTGGCTACTCTTCTGCATTTTCTCCCGGTTCCCAGAGGAAGGCATAATCCTCCGGAGCCTGGCACAATCCGGCTTTGACCGGATTATTGCGGATATACTGCCATTTCTCTAAATACTCGTCATAATCTCTGACAATGCGATCATAATTTTCATCCAGCCATAAGGCGCCTTTAGTTTCTTTTAATTAATTGATTTCCCAGGCGCTGAAACCTTTAATACCCTGTAGAATCTTACTCAAGGAAAAATCCGCCTCAGATTCAGAAACAGCAGGTTTCCACATCAGGTGGACATGATCCGGCATCACCAGGGCTATGGTTACCCAATATCTGATTTTATGAAAATCGATTATGTCTTTTGCGGAGCAAAGGACATAATCGATACTTCGTTATAAGCTCATCCAAGCTAATATGCAGATGTTCTACGATCTCATGAATTTTGAAGGGGTCCCACGGGAGTCCCAGTAGCTCGCAACACTTACCACACCGTTGGCATTCAAAGAATTCCCATACTCGTGATTTCATGTTATCCGCTTTTATTTTCCTTTATAGAGGAAAATATAGCACTCCCATCCTACTCATACCGCAACGCATTAATGGGATCCAGCCGGGAGGCCTTCCAGGCCGGGTAGTAGCCGAAGATAACCCCCACGGTCACCGACACCGCAAAGGCCGCCAGGATGGCGTCCAGGGACATCTCCGTAGGCCAGCCCAGCACCGCGGTGATCAAGAAAGAGATGCCCCGGCCCACCAGGATGCCGGCGATACCGCCGCAGAAGCACAACAGCACTGCTTCCACCAGGAATTGCTGGAGGATGTCCCGGCTCCAGGCCCCCACCGCCATGCGCAGGCCGATCTCCCGGGTCCGCTCCGTAACCGACACCAGCATGATGTTCATGATGCCCACCCCTCCCACCACCAGGGAGATCAAGGCCACGGCCAGGAGCAATTTGGTCATGGTGGTGGCGGTGGAAGAGAGGGCCTTGGTCATCTCCGTCATGTCCCGGATATAGAAATCTTCCGGCTCGCCCGGCCGGATACGGTGCCGCTCCCGGAGCAGTTGGGTAATTTGCTGGATGGCATTGGGGATGGCCGGAGTGGACCGGGCCGCGGTCAGAATCTCGTCCACATTGGTGAAGCGCACCGGCAGGGGGGTGTCCGCCGCCTGGATGGCCGACTGCTCCGGATAGAGGTTCACTTTGGTGGAGGGGTAAAGCTGGCTCAAGGTGTTGACTTTCTGGGAAGTGTCGGCACTAGAAGTGGTGGTCTGGGCGCTCTGGTTGACATTGGTCATGGTGGTATTGGCGACCCGGTATTTAATGCTGGTCCAGGGCGCCAGCAGGATATCGTCCTGATCCATACCCATCATGTTGGCGCCTTTGGGGCTCAAGATGCCGATGACCTTGAAGGCCACGTTGTTCACCCGCACTTCCTTGCCCAGGGGTGATTCTCCCTGGAAGAGCTCCTTGACCAGACGCTGGCCCAGCACGCACTCCTTGTTGGCGTTGCGGACGTCCTGCTCGGTGAACATCTCCCCTTCGGCCAGGGGCCATTCCCGCACCTCCAGATAGGCCGGGCTGGTCCCGTGAATAAAAAAGGGCACCCAGTTGCGATTGCCATAAATGACCTGGGTGCGGGCTCGCACCACGGGAGCCGTGGCTCTCACCGCCGGACATTCCTTCAGGATGGCTTCAGCATCCTGGGGGGAAAGGGTCATGACGCTGCCGATTCCGAAGCTGACGCCGCCGCTGGACGCGGTGCCGGGCCGGATAAGCAGGTTATTGGCCCCCATGCTGGCGATGGTCCGCTGAATGGCGCTGGAAGAACCCCGGCCGATTTCCATCATGGCAATGACCGCGGCCACACCGATGATGATGCCCAGGGTGGTGAGGGCCGCGCGCAGGACGTTGCGCCGCAACCCGTGGAGCGCGGTGCGGAGCATCCAACGCAGGCGGGGCCAGGCCCAGATGGTCTGGCGGCGGGGTTCGCCTTCCTCCCCGGGAGCAGGCTCAGCCGGCACCTGGCCGGGAGGGGCGGCATCGGCCACCACCATCCCGTCATGGATGCGGACGATGCGCTTGGCGTAACGGGCCACCTGTTCATCGTGGGTAACCAGGATAATGGTGACGCCCTCCTCATTGAGCCGCTGAAACAGGTCCAACATCTCGTCGCTGGTCTTGGAGTCCAGGTTGCCGGTAGGCTCATCCGCGAACAGCAAGGAAGGATGATTCACCAATGCCCGGGCGATGGCCACCCGCTGCTGTTGCCCGCCGGAAAGCTGGGAGGGTTCATGGTCCTGCCGGTCTCCTAAGCCTACCCGCTGAAGCAAATCCTCACCCTGGTGGCGGGCCTCCTGGTCCGTCAAATTAATCCCGTTATAAGACAGGGGCATGATGACATTTTCCAGGGCACTGGTGCGGGGCAGCAGATTGAAGGTCTGGAACACAAAGCCCAGTTTTTGATTCCTAAGCAAAGCCCGTTCATCGGGAGAGAGCTCGGTCACATCCTGTCCCTCCAGCCAATACTGGCCGGCGGAGGGGCGGTCCAGACAACCCAGGATGTTCATCAGAGTGGTCTTGCCGGACCCTGAGGTCCCCATGAGAGCCACAAATTCCCCCCGGGATACGGCAAGGGAGATGCCTTTGAGCACCGGCACGTCAATCTCGCCCAGGTGATAGGTTTTATAAAGATCCTTAATTTCTATTAGCTTCATTTGGGCTGACTCAGTCCGGACAATTAATCTCTTGATAATCCTGTACTCATATTAAAACCTAAAAGCTGCTAGCTGCTAGCTTTATCAATGTCTCCCACCACTGCGCCGGAAGAGTTGCGGCGTAAAGGGGCTGGCGGAGCCGGATCGGTCGGCCCCCTTCGGCGCCTCAGCCACCACCACCTGAAGCCCGGCTTTGAGTTCGGCACCCTGAACCTCTGTCAGGGACCCGTCAGACGGCCCGACACGCACCTTGACCGGCTGGACCTGACTACCCTGGGCAATCCACAAGGTTCCCTGCCCCCACTCCTCTTTGCCCGCCTTGGCCGCAACGGTTCCCGGTCCTGCGGAATTGTGGGTTTCTTTCTTTTTAGACCCCTTGTGGACCGCGGGGGCGATCTGGCCAGGCTGGGGAGACCAACGCAATGCGGCGTTGGGGACCAGAAGAACGTCTTTGTGTTCCGCCACCATGAACTTTAAATTGGCGGTCAGGTAGGGAATCAGCTTGCCGTCGGAGTTATCGGTGTCCACCTGCACGGTATAGGTCACCACGTTCTGGGTCATGGTGGCGTTGAGCCGGATCTTCTCCACCACTCCCTGAAAATTGATGCCAGGATGAGCGTCCACCGTAAAAGTGACGGGCTGGCCGGGGCGGATGTTGCCGATATCCGCTTCATTCACCGCGGCCCAGACCTCCAGACGGGTGAGGTCTTTGGCAATGAGAAAGAGGCTGGGGGCGCTGAGGCTGGCCACCACGGTCTGGCCGATGTTCACCCGGCGGTCAATGATGACCCCCTTGACCGGGGACCTGATGGTGCAGTAATCCAGGTTCTGGGAGGCGCGCCGCAAAGTGGCTTCGGCCTGGGCCACCGCGTCTTTGGCCTGCACTACCGCGGCCTGGCCCACGTTGACGTTGGCCTTGGCCACCTCGTAGGCGGAGAGGGCCGCGTCGTAATCGGACTGGGACAGGGCATCCGAAGGGCCCAGCTTTTGGGCCCGACGCCAGTCCCGCTCCGCCTGATAAAGTTTGGCTTTGAGCTGCCCCAGATCGGCCTCGGCCCGCTGCACATTGGCCTTGGCCTGGGCCAATTGGGCCTTGGCCTGGGACACGTCCGCGGCGTAAAGCGCGTCATCAATCTGGGCCAGGACCATCCCCGGCTCCACCTGGGAGCCGTAATCTATGGGGTTGCCCTGTTTGTCCTTGCCGAAGGCGACGATCTTCCCCGCCACCTGGGCGCCCACGTCCACCACCTCTTCCGGTTCCACCGTGCCGGTGGCGCTGATGCTGGCCACCAGGTCCCCCCGAGTTACCGGCACCGTGCGGAAAGAATCAGAACCTTGGTTATTTTGGAGCCAGTAGCCGAGAATCACCAGGAGCACAAGGACCACCGGCAGGGCGATGAGAATTCTTTGTTTTAAGGAACATTCCTTGAGATAGACCGCCAGATTTTTTATAAGTAGGAGTATCTTAGACATAAAAACGCCGGCAGGGAATCGAGACTAGCAGGCCCCTCCTCTCTTCTTCGGAGTTTATCCCACAGGGGACAGGTCCAGTCAATTCTGTTTTACCCCATTATTAATAAACACGAAAGATCATGATATCCGGCGCTGGGGCGCCATTTTTCTCTGCGGGCGTCGATTTCGCTCAAAGGCTTATTTAGCTCAAATTAAAGAAAGCGTAAAAGTGGCGGGAAAAAGTGCAAAAATCTACCGGATTTACCCTGGTAAAAGGCTGAACCAGTCCTTCCCCCAAGACCCCTTCCTCTCCATTGAGCTTAACGAAATTTGCAGATAAGATAAATCTTCGCTTTGGTCATTTACCGGTAACTCATTCTGGAAGGGGAAGCGGACCTGATGAAAAGGCACATCTATTTGCGCATGCAGTCTGTGGCTGAGGCCAGGAAAATCTTTTTATCCTGCTTTGACGTGAAAAACCTGTTGCCTCCCGAGGAAATCCCCACCGTGGCCGCCCGGGGCCGGGTTACCGCGGCGCCGGTCTGGGCCAGGCGGTCGTCCCCGGCCACTCACCAGGCCGCCATGGACGGGTTTGCGGTTTTGGCCGCGGCCACTTTCGGGGCCACCCCCGAGCGGCCCAGGCACTTGGCCGTGGGCCGGGCCGCCTTTCCCATCAATACGGGCCAGATCATGCCCCCGGAGACCGACGCGGTGATTATGGTGGAGAACGTCCCCGATCCGGAGGCCGACCCCATCACCGTGGAAGCCCCCGTCTTTCCCTGGCATAATGTCCGGCGCATCGGCGAAGATCTGGTGGCCGGGGAGATGGTCCTCCCCGAGGGCGTGGAGATCACCCCCTGGGCACAGGGCGCGCTCCTGGCCGCGGGGGTCACCCGGATAGCGGTGCGCCGCCTTCCCCGGGTGATGATTATTCCCACCGGTTCCGAACTGGTGCCCGCGGCTGAGTTGGATCAGGACCTCCCGCCCCACCGCCTGCCGGAGTTCAATTCCGTCATCCTGGCCGGCCTGGTGGCTGAGGCCGGGGGCCTGCCGGAAGTGGGAGCCATCGTTCCCGACCAGGTCTCCTCCCTGACCGGGGCCTTGAAGGAGGCCCTGGCCGCCGCGGATGTGGTGATCATCAACGCCGGCTCCTCCGCCGGCACCGAGGACTACACCTACCAGGCCGTGGCCGGCCTGGGGGAGGTCCTGGTGCACGGCGTCTCCATGATGCCCGGCAAACCCACGCTCCTGGCGGTGGCGGACGGCAAGCCCGTCATCGGCAACCCCGGCTATCCGGTGTCCGCGGTCCTCTCCTTCGAACAGTTTGTCGCTCCCCTTCTGGCCGGCATCGTGGGTAAGCCCATTATTCCCCGCCCTACCCTCACGGTCTATCCGGCCCAAAACCTGCCTTCCAAGCCCGGCCTCACGGAGTTCATCCGGGTGACCCTGGGCCGGGTGGGGGAGAAAGTCATTGCCACGCCTCTGCCCCGGGGCGCGGGCACCATCACCTCCCTGGTCAAGGCGGACGGCTTGCTCATCGTACCGGCCTTGAGCGAAGGCCTGGAAGAGGACCGGCCGGTCGAGGCGGAACTCCTGGTGGAGCCGGCGGAGATCGAGGGAACCCTGGTGGTGTTGGGGAGCCACGACAACACCCTGGACCTCCTGGCCACTCTTTTCAAAAGAAAGGACCCCCGGCTGCGCCTCTCTTCCGGGCACATCGGCAGCCAGGGGGGGCTGGTGGCCCTGCGCCAGGGCCGGGCACATTTGGGGGGCAGCCACCTCTTCGACCCGGAGACCAACACCTATAATGTGCCCTATATCCGCAAGTATCTCCCCGGGGTGCCCCTCAAGCTCATTAACCTGGCCTGGCGGGAGCAGGGCCTGATGGTGGCCCGGGGCAATCCCAAGAATATCCGGAACGTGGCCGACCTGGTGCGCCCCGGCGTGCGCTTCATCAACCGACAGCAGGGCGCGGGCACCCGCCTCCTGTTGGACTACCTCTTAAAAGAGCACGGCCTGGACGCGGCCCAGGTCCAGGGCTACGACCGGGAGGAGTACACCCACATGGCGGTGGCGGTGAATGTCCTTTCCGGGACCGCGGACGTGGGCCTGGGCATCCTGGCCGCGGCCCAGGCCTTGGGACTGGATTTTCTTACCTTGACCCCGGAGCGCTATGACCTGGTGGTGCCGGAGAGGACGTTTCAAGACCCCCGTTTTCAGACGCTTCTCGAAGTTATCCGCTCTCCTGAGTTCAAGGCCGCGGCCACGGCCCTGGGGGGCTACGACCTGAAGGACTGCGGCCTGATCGTCTGGGAGCAATAAGAAACTGAATTATCCGATAAACTCCCGTATGGCGGGAAAGCGAAGCGCATCCCGCCTTCGGCTTTCAGCCCGGCATTTGCCAAAGGGAAAACGAGGCATTTGGCCGCGGCGTTTGGGGGAACACGTCACCCGGAACGAGCTTGATTATGAGCCTCCGGTGGATTGCCTCCACTTTTAGGATAAAGATTATTTCTGAAACGTAAGACTGGATCATCTAGACCGCCACCTGTCATTCCCTAAACCGCTCCGGCGGTATGATAGTGCCTGGTCGATCCTCGCCAATGCGGATTCATGAACCCCTCCCTTTGGGCCTTGTCGTTGGAATTGACTAAGGCCTTCTTTAAACACCTGTTAAATCAATTTAGCATCTGTTAAGCAGAAAATTTTGGTTAAAAAGGGCAACCTCTCAGAATCACACATTATTTATGGAGGAGGTCCGTGCCCGTTTTTGGCATTAGTATTGCTTAAAAAATGAGGCAAGAGATTTTTTACCAATAATCCGGCATCAAGGAGAAAAAGGATGACAACTGCAGATCTTGCTACTCTTAAGCCCGAAGCTATGGTGGACGCCCGGGGCAGCGCCTGCCCGGGACCGCTCATGGAAGCGAAAAAGGCCATCGGCAAGGTGAAGGTGGGAGAGGTCTTGGAAGTGGTTTCCAATGATCCGGGCACCAAGGATGATATCCCTCTGTGGGCCAAAAAAGTCGGCCATGAATTCCTGGGGTTTATGAGCGCCGACGGCTGCGACCGCATTTTCGTCAGGCGGAAGAAGTAAGGGGAGGCCCCGATGACGGGCGACAGATACGCCGGAAAGATACTCATCCTGGCCACGGAGAGTTGCGCCTATCCCGGGGCGGATGCGGTGGGCCAGGGGCACCAGAGCTATCCGGCCAATACTTACATCCTGCGGGTCAAGGCGCCGGTGCTCTTCCCGGAAAAATTCTACCTGGACTGTTTCGCCAAAGGCATCGGCGGCATCATCGTCATGTCCTGCGGGGTAGAGTGCCCCTACGGGGGGGCCTATGCAGCCCTGGCCAAGCGCATTGACCGGGTTTATGAACTGATGAAGGCCCGGGGACTGGACATCCGCCGACTGCGGCTCACCGCCATCTGCACGGTGTGCACCCGGGCCTTTATCAAGGAAGTGAAGCAGATGAACGACCTCATTTCGGAGTTGGGCCCACCGGGGAATGATAAGCCTGCCGCGGCGGCCAACGACGCCTGAATTGACCGCCGGGGGAACAAGCCATGAAACTCCTCTTCATCATCTCCAAGGGTTTGGAAGAATCCGGAAGTGCTATCCGGGCCATCCAAGTCGCGGCGATGGCTTCCGAACAAGGGCATCACGTGGAAGTCTTTTTGATGGCGGAGGCGGTGCATTGGGCCCGGGGCATCAAGGCGTTCGACAGCGGAAGCCTGGATCATTATCTGGGCATGCTGAAAAGCCAGGAGCATCCGGTTATGGTGTGCATGTCCTGTGCAAAAAAACGTCTCATCGCCGAGAGTGACCTGATCGAGGGGACAGTCTTTACTCCAATGCCCGTGCTGGCGGAGAAGATAGCCAGTCCTGACTATAAGGTCATAACCTTCTAGGAGTTTTTATGAGCATAGATTCGCCATCCCGTCTGCAGTTTGACGCCCTGGTCCTGGGCGGAGGCATCGCCGGGCTGGAGGCGGCTTTAAATCTCGCCGACCAGGACTTCTCGGTGGCCATGGTGGAAAAAGACGCCTCTATCGGGGGCAAGATGATCCGGCTCTCCAAGGTCTTTCCCACCCTGGACTGCGCCAGTTGCATCACCACCCCCAAGATGGCCGCGGCAGCCCATCACCCGAACATCAACATTTTCACCTATTGTGAGCTTAAGTCTCTGAGCCGTCAGGGAGACGGACTGGCCGCGGTCATCCGCCAGAAGCCCCGGTATGTGGACCTGGGGAAGTGCATCGGCTGCTCCCAGTGCGAATATCAATGCCCCGTGCTGGTGCCGGACGAGGAGCAGGGGGGCTTTGCCGCCCGCAAGGCCATCTACATCCCCTTTTCCAACGCTATTCCCCAAAAGGCGCTCCTGGACGTGGATAATTGCATCTTGTGCGGTCGCTGCGCCAGGGTCTGTCCCACTAAGGCGGTCAATTATTTCGAGGCGCCGGAGGATTTTACCCTTACCGCGGACACAGCCATCATTACCACCGGTTACGAAGTGACCCCCCTCAAGGACCATCCCCAGTTCGGCGGCGGCACGTATGCCGACGTCATCACCGCCATGCAGATGGAGAGGCTTTTGGCCCCCCACGGGCCTTATAACCGGGTGCTGCGGCCCTCGGACGGCAAACAGCCCGACTCCGTAGCCTACATCCAATGCGCCGCCTCCCGGGACCAGACCGTGGGCATTCCCTATTGTTCCCGGGTTTGCTGCATGTATGCCATCAAGCAGGCCATGCTCATTTCCGGAGCCCTGCCCCTGGCCGACGTGACCATCTATTACCTCGACATCCGGGCCTTCGGCAAAGGGTATGAACAGTTTTTCCAAAACGCCCAGGCCATGGGGATCCAGTTTGTCAAGGCCAAACCGGCCCTTGTCGGCAATGCCCCGGACGGCGGTGTTATTCTGCGCTATGAAGCCCAGGAGGAGGACGGCCGCATTGTCACCGCCCAGCATGACCTGGTGGTCCTTTCCCTCGGGCTGGTGCCGGGCTGGTCGCCCCAGGGGGTGTGCTCCCTGTCCTGCGGCGCGGACAGGTTCATCAAGACCGTGAAACCCAAGCTGTCTCCGAGCCTTACGGACATGCCGGGGGTTTTTGTGGCCGGCGCGGCCGCCGGCCCCAAGGACATCGTTGACACCATCGCCGAGGCCGGCGGCGCGGCCATGGCAGCCTCCAATTTCCTGGCGGCCCGGCGCTCGGCGTCCCTGGCCCTGGCAGCTTCCGCTTAACCAACCGGTGGGGAGAAGAAAGAATGGCAGATATGGCGGATAAAGAATCACAGGAACCAACCTCCACCGAAGGCAAGATCGGGGTGTACGTCTGTTATTGCGGCGGCAACATCTCCGATGCGGTGGAAGTGGAAAAAGTCTGCGAACGACTGCGCCACCTGCCGGGAGTGGCTGTGGCCCGGTCCAACATGTTCATGTGTTCGGACCCCGGCCAGGAAATGATCATCGAGGACATCAAGAGCCGCAAGGTGGATCGGGTGGTGGTAGCCTCCTGTTCCCCCCGGCTCCACGAAACCACCTTTCGCAGCGCCATTACCCGGGCCGGGGGCAACCCCTACCTGTATGAACATGCCAACGTCCGGGAACAGGTGAGTTGGGTGCACCATGGCGCGGAAGCCACGGAAAAGGCCACCCGGCTGGTGGCCGCGGTGGCCTCCAAGGCCAGCCTGCTTGAACCACTGAAGCCTATCCGGGTGGAGGTGCAGCCGCGGGCCGTGGTCATCGGCGCCGGGGTGGCCGGCCTCAAGGCCGCCTTGGAGCTGGCCGACCGGGGGGTGGAGGTGGTCCTTCTGGAAAAAAGCCCTTTTCTGGGGGGACAGGTGGCCCGCTTGTCTCGCCTGGCGCCCTTTGGGGAAACCGCCGCCGAAGTTATCAGCGAACTCGCCCTGGCCGTCTTGAAAAATCCCGCCATAACGGTGCACACCTGCGCCGGGGTGGAAAGTTTCGAGGGTTATATCGGCAATTTCAAGCTGAAGGTAGGGAAAACGGCTCCCGAAGGCGAAGCTTATGCCCAAGAACTTGACACCCTCGGCCGGTCCGGTTGCGGCCTGGGAGAGTATGTCCCCTTTGTGGGGATCATGCCGGCCGCCATTCCGGAGACCCGGGAGGAATGGGAAATAACCGCCGGCACCATTATTTTGGCCACGGGCATGAAGCCCTACCAGCCCCGGCGGGGCGAATACGGCTATCAGGAATTCCCCGAAGTGGTCACCCTGCCGGAGTTCACCCGGCTCCTGAGCGAAGCCCGGGCCCAAGGGCCGGGAGACACCCTGGTGATCCAGGGCCGCCGCATCCGGAACCTGGCCCTGGTCCATTGTGTGGGCAGCCGCCAGATTCCAGGGATTCATGAAGAGGGCGAGGGGGGGTATCTGAATGAGTATTGTTCCCGCACCTGTTGCGCCGCCTCCTTGTTCACCGCCAATCTGATTCGGGAAAACTACCCGCAAACCCGGGTATTTGAATTCTACCGGGACATTCGGGCGTTTGGCCGGGGCCAGGAAGAATTGTACGCCCAGGCTTCCCAAAATCACGTCACCTTTTTCCGCTTCCAGGCCGGAGAAGAGCCCCAAATCAGCAAAGCGGGAACTTCTCCGCCGGCGCCCCTGGTTCTCCGGGTTAAAGACGTCCTTACCTTCGGTGAGGAACTGGAGGTGCCGGCGGACCTGGTGGTGCTGGCCGTGGGCCAGGAACCCAACCCTATTCCGGAGCTGGTGGAGCTGATGAAGCTGCCGGTGGGGGCGGACCGCTTTCTGCTGGAAGTGCACCCCAAGCTGAGGCCGGTGGAAGTGGCCATAGCCGGCATTTACCTGGCCGGCACCTGCCAGGCCCCCTTTGACGTGGGGGAGACCTGCGCCGCGGCCGCCGCCGCGGCAGTAAAAGCCGCCGCGGTGCTGACCCGGGGTTACGTGGAATTGGATCCGTTCGTGGCCGAGGTGGATTTAAGCAAGTGCCAGGGTATGGGGGCCTGCGTGGAGGCCTGCCCCGGGGAAGGGGCCCTGACCCTCATGGACCTGGAGGTGGAAGGCCAAAAGGTCCGGCGGGCCCAGGTCAATCCGGCCCAGTGTCTGGGCTGCGGCGCCTGCGTGGCGGTGTGCCCGGACAACGCCATCGATGTCAAAGGTTGGACCTTAAAACAGTATGAGGCCATGGTGGATGCCATTGTCTCGGAAGGAATCGCCGCGTAGCGGGTAACGACCATGACCAAAGAAAAACCTACATCAGGGGCGGCCAAAGGCGACTTAAAGAAACTGCGAGAAGCGCGTAAAGATAAAATCGCCGCGGCCACTGAGAGGATGAAGCAGCAGCGCCAAGCGGTGCAGGCACTGGAGGCGGCCCTCGCCCAAAGCGGCAAGACCGTGCCGGAACTGGCCCGGGCCACCCGGCAGCCCACGGCCCAGGTATTGTATTACCTCGCCACCCTGAAGAAATATGGCAGGGTGGTGGAGGGCGAAGCCCAGGGCAGCTATTTCCAATACCGGCTGGCAGAGGAAAAGCAGGCTGCCGGTGAGGGCGAGGCCCCGGAGCAGACGCCGGCCGAAGCCTGAAGCAGGCGCCCTGATCACCGGGGCCCGCCGATAACTTCAAGGAGCACCTTATGAGTTTACGGGTTGATCCTGACCTCAAAGAGGAACTAGAGGCCTTTGGCTTAAAGGATGCAAACAAGTGTTACAGTTGCTCCACCTGCACCGTGACCTGTCCTTTGGCGACGCCGGAGAATCCCTTTCCCCGGAAGATCGTTCGCTACCTGCAATTGGGGTTGGAAAGCAAGGTTCTGGCGTCTCCTGAACCCTGGCTGTGCTATTACTGCGGCGACTGTTCCGCCCAGTGTCCCCGGGGGGCCGATCCGGGGGAGACCATGATGGCGGCCCGGCGCTACCTTACCGCGCTATATGACTGGACCGGGTTTTCCAAAAAATTCTACTCTTCGGAAAGATTCGAGTTGCTGGCCGTGGGCTATGTGGCCCTGCTGGTGGGCCTCATCATGCTGATTTTCAACACTGGCCAGCCCAATTGGCAGCATGCGGATATAAATTCCCTGTGGCCGGCCCGCTACGTGGAACTGGCTGACCTGGCCCTGGCCGCAGTGCTGTCCTTCCTGCTCCTCAGCAATGCCTGGCGGGCCTACAAAGCGGTGATGGGAGAGCTGCGCCGCCAGGTGCCGTTGAGCCTCTATATCAGTCAGTTGAAAGAATTGGTGGTCAACTTCCTGACCCAGAAAAAGTTCGCCGAATGCCGCGACCGGATGCCTTGGGTCATCCACCTGCTGATTATGACCGGTTATACCACCGTGTTCATCCTGGTGGTGGTGCTGTTGAACGGCCTTACCATCGAGGGCCTGAAATTCCAACGCGGCTGGCCGGAATATCCCCTGCTCCATCCTATCCGCCTCCTGGGTTATTACGCCACCTTCGCCATCATGGTGGGCACCACTTATGCCCTCTGGGGCCGGTGGAAAAAGACCAGGCCGGCTTACCAGCACTCCCACCCTACGGACTGGATGTTCCTGATTCTGCTCCAACTCACCACTCTGACGGGCATTCTCATCCATTTCGGCCGGCTGCTGGACTGGCCCGCCACCACCTACGGCCTCTATATCATCCACATGATGGTGGCCGTGCCCATGTTGCTTTTGGAAGTGCCCTTCGCCAAGTGGGCCCATCTGGCCTATCGCCCCCTGGTGCTTTATCTCCTGAAGGTCAAGGCAACCTACCAGACCCAACAGGCCGCCTGAGCCGGGGCTGCTAAGACCAGACCGGGAGACTTGAAAATCCACCTGCAATGTAAAGGAGGTTGCCGTGACGGAAGAAAAAAAAGAAAAAATGGTATTCATTGCCACCCATGGCCCGGAGCACCCGGAAAAAGCCACTTTTCCCTTTCTCATGGCCAACGCCGCCCAGGTCATGGACATTGAGGCGGTGGTGGCCCTTCAGGGAGTCAGTGTCCTGCTGGCCAGAAAGGGCTGTGCGGAGCACGTCTTTGCCGCCGGCCTGACGCCTTTGAAGGAGTTGATGGACAACTTTCTGGAAAACGGCGGCCGGCTGGTGGTCTGCATCCCTTGTATTGAGGAACGCAAGATCAGCCCGGAAGAGTTGATTCCCCAGGCGGAATTGGTCAAGGCAGGGGTGCTGATCCTCGAGGTCAACAGCGCCACTTCAACCCTGGTTTATTAGAAAAGCAATGGGGGAAAGAAGAGGTGACTCGGAGAACAGGACAGGGGGGAAGTCCCGGCCTGACTTTAAGCCAGGGCCAGGACCGGCCTAAGAGGTGACCAGTTTGCGCACGTCGATGCCGTATCGTTTCATGCGGTGCCAGACGGTCACCCGGCTGACGCCTAACAGGGCCGCGGCCTGGGACTGGTTGCCGCCGGCCTGGCGCAAGGCCTGGATCAACGCGGTCTTTTCATCGGTCTCCAAAACTGGCTCGGCTACAGGGGGTGATTCCGGCAGGAGTTCCCGGTGGCTCATTTTCGGAGGCAGGTGCTCCGGAGTGACGAGGCCGTCTTCGGTTAATACCACGGCATATTCCAGGGCTCCTTTGAGTTCCCGGATATTCCCTGGCCAATGATAGTTCATGAGAACTTTCATGGCCTCCCGGGTGAGGCCGGTGACAGTCTTGCCGCTGCCTTGGCGGAGTCGGTTAAGGAAGTGGTCCACCAGCAAGGGGACGTCCTCCAGGCGTTCCCGGAGGGGGGGCAGGTGGATGGGGATGATATTTATGCGGAAGAACAGGTCTTCCCGGAATTTCCCTTGTTTCACCAACGATTCCAGATGGCGGTGGGTGGCGGTGATGATGCGGACGTCGGTGGTAATGGTCCGGTGGTCGCCCACCCGCTCGAACTGCTTGGTCTCCAGGACCCGCAGCAGTTTTACCTGGATGGCCGGGGGGAGGTCACCGATTTCGTCCAAGAAGATATCTCCGCGGTGGGCCGCCTCGAAACGCCCCTGGCGATGGGTGTAGGCCCCGGTAAAGGCGCCCTTCACATGGCCGAAAAGCTCGCTTTCCAACAAGGCCTCGTTGAGAGCCGCGCAATTGCAAGCAACAAAGGGCCCCTCCCGGCGGGGACCCAGAGCATGAACGGCGTGGGCCACCAGCTCCTTGCCGGTGCCGCTTTCGCCATAGATAATCACCGGTGCGTCGCTCTGCGCGGCTTTGCTGGTGATGTCGAAGACTTGCTGCATGCACGGCGATTGCCCCACCAGGCCGTGAAAATCCCCGGCCGTGTCCACCAGCCGGGAAAGTTGTTGGATCTTTTCATCCCGTTGGGTAATTTCCGAGATATCGGTGAGGGTTTCCACCGCCCCCAACACCTGTCCGGTTTCATCCCGCAGGACGGCGGCATTTTTCACCACATGAACGTAAGAACCGTCTTTGCGCATGAACAGGCAGGGCTTGCGGGTGGCGGCCCCCTGCTCAAAGAGGTCGCACCATTGGCTTTTCCCTTCCGAACGGGCGGCGACACAGCCGTCGCAGTGCAACAGGACGCAGGAGCGGCCGAGGAGTTCCTCACGGCGGTATCCCACAATCTTTTCAAAAGCCTGATTGACCATGAGGATGGTGCCATCCGGGCTTACCACCATGAGACCGTCGTTCATGGTGTTGACGATTTCTTTCCAGTAGCGGTTTATCTTCTGTTCATCCATAGATCCGCCGAAGGTTGGGCTGTTTTAACAAGTGTTTAAATATTCATCGCACCTGGCGGCGCCAAATGCAAGGTAAAATTTGTCTTATGAATGAGATGAACCCAATAAACCAGGGGAAGGCCAGGGCTTTCATGGAGGCTTCACCGCAGCCTGGCCGACAATTGGATATTTCCCGGGTGATGATCCCCTTCAGTCTGATCGTCTGCAAATCCACCCTGGCCCGGATGTCAGCCGGAGCGGTTTTGGAAATCCGCCTGCAAGACCCCGAGACCCTCCAGGATTTGTTGATGATTTTAAATCGGTCCGGAGATCAGATCCTCGCCTGGGAGCAGCAAAATGATGATTACTGCCTATGGGTGCGCAAGAAAACCTGAAACGGCAAGGGGGGAGGAATGATTTCTTGTGGTAATAATCTTTAAGGGAGAAGGCCTCCGGGGGAAGGCGAAACGGAACTTGGGGCACCCGTTCCCTGGCTGCGGCAATCCAGGCTCTCCCGTTCTTAATGAGAGGAGGGTCGGCCAATGGCCGAAAAGTTGCTGATCCACATTTCCGACCGGGATAAATGGACCATAGCCGTCAGACTGGTGCAATCCCTGGTGGACAGTGCTCCTGCCGGGCAGTTCCAGGTGGTCATGGTGGCCGATATGTTTGCCGCCGGCGTCTGTCTGGCGTGCCACCGGGCCTTGCGGGAGCAAATGGAGACCCTGGTGGCCGCGGGCCACCAGATCCGGGTGTGCGCCGCGTCCTTGCAGGCTTTGAATCTTCGGCCGGAGGGTCTGCCGGAGTTCTTGCTGCTTATACCCCACTCTCTGACTGAAATCCCGGTGCGTCAGGCAGAGGGCTATTGCTACTTAAAGGTTTGATGAAAAAGGTGCTCTGCCAGGTCGAGACCTCTGGGAAAGTCTCAGGGAGGACAGCCGCCCCCGGCTGTCGAGACCAGATTTAGTCGCAGGCGAGGGCGCCGGCGCGCCATTTTGATTCAAAGGAACAGCAAAAGAGACTTTCGCAGTCTCAAGTCGGTAAGTTTATTCCTCAGCCCCAACCCCTGTTGGATCAAAGGCAGGGCGTTACTCTATTTATCCAGAAAGGAGGTGATACCGATGTCGAAGTTTCTTTTTATCATTTCCCATGGCTTCGAGAAGGCCGGGCGGGCCACCCGGGCCTTCCAATTCGCCAAGGTAGCAAGGGAAAGGGGCCATGACCTCAAGGTCTTCCTGGTGGATGACGCCATTCACTGGGCCCAGTTGGGCATGGCTGAAGGCGTCCGCGCCGCCACCGGTGAAGAGATGAAGCCTTTTATCGACTACCTGTTGCAGCATGACACGGAGATCATAGCCTGCAAGGCCTGAGTGGACCACAGATATTTAACCTCCGATGAGATGATTCCGGGGGTCAGCATTCAAGGGGCGCCATACCTCATCGATCTGATGGAACAATATCAAACGATGACTTTTTAAGGCCCCTGGCTCAAACCGGGCCTCGGTCCTTCCCCAGGGGAAGGCTTTGGGGGAGGGCGGGGCCGGGAAGGCCCAGGGGGGAATGGCAGCCTGTGGTTTTTCACCCTGGCGAAGCAGCCCGGTC
Source organism: Thermodesulfobacteriota bacterium (assembly GCA_040756315.1). Classification (GTDB taxonomy): domain Bacteria; phylum Desulfobacterota; class Desulfobaccia; order Desulfobaccales; family 0-14-0-80-60-11; genus JBFLZI01. The sequence goes on along the minus strand of JBFLZI010000032.1, from coordinate 2,759 downwards.
AACGGCCAGATCGGATTGCCAATTGCCAGCTAGCTTAGGTTGTGGAGAAGCATCGCTTACCAGATAGGGGGCTGGGGTTTTTGCAGCCTGGAGTTTTTGCCGGGAGCCCCAGCTCCTCTATACCTGAATAAACTTGTCGGATGGACCCTAACTCAATCCTAGTGCCGCAGTGCTGTCGATGCTTGCCTAGGGATCCATCATGCCCAAGCCAGGAGGGCTCTGAATAACCGAGAGATAAGCGGCCTTCCTGCCCTAGATGATAGGGCGTCTAGCCGCCCTGGCTGGAAAGTGAGACTGTTGCAAATGAATTTCATTCCCCACTCCTTGTCATTCTGAGCCGCCGTAGGCGGCGAAGAATCTCCATTTATGAGACCCTTCACCTAGGGCTCAGGGTGACAGGGGAGATTGCTCGACTATTTGCAACAGTCTCAAGTTTTAATCAAATTGAGACCGGCGAAAGTCTCAGGAAGGCTAGCCGCCCCCGGCTGTCCAGCGACATTTAGTCGCAGGCGAGGACGCCGGCGCTCCCTCTTGATTCAACAGAACGGCGGTTGATACCAATTCGCACTCAGATAGGTATTAAAATGTAGGGGCGAACCTTGGGTTCGCCCACCGATTTAGGGCGAATACAAGATTCGCCCCTACGACAAAAATTGTCGTTTGATGGCGAATTGGTATGAGACTCTCACAGAGGTCTCAACCTTGAACTTTTCGGAGCAGAGATCTCAATTCCAAAGGCCAAACAAAATCCGGGCTCTATTATGGCGTTTAACTCCGGGGTTATTGTTCCCGATTGATCCGTGCCCGGATATTTTGGGCCCGGACATGCACCGCCCTGGCCACCGCTTCGGAAAAAGATTTGAATAGGTCCGGGTTCTGGCGAACCAGAACGCTCAGCCGCTCGAACAAGGGTCCCGGCGGCTCCCCGGGATGCCGGGCCTCTCCCACCGTAACCTGGTAATCTTCCGGATCGCCGGATTCATTATAAAAGCGCACCGACGCCGCGTTCAGGTTCTCGTCCACCAGGATCACCGCGCCCCCGTGGAGAGGCTGGGGCTGGACGGTATCCACCACCCAACCGCCGCTGTTGTAAACATCGGTCCACTCCGGGTAGCCGTCGAAATTCATGTCTTCCTCGAAAGGTTTGTGGGTATGGCCGAACACGAAGGTGATTTTGGGCGGCATGGTATTCTGGCACTCTCGCCGGATTTGCAAGCTTAAGGGTCCCTCCAGGTAGGCCCAGAGGCCCTTCTCGGCGTCATCGCTCAAAAAGAACCGGCCCGTATCCCGGCGCCGCTCCAGGCCCCGCACCTGCTCGGCCATAGCCTGGAAGACGAACTCCAGGACCTTGGCTTCCATGCGGTCGCCCCAGCCCGGCAGGTCATATTTCTCTGCCAGGCCTTTCGCCAGGTTGGCCAGGAGCTTTTTCGTCTGCCCCTCATCCTGGAGCTTTTCATAGACGATGCCCACCCCTTTTCCCACCTCGCCGGAACGGCCCAAGGTGGACCAGAAGAAGTCGATCCAAGCGAAGTTTTCCGCTTCGAAGTCCCAGACCTCCCGGGGCATGGGGCGGTCCGGAAAGAGCATGGACTTCAGGGTGCTCATGAGCAGATAGATAGACTCGATGAAGTGGCCGTGGTGGAAAATCACCCCCCGGCGCCGGTCCGGGCTCAATAGCCCAAAATTCGGATAGGCCGTCTCAATGGTGAAGTTTGCCAGGACCGGCCACCGCTGCACCACCCGGTTCAGGAAATAGGAAGGGACGGGGTCGGTAAAGATCTTGGTGGTGTGCCAGGGTATGCTGAGAAGTTCGCCCCACTTGACCTTGGCTTTGAGATATTCCGCATACTGGGTTTCCCGGGCCGTCTCCCATAAGTGATGGTCGTGGTTGCCGGGAAGGTAAACCAGGCGGTCGAAGAGTTTGCGGCCCTCATCCGGAGCGATTAACTCAATGAAGCGCTCAAAGGCCATGGCCGCCTCATTGTCGTTAGCCAGGGCCAGTTCCAGGATGTCCCCGTTCAGGATCAGGGTGGGCTTGGGGGTGGCGGCGGCATTTTCGTTGATGAGATATCGCAGACATTCCACCAGCTTCTCCAACACCGGGCTCGGCCGGGTGGGATCAGTATCGCTGCTGGCAGTCTGCAGGTTGGTGAGGAGACTGGTTTCCGCCCCGAAATGGGTGTCCGAGAGACAAACATAGCGGATGTCCGGCATGGTAGCCTCCTTGGATTTAGAAAAATCCGGTGGATAGGATGGGTGAGAGAAGACTTGCTCGGGAGCGGCTTTCGCCCTTCCCTTTAGCGTTTTTTACCAAACCTGTTTTATCCGGGAAATATCCCGAAAATTTTTGCTCTTGGATCCGGACCCCTTCATTAGCCGCATGATAGCATGATTCTCCTTGAGATCACAATTTTCCCCGAATTTTTGACGTATCACCCTCTTGTGAGCCGATTCTTCCCGAGTCGGCCACCCGGCTAAGGCCAAGGTGGGGTGGAGGCCCGTTAAAATCCCCCTAAATCCCCCTTTAGCAAAGGGGGACTTAAAACTACCTCTGCCAACTGGTTGCTGATTAAGAAATTTTTTGAAGCCTCGGATTAGGTTTTGAGACAGGTTCTAAAAGCTATGGCAAAATCTATTTTTCCTGTCATCCTGAACGAAGTTAAGGATCTCAAATTGCCAAATTCGATTATTCCCTTTGCTCTGCAAAGGGAATAATGCTTTTCAAGTGGGGGGAGGGCCAGGGACCTCAGGTCCCTGCC
>JBFLZI010000031.1:0-24456 GCA_040756315.1 Thermodesulfobacteriota bacterium | reverse complement strand
GATTTCATTTCCCACTTCTTGTCATTCTGAGCCGCCGCAGGCGGCGAAGAATCTCCATTTATGAGACCCTTCGCCTAAAGCTCAGGGTGACAGGGGAGATTGCTCGACTATTTGCAACAGTCTCAAATTAATATTCTTTTCCGCCGGGGCGCACCCGGGTGTGCGCCTAAAATTTGGGGCGGACACCCAGGTCCGCCCTTTCATGAACTAGAGCACCGTTTTTCGGGTCGCTAATAAGTAAATACCCGGGGGACGGTGGGGGACTCCAGGTAGCTGTCGATTTCCCCCTGGAGTCGCTGTCGCTCCGGGCTTTTGAACCAATCCTGCCAGTGTTCCAGAGACTCCCAGGTGCTGATCACCAGGTAATGGTTGGGATCATCCACTTTATGGAGGGTCTCACCGGAGATATAGCCGGTCTGCTGCATGGCCAGGACCCGCATTTTCCTCAACAGGCGCACGATGTCGCTGACATGCTTTCCCTTAATGGACCTTTCCAACAGTACCTTGACCATCCTGCCCTCCTTATACCAATTCGCCAGCAAACGTCGGTTTTGGTAGTAGGGGCGAATCTGGTATTCGCTCTGAATTGGCGGGCGAACACGAGGTTCGCCCCTACAATTTAATACCTTTTGCAGGCGAATTGGTTTAAATGATCTCCGGGGTGATTTCCCCAGGTGCTCGAAGGCTCCTCTCCTTAAACTTCCGGGAATTTCTAGTCTGGAGAAGTCCTTGAGAGGCCCCTTTTCCTATGTTATTATATATCCGGGGAAAGATGGGGTCTATAAATGGTTAATTTGGGGGAGCTGCGCCAACATCTGGACCGGGAAGAAGAGTCCGGTCTCTCGCCGTATGCCACCCGCAGTTCCCAGGCCAGCCGCCGCCGTTTTGAAGAGCGCATCCAGGAAGGCCACCGCCAGAACTTTGCGGTGGACGCCGACCGCATCCTCCACTCCCGGGCCTATACCCGTTACATTGACAAGACCCAGGTCTTTTACCTCATTAACCATGAACATATCAGCCACCGGGTCTTGCATGTCCAGCTCCTTTCCAAGATCGCCCGCACCATCGGCCGTTATCTGCGCCTGAACGAAGATTTGCTGGAGGCCATCGCCCTGGGCCATGATATCGGCCACCCCCCTTTCGGTCATGACGGGGAGCGCATCCTTTCCCGCCTTTGCCAGGCTCACGGCATCGGCCCTTTTCTCCACAGTATCCAGGGGGTCTGGTTCCTGGATCAGGTGGAGAAGAGGGGGCGGGGTCTGAACCTCTCCCTCCAGGTGCTGGACGGCATCCTCTGCCATGATGGGGAGACCCACCTGGAGCGTCTCTCCCCGGAGCGGGACAAGACCTTTGAGCATCTGGAAGAGGAGATGCGCCGGAAGTTGGCCGACCCGGAGCTCCCCTTAAGGCCCATGACTTTGGAAGGGTGCGTGGTCCGTCTGGCCGATACCATCAGTTACATCGGCCGGGACCTGGAGGATGCCATCATCCTCAACCTGCTGCGCCGGGAGGAATTGCCCCCGCTGGTCACCCAGCGTCTGGGCCGCACCAACGGCGCCATGGTCTATAGCCTGGTGACGGACCTCATCCGCCATAGTTTTAATAAGAATTACGTGGGCTACAGCCCGGAGGTGGGCCAGGCCTTGAAGACCCTGAAGGAATTCAATTACGCCCGCATCTATAATAATCCTCACATCAAGAAGGAAACGGGCAAGATTGAGGACCTGTTCGCCCATCTCTTTGACCGTTGTCTCCGGGATGTGCAGGAGGGACAGCGCCGTTCCCCCATTTGGGTGGACTTTCTCTCCCAGATGGACGCGCCTTATCTGGAAAGCCGCTCACCGGCGGAGATGGTGCGGGACTTTTTGGCCGCCATGACGGACGCCTATTTCCTAAGGCAATCCCAGGAATTGTTTTTCCCCCAGCCCCTGCCCCTGAGATTTGCCTGAGGACCTGGTATGCGGGTCATGACCTTTAACTTGAGGTTCGCCAATCCCCTTAACGGCCCGAATCGCTGGGAGTGCCGCAAGGAACTGGTGGTGGAGACTATCCTGGCTTCCCGGCCCCATCTCTTAGGGACCCAGGAAGGCACCGTGCCCCAATTGGATTATCTCAGCGATCATCTCCCGGATTACCGGCCCCTCATCGAACACCGGGAAGTGGATCCCACCTGCCAATACCCCACCATCTTTTATCGGGCGAAGGACTTTCAGGTCAAGGAGAGCGGCGAATTTTGGCTCTCGGAAACCCCCAGCGTGCATCGCAGCAAGAGTTGGGACAGCGCCTTTCCCCGGATGGTCACCTATGGGCTTTTTCAGGAGCCGGGCAAAAATCTCTGGTTTTATTTCATCAACACCCATCTGGATAACATCTCTTCCTTGGCCCGTCTCCAGGGTTCCCGGATGATCCGCCGACACTTCCAGGGCCGAAAGGAACCCTCCATCCTGGTAGGGGACTTCAATGAACCGCCGGAGGCCGAGGTTTACCAGGAACTTCTAGGCTCGGGCAGCCCCTGGGCGGACACCTGGCGGGCCCTGCATCCCCCCGGAGAAGAGCCCCCCACGCAGCACGCTTTCAACGGCAAACCCCGGGGCAGCCGTATAGATTGGATCTTGGTTACCCCGCCTTTTCAGGTCAGCCGGGTGGAAATCGTCACCCATAACCGGGAGGGAGCCTATCCTTCCGATCATTTCCCCTATTTAGCCGAGGTGGCCTACTGATATGAAGCGCCTTATCGGGCTGATGCTCATCTTTCTGCTGGCCGGGGTCCCGGGACTCAAGGCAGCTCCGGAATGTCTCTGGCTCTATACTCAGGTAACCGGCGGAGAGGAAGTTTACCGGGTGGAAAGAGGCGTGCATCTGAGTTACCTGGCCCTGAAAAAAGGGGTGCGCTGGTCGGTCTTGGCCAGGCGCAATCAACTGTCCAAACCCTATCGGCTGAAGCCCGGCATGGTGCTGAAGATCGACAACAGCCATATCGTCCCCGACGAGTTGTCCCATGGCCTGGTGATTAATCTGCCGGAGTTAATGCTGTACCAGTTCTATCAGGGGGCCTATCAACGCCGCTACGCCCTGGCGGTGGGCCGCCGCAGTTGGCCCACCCCCGAAGGCAACTACTATATCCGTAATAAGACCAAAGACCCCACCTGGACCGTGCCCCCCTCCATCCAGGAAGAGATGGCCGAGCAGGGCAAGGAGGTCCTGGAGAAGGTCCTCCCCGGACCGGAAAATCCCTTGGGGAAATTCTGGCTGGGCACCTCCGCTCCCGGCGTGGGCATCCATGCCACCAACCGCCCCTGGAGTGTGGGGCTGTCGGTCTCCCACGGTTGCATCCGCATGCTGCCCGGGGAGATCGAACAACTCTTTCCCATGGTGGAAGTGGGCATGCCCGTGAAGATCATCTACCGGCCCATCAAGCTGGCCCTGACCCCCTCGGGGAGGATTTACCTGGAAGCCCACCCCAACATCTACGGCAAAAAGATGGACGCCCCGGCCTTAGTGGCAAAGGTGCTCGCCAGTTACCAACTCCTGGATCAGGTGGATTGGGAAAAGGTGCAGAGCATTCTCAAAGCCCGGGAAGGCGTGGCCCAGGACATCACCAAAAGCCAGGGGCAACCCGGCCCCCTCACCACTATGTTGCAAGACCAGGGACCCAGGCCCGTCCATCTTTCCCCTTTACAGGAACGGGAAGCCAAGTTAGAATAAAAAACTTTCAGCCACTGGCATTAACGACAGCACCTTGGCTTCACTCAGGTCTCCTGCCTTCCACCAGCCCGGGTTGGCTGAAGGTTGTCCACAAAACCTTACCGGTGTTTAGAGGAAGACCCCTGGTGGATCAGGAAGCCGCCGCCTTAAAGCAACAAGCTCTCCGGGAAGAGAATCGCAAGATCAGGTATTTGCGCTTTCTGGTGGACCTGGGCCTCCAGGAAATTCGGGCCGGGCGTTTCACCCGCCCCCAGGCCGAGAAGGTGGTGGAAAATATCCGCTCCCAGGCTTTGAAACTCTTTCCTGGAAAAGAAGAGGCCTTTGATTTGATCTACCGGCCCCGGTTTCAGCGGGCCATCACCGAAGTTTTTCAGCTTCATTAAGCGAGGACGAAGATATGCGTCTATACCGTAACCTGCTGTCTGTTTTGGTAATTTTTTGTCTCTCCGGCCCGGTGGGGTTAGCCCTGGCCCAAACCCAAACGCCTCCCCCCCCCAAAAAAAATTGCGGGCCGGACCACGCCATCCTCTACAAGCGGGCCTGCGCCTTGTTGGATACCGCGGAAAAGAAATTGAAAGGCCGTTATGTGGCCGAAGCCAAGGCCCAGTTAAAGGAGGCCAATTCCCTCTTCTCCATCCTGGTGAAGGAATGTGGCCAGGACCAGCGGCAGCGTCTGCTCACCGACAAAGAAGTTCAGCAGGAAGCCGTCAATAAGAAGTTGGCCGCGGATGCCCTGGCCCAGTCGGAGCGTTTGATGCAGTCCGCCGCAGCCAAGGAGAAGAAAAGTCAGGAAGCGGAAAACCAGGGGAAGAAAGAAGAGTCCGTCAGCTTGCAGCGCCAGGCGAAAGGGGAATATGAGTTGGCTCACACCCAGTCCATCAAGGCCGGGATTTATTCCTTGCGCAACCAGCAGTTGATCTTCCGTTTTCTGGTCCGCTGATTTCCAGTTCTGCTCATCGGGAGCCTCCCTGTTGCCTCTATTCATCATTTCCGAGAAAGTCGGCCCCCTGGAGATTATCACTTATCTGGTGGCCTGCCCGGAAAGCCGGGAAGCCCTGCTCATCGACCCGGGCGGCCCGGCCCCGTCTCTGGCCCGGCGCCTTAAGCAGGAAGGTTGGCGGCTGCGCTGGATCGTCAATACCCACGGCCACGCCGACCATACTGCCGGCAATGACCTCTGGGCGGCTCAGACCGGCGCCCCCATTGTCATGCACCGGCTGGACGCGGAACTCTTCCGCCGCCCGGAGATGCAAGCCCAGGCTCAGGCCGAGGGTTTCCCACCCCTGAGCCGGGTGGACCTGGCGGTGGAGGACGGCCACCAACTCCCCCTGGGACGCTTTACCGGCGTCGTGCTGCACACCCCCGGACATACCCCCGGCTCTATCTGCCTCTATTTCCCCGGACATCTCTTTACCGGGGACACCCTCTTTGTGGAGGCCGCCGGCCGCACCGACCTCCCCGGCGGTTCTCTGGATACCCTCATTCAATCCCTCCTGGAGAAAATTATGCCCTTGCCCGATGACACCCACGTCTGGCCGGGCCATGATTATGGCACTACCCCCTTCTCCACCCTGGCTCAAGAAAAGGCCAACAATCCCTTTCTCACCGATTTCTTTTGATCAGACCCGCTCAGTATGAGGCTCGCATATTGCATCATACTGCTTGAAGACATATGTTAAGGATAGAAAAGTGCCGGGCTTTGTTTCTTCTGGGACCCCGGCTGGGTGAGCCCTGGGCTTCATATGAGAATGTAGCGCCGCCGCCCCCGGCGGCGCGGTGACCGCCGAGGGCGGCGGTTCTACATTTTCATGGTTCGTTGTGACCTCTAGGTCATGATGGTTCGCGCAGAATGACAAATCGTGAAAGTTTAGGTTTTGAAATAGGTTATAGGGCCTGCCGTCCCCGGGGATAAGATGAGGAGGTGATGATTATGCCTATCCGGAGGAAGAGAGACAAGTTTTGGGCCTTTTTGGGAATCCTGATCTTTCTCCTGCTGAACTATCCTTTACTGCAGATTTTTAACCGGGACGTTTTGCTGGGAGGGATTCCGGTGCTGGTTTTGTACCTCCATGGGGTTTGGCTGACGGCCATCGTCGTGCTTTATGTCTTCGGCAGCCGATTGACTTCCCGGGAGTAATACTATTTTCCTAGTCAGATGCAACCGGCTGGTCAAATAACCCTTTGGTATTTTATTATTTTTTAACCGAGAACCGAAAACTGGGTAAACCGGCAGGAATCAAAGAATTATGCTAACCACGGGTTTGGTCGCGGCCGCCGCCTTTGGCTATCTCTTCCTGCTCTTTGCCATCGCCTATTATGGCGACCGGCAAAGGGCCCGAGGCAGGAGCCTCATTGCCAACCCCTATATTTACGCCCTGTCTCTGGCGGCCTATTGCACCGCCTGGACCTTTTTCGGCAGCGTCGGCAAGGCCGCCACCTCGGGGGTGACCTTTCTCACCATTTATTTGGGCCCCACCATTATCGCTTTTTCCTGGTGGTTCGGCTTACGCAAGCTCCTGCGCATCTGCAAGGAAAACAACCTGACCACCATGTCCGATTTCCTGGCGTTGCGCTACGGCAAAGGGGCCTTGGTGGGGGCCGTCGCCACCGTGGGAGTGCTCCTGGCCATCACTCCTTACATCGGCCTGCAGCTCAAGTCCATCTCCGATACCGTTAGCATCCTGGTTTATAAGGAAGTCGCTCCGCCCCTGGCCATTCCCATCTATCAGGATACCGCCTTTTATGTGGCCCTGCTCCTGGCCATGTTCGGCATCCTGTTCGGGGCCCGTCATTTGGACCCCACGGAACGCCATGAAGGGCTGGTAGCCGTAGTGGTCTTTGAATCCTTGATCGAACTTCTGGCCTTTTTGAGTTTGGGCCTTCTGGTCTCCTTCAGTCTCTTCCCGGGCTGGGGGGAAATCTTCACGCGTATCTGGGAGAGTCCCGCCTTTCGTCACTTGCTCCTGGTGAACACCGGGTCCCACAACAGCTATACCCTGTTGATGGTGCTCACCCTCCTGGCCATGGGGGCCATCCATTTTCTGCCCCGCATGTTCCATATGGCGGTGGTGGAGAATACCAATGAAAGACATCTCCGCACCGCCATCTGGCTCTTTCCCCTGTACCTGTTGTTGATCAATCTGTTTGTCATGCCCATCGCCTTCGGGGGTCTGCTTTTGGGGCTGCCCCAGGAACAGGCTGACACCTTCGTCCTGCGCATTCCCTTGCAAACCGGACATCCCTATCTGGCGCTCCTGGTCTTTTTGGGGGGCTTGTCGGCCTCCACCGCTATGGTGGCGGTGGCCTCCATCGCGGTGAGCACCATGCTTTTAAACAGCCTGGTGATACCTCTGGCCATTCGCCTGAAACTGGAAGAGCGTATTACTCCCCATCTCCTGACCATCAAACGGGGGGGCATCCTCTTTCTGATTCTTCTGGGATACTTTGGCTATCACTTTGTCTGGCCCACGGTGATGCTGGTGGATATCGGGCTCATCGCCTTTTGTGGCGTGATGCAATTGGTGCCGGCCATCGTCGGGGCCTTATACTGGCGGGAAGCCACCCGCTGGGGGGCCATCACCGGTTTGGTTTCCGGGTTTCTCTTTTGCGGTTATACCCTGGTCCTGCCCTACTTTGTTCAGGCGGGCTGGTTTCCCCTGAGTATTTTAGAGGAAGGTCCCTTCGGTCTGGCTTTCCTCAAACCCACCGCCTTTTTGGGTCTCACCGGCCTGGATAATCTCTCCCACGCCTTTTTCTGGTCTTTGTTGGTCAATGTCGGCACCTTTGTGGGGGGTTCATTGTTGACCGCGCCCGGTCCGGTGGAGGAGGAGCAGGCCCGGCGCTTTGTCCAGGTCTTTGAGTTTGAAGAGGGGGTCATCCGGGAAAAGCGCTTCACCTATCTCCCGACGCTGGAGCAGTTTACCGATTTTCTGGAAAAGTTCATCGGCCCGGTCAAAGCCAACAAGGCCCGTCAGGCCTTCCTCCAGGAAGTGGAGACTCCGGAACCTGAGTGGGGGGACCGGGAAAAGGTAAACCTGGTGGCCTTTGTGGAACGGACCTTGGCGGGGTCGGTGGGGCCGGCCGCGGCCCGGGTGGTGGTGGAAGGCTACCTCTCCTCTCTGGGGTCCCGGATGGAAGACGTCTTTGATCTCTTTGGCCGGGTCTCCAGTTCCCTGGAAGAAAGCGAGCAAAAGCTGAAAAGGCGCCTGGCCGAACTCTCGGTGCTCTACGACGCCGCCCGCCGCCTGGCCTCTTCCTTATCTCTCCCGGAACTTATGGAAGCCGTCTTGGACCTTCTGGGGGAACGGCTGGGGGTGGAAAAGTGCTCCGTCCGCTTACTGGATGACGATGGTTTTCTGAGGATCAAGAGCTGCCGGGGCCTGCCGCCCCAGGCCCGGGAGTTGGCGATCCGGCCCGATGGGCAGTCCTTGCTGGGGCAGTGCCTGCTGACGGCCCAAGCCATCTCTGTGCCGGACAGCTCCGCCTACCAGGACCGCCTGCAAGGATTGCTGGAAGAAGAAACCCTGGCTTCCCTGGTGCTGGCCCCCATCACCACCGAAACCATGGCCCTGGGGGTCCTGACCGCGGCCAGTAGCCAGATGGGCTATTTTGCCAAAGAGCACGTGGATTTCTTTCAATCCCTGGCCGGGCATTTAGGGCTGGCGGTGCGCAGCGCCCAACTGGAGGAGGCCCTGCGCCTGGACGAGTCCCGTCTGGAAGCCTTATGGACCCTTAGCCATATGACGGAAGCCTCCCTGCAGCAGATCACCGATTTTGCCTTGGAAGAAGGCGTCCGCCTCACTAAAAGTAAGATCGGTTTCGTAGGATTCATGGACGAAGACGAGTCAGTGCTGAGTTTGCAATCCTGGTCCAAAGACGTGATGGCCCAATGCGCCATTATTGATATACCTTTAACTTATCCCTTGGAGACCGCCGGACTCTGGGGTGAAGCCGTGCGCCAGCGGCAGCCGATTATTACCAATGACTATGCCGAGCCCAATCCCTTCAAGAAAGGCTATCCCACCGGTCATGTTAAGCTGCACCGGCTCATGACCATCCCGGTGTTCGACGGCGAGCGCATTGTGGCGGTAGCGGCCGTAGCCAACAAGGAAGATGACTATGACGAAGCGGATGTCCGGCAGTTGACTCTGCTGATGAACGGCATGTGGTGGCATATCCTGCGCCGGCGGGCGGAGGAAGCCATGGCCCATGAGGTGGAACTGTTGGTTCAGACTTGTATGGACGGTATTATTGCCCACGACCTGAGCGGGAATATTTTTATCTTCAATGAAAACGCCGCCAAGATCCTGGGCTATAAGCCGGAAGAAGTCATCGGCAAGAAAAATATCCGGGAATTCTACCCGCCAGGCGTGGCCGAGGAAATCAAACTGAAGATTTATGATCCGGCTTTCGCCGGAAAAGGCATTTTAGAGAATTACGAAACCGTGGCCCGCCATGAAAACGGCACTCTCATACCCATCTGGCTTTCCGCCCGGCTGCTCTATGAGGAAGATCGGGAGGTGGGCATTGTCGGCCATTTTCGGGATTTAAGGGAACGGAAACGCCTGGAAGAAGAAGTGCTGCGCAACGAGCGCCTGGCCACCCTGGGCAAAATGGTGGCCCATGTCACCCATGAGATCAAAAATCCCCTGATGATCATCGGCGGCTTTGCCCGGCAATTGGAGCGCCTGCGGGAATTACCCGAGGACAGCCAGCATAAGCTTCAGCTCATCAAAAAGGAAGTACAATATCTGGAGGAGTTTCTCTCCCACCTGGGCAGCTTCACCCGCACTGCCCCGCCGCAAAAGACCCCGGGTGACTTGCTGACCCTGGTTAAGGATGTGGCGGGATTATTGGAGACCTCTTTTAAGGAGCAAGGCGTGGATTTCCAGGTCAAGGCCCCGCCGCAGATTCCTCCCCTTTCTTTCGACCCCGGCCAGTTGCGCCAGGTATTGATTAATCTTTTTAAAAACGCCCTGGAGGCCATGCCCCAGGGAGGTAGCCTCACGGTGGGCCTGACGATCCAGGCAGACCACCTGGTGCTCACGGTGAGGGATACCGGCCAGGGCATTGCCCCCGAGCATTTGGCGGATCTTTTTACCCCCTTCTACACCACCAAAGAGAAAGGCACCGGCCTGGGGCTGTCCATCTGCCGCCAGATCATCGAGCAGCACGGGGGGGAGATCCAGATTGCCAGTGAAGTGAATCACGGCACCACCTGTACCATTCGCCTGCCCCTCAGTTCCGGATGACCGCCGGACCCGCCTGGTAACGCCCTTTAACCCTGATGGTTAAAGGGTTTCAGCCCGATGGCCTATTTTTAATACCATTCCTGAAATCAACCGATAAGATAGAGCAGGTAGGCAAATAAGCACTGAACTCACCCTGCCGGGAAGCAAGGCCAATCTAACCGCCGCCGGTAAGTCGGCCTTCCGGAGGCCAACCGGGGTAGCCAGCCAGGATTAGGGGATGGTTCTCTTTACACCGATCAGCCGGACCTCTGGCTGGGATTGGAAACCAATAACCATTCATGCAACAATTCTTGCCTGAGCAGCGTCACGCCTCTATGACCCAAGGCTATCAGGAAACCGTACCTAAGACTGTGACTAATTCTGACCGAGATCAAAGCATCATGGGAGAGGCCGAAGTTAAATTACCCATTCTTATTGCCGAAGATGATCCCACTCTGGGTGAAGCCTTGACCGGGTTCTTACGGGAAAAGGGACATGCGGTGAATTTGGCCCGCACCGGCGGAGAGGCTCTGGCCTTGCTGGAGAAGCAGTCCTATCCCCTGGTGATCACCGATCTGGTCATGCCCGAAGCCGACGGCCTGATGGTGCTTAGGGCGGCGCGTCAACGGGATCCGGCCACCCTGGTGGTGATCATGACGGGCTACGCCTCCATTGACAGCGCCATCGAAGCCACTCGGGAAGGGGCCTATGACTATTTGCGCAAGCCCTTTAAACTGCAAGAAATCGAGATCGCCGTCTCCAGGGCGGCCCGCCTGTTATTCCTCGATCAAGAAAACCAAAGATTGCTCCATAAGTTGAGTGACCTGACAGCACAATTGGAGGACCTCCAACAAACAACCCGGAGTCCCCAAGAAGATGCCCCCCCCAGTGGTAAAGCGCGCCAACCCCGGTATGCCGTGCCTTTCCCCTTGAGCAACTATTTTCTCCTGGGCCAGGACCAGGAACCGGAGAACAGGTCCGAACTGGAGCACCTGCAGGAGCGTCTCAAGAATTTATACAAAGAGAAGCTGCTGACGGAAAAGGAATACCAGGTTCTGAAACAGCGCATCCTGATTTGACCCCAGGAAAAGGGGAGTTGTCGTGATATATGGCAAAGGCGTCTTAGAGATCATCCCCGGTCTGAAGATTGTTCCCGGACCGGAATCCGTTTATCTCCCCCTGCCCCGGAATGGTTCCCGGGTTTTGCGGGAGAAGGGGACTCCGGTTTTCCTCCAGGAGACCGTAAACGCCCTGCTGAGGACCCTGGCGGCCCGTGATCCTTATACCGGTCACCACTCCACCCGGGTCACGGAAGTCTCTCTGGCTTTCGCCAGGTTTTTAGGCTTGCCCGCTGATGATCTGGAAGCATTGGGACATGCCACTTACCTGCATGATATCGGCAAAATCGGCATCAGCGACACCATCCTGCTTAAGCCCGGTCGCTTGACCCCGGAAGAACGGGAGATCATTGAGACCCATCCCCTCATCGGCGAGAAGATCGTCGAACCTTTGGGCCTCAGAACTCAAGAAAAAGACATCATCTTGCTCCATCACGAACGCTGGGACGGCGGCGGTTATCCCAACGGCCTGGCCCAGGAAAAAATCCCCTTTCTCTGTCGGTTGGTGGCCCTGGTGGATTGCTTTGACGCCCTGACCTCAGATCGCCCTTATCGGCGCCGGTTTGCCTTTCCGGATGCCTTGGCGGAAATCGAGTCCCAGGCGGGAAAGCAATTCGACCCGGATTTGGCCCAGAAATTTCTGGAGCTGATGACCTCCCCCATCTCCAAGGTGGTGGAACAATACCGCTTTCCCACTTCCGCGATAGGGAGATGAACTCTACTGACACTGCCTCTAGGGACTGATCCGGTCCTGCCGGGCCGGGGATTTTAGGACCCTCTCCTAGCGGTCGGCGGCTTCCCTGGGAGGAATTTGCTTAGGGGTTAGACGCCGGTCCTCTTCGACATTCCCAAAATTCTTTAGACGGTTGCCCGCCAATACCGAACTTCCTTTCATCTTTCCAAGTTTCCTTTGATTATCGGCAAATTTCTTGGTATAGATGGGAGGACGCGATGTTCAATGGAATGTCGCAAAATTTGAATTTTACCTAAAACTGATTCTCTTGCCAGTAATGGTCGGAAAAACGGGGCCCTGAATCCGGGTCCCGGTGAAATCTTTCGCCTGCCAGCCTAAGCAAACGCTGGTTAATGCCGGGCCAGTGGAAAAATCCCCCCAAAATAACCCCTCAGACCCGGAATCTGCCGAGATTCTACTCGAGCGTTGTTGGGCGGAACTGGTAAAATATTACCGCCATTCCGCCGTCGGCCAACGTTGCCTGGGCATTGTCCATAATTTCAATACCCCTCTCCAGGTGCTCTCCTTCCATTTGGAACTTTTGGAACAGAAGTCTAAGGAAGAGCTGCAGCTTCTCCAGGAGCACCTCCCGGCCCAGGAAAAATTGCGGCCCTTATATGACTATCGCCAGCAAAAGCTTAAGCAATTGTCCCGGGAGGTGGAAAACCTGCAGACCATGACCCAGCGCCTGGTCCAACAAGGGATTCATGAGGACCTGCAAGAAAAGATCTTTTTAGACCTGAACCGCGTTTATCAAGATGAACTGGAATTTTACTTGGCCAATCCCTTTTTCAAACACCAGGTGGAAAAAGACTTCCAATTCCAACCGGACCTGCCTCCCATTTATGGGCATTACATCGATTTTGGCCAGAGCTTCCGTCTCCTTGTGGATAACGCCCTGGAAGCCCTTAAAGAAGTAGAGCGCCGCCTCCTGATAGTGGAGACCGATCAGTACGAGGGCTACCGTCGGTTGCGCCTGGGGGACACCGGGACGGGTATTCCCCCGGAGATTCTTCCCCGGGTTTTTGAGCCCTTCTTCACTACCAAGAGCACTCCGGACAAACCCCGGGCCGGCCTGGGTCTGTTTATGGCCCGGCGCCTTCTCACCCCTTACGGCGGCCAGATTCAGGTGGAAAGCCGCCCCGGAGAGACCTGGGTGACCGTCCTCCTGCCCCTTTC
The DNA here is from genome assembly GCA_040756315.1 of Thermodesulfobacteriota bacterium. GTDB lineage: Bacteria > Desulfobacterota > Desulfobaccia > Desulfobaccales > 0-14-0-80-60-11 > JBFLZI01. The sequence continues at coordinate 11,491 of JBFLZI010000031.1, read as the reverse complement.
GCCCCCTTGATCCGGCCTTACGGATCATAGCTGGAAAGCTTTGCCTTATTTTCCCCGCCCCCACATTTCCCTGCCAGCCTGGCTTTTAGCCTTTTTTTCCCCGGCAATAAATGATAATCATTAGTATTAAATAAAGAGTGAGCTTAATCTTTAATGGTAAAAGAATCCCGCATCGACTTGCATGTCCATTCCACTGCCTCGGATGGCTCCTACCCGCCGGTGGCCCTGGTGCAACTGGCTCGGGAGCGAGGTTTAACCGCCATTGCTTTAACGGACCATGACACCATTGACGGCGTGGCCGAGGCCCTGGCGGCCGGAGAGGAACTGGGGGTGGAGGTCATCCCCGGCGTCGAGATCAGCGCCCAATTCCCGGGTGGCACCATGCATATCCTGGGATATTACATCGATCACCGGAGCGCCGTCCTGGCCGAGCGCCTGGCGGTCCTGAAAACGGCCCGGGCCGACCGCAATCCTCAAATTATCGCCCAATTAAACGCCCTGGGCATCCCCCTCAATCTGGATCAGGTAAGGAAGGTTTCCGGCGGGGGGCAGATCGGTCGGCCCCATATCGCCCGGGCCTTGCTGGAAGGCGGTTATGTCTCCACCCTCCAGGAGGCCTTCGACATCTATCTCCGTCAGGGAGGGCTGGCCTATGCCAGTAAATTCCGCTTCCCTCCTGCCGAAGCCATTGCCATGATTCGAGAAGCCCGGGGCATTCCGGTGCTGGCCCATCCCTTCACCCTGGGCCTGACCGATCCCCTTGAGCTGCAAGCCCTCCTGGAGGGCTTGATCTCCATGGGCCTGGCGGGGCTGGAGGTCTATTACGCCGACCATACCCCGAAGCAGGAAACCCTCTACCTGAACCTGGCCCGGGAACTTAATCTCCTGATTACCGGGGGCTCCGACTTCCACGGCCTGAATAAACCGGAGGTCCAACTGGGCCGCATTCCCTGCCAGAAAAAACTTACCTACCACCTGTTGGACGCCCTGAAATCCTACCGCCATGAGTTTTACGGGGTTTAGTTGAGGATTTTTGGGGGAGGGGGCTAAGACCCACAGGCCCTCCCCCCACTCAATCCCTCATTACAAGCGCATCAGGTAGTTGATCAGGGATTGGAGTTCGTGGGGGCGCAGTTGCGGGTAGCTGGGCATGCGGGCCTGGGGGTTGTGCATGCGGGGTTGCAGGAGAATTTTTTCTATCTGGTCGGGCAGCAGTTGGCTGCCCAGCCCATCCAGACCGGAGGCTGTGGTGCCTCCCCGCCCGGCCAGGGAATGGCAGGCAAAGCAGCCCAGGCGCCCGGCCAATTCCGCGCCGGGATGGGGTTTTCGTGCCCAGGCCGGGTTGACGGCCAGGAGCAGCCCCAGCCCGGCGATCAAACAGGCGAGAGTTTTCAAGGTTGGCCTTCCCCTTCGGCGATCATCTTTTCCAGTTGGGCCCTCTCTTGATGATAGGGGTACAGGAGCAGGGCCTTTTTAAATAGAGGCGCGGCCTTGGCCTTCTCCCCTAAATAATAATAAGTGGCCCCTAAATTTATCAAGGCCACCCCAAAGTTGGGGTCTATCTCCAGGGCCTTGGTAAAAGCGGCGATCTCCTTCTCTTTGAGTTCCTGACGGCGCACCTGGTTATATTTGAAGCGGTAGGTCATCCCCAGCATATTGTAAGCCGCCGCGGATTTAGGTTCCAGTTCGATGGCCTTCTTAAAGCTGGAGAGGGCCAGATCGAATTCCTGTTGCTGAAACTGTTTCATCCCCTGGTAGAGCCATTTTTGGGCTTCCTTGCCCGGGTCCGGGGGGCTTCCCTCCATTGACCCGCAGGCCAACAGAGTTAGCCAGGCCAGCAATACCGGCAAGAATTTTTTCACGGCCCTCCCTCTCTAAAAGTCCTAATCGGTGATATCCGCCAGAAACTCCAGGACTTTTTGCTTGGGGGGCGGGGGTAGGGGAGGGGAGGGGGCGGCGGTGGCGTCGGCCTGGATAACGCCCTGGGCGGCCAGGGCCGCCTTCAGCCAGGAAGCGGGCCCCCGGCGGTAGAGTTCCACCAACCGGAGCAGGCGGGTGCTGTCGGCCCAAATCTCCTGGCGGCTCTCCGGGGAGTCACCCAGCTCTTCCGGATGGAGGCAGGCCCGGCTCACCCGGCGCCAGGTGTCGGGCAGGAGCAAAGCCCCGGGGGAGATCACCCCCCAGGCGCCGGGGCGGGTGAGGAAGCGGGACTCGTCCCCTTCGTAAAAGGCAAAGTTGGGCCGGGCCAGCGCGGCATGATGATAATTGAGGAAGCGGCCCATGTCTCCCTGATAGATCAGGCCCAGGATTTCCGGCCGCGCCGTCAATTTCTTAAACACACTGGTGCGGAGATTCAGGTGTTTAAAGACCGGGGCCCGGCGCTGCACCACCTCCGGCAGGTTCAGGAGAATCAGGGGCAGGCGCGCTTCGGCCAGTAAACGCTGGTAGTGCTGGGGCAGGCCCCGGTTGCTGTGGTACCATAAGGGCAGGTCCACCAAAAAGACCGGGCCGGGATATTTATGGCGGGCGACTTCCTCCCGCACCATCAGGGCCGACTTCCCGGTTTCTTCCCCGGTGGGGCCGGTAATGCCGAAGAACAGGGGCAGGCGGCCTCCTAAAATTTCCAGGAGGCGGCCCAGGAGGCGGCGCCGGGTGTCCGGAGGCAGTTCCAGGCCTTCTCCCACCCCCGGACTGCCGGCCAAAAGAGCGTCCGCCGCCGGGGCCACCCGTTCCACCAGGCGCTCCAGCCCCTGGGTATCCAACTCCCCGGAGGCGGTCAGGGGGGTGACCAACTCAATTACCAGGCCTTCGGGCGGGGTTGAGAATATCCCTTGCTCAGTCATTTCTTATGCCGAATAAAGCATAGACATAACGATCAACTTCAATTTCCAATTCAGGAATTTCAGCAGTTCTATTATTTGCCTTAAGGTCGTGGAGAGTTTTTGAAAGTTGCGCCAGTTTTTGGTGGAGTTCATTCTTGGGGTCAAATTTTGGGATGCCGACATGATTCATTACTGAAGGTGTACCAAAACCACGTCCGGCTGCAGAGAATGACCTGATGAAGGAACGCACTGGATGTGAGTTAATGATGCTACAAAGATAATGAGCTTCGTTTTCATCGTTTGTTGCTATCAAGGCAGTAGTATGTAACGGCACAATAATTTTAAAATTAAATGGTGTCTTAATCTGCGAAATAACTGAAGCAAAAATGTCATTACTCATCTGTTTCCAAATAACTTTATAGTTAGAAAATGTGTACTCAGAAATATTGTATTGGCTATAAAATGGGTTGTTAGATTCGGAGTGATATTTTTTATACGCTGCCTGTGATAATAATACGTTCTTAAACCGTGTTAAATAGCCATAGGTCCTTGGCCATTTATTTTTCATCAGTCTCTCATTGTACCCTTTGCGTATTTTGGGGTCTTGGGTTATCAAAGTATAGATTTTAGGTATAGCTATCCATCGATCTATATCAGAACCCCTAATTGAAGGGAACACCAAATCTGACTCTATCGTATCTTGAACTATTGCGATAATTCTTTTACCTTTATCTGACAGATTTGAAATAATTAAATTGCTATCTGATAGTATTTGTTCAATATTTATCCAGAAAACCCCATAGGGCGATGTATATGCTCCAGAATGAGCCTTATAATAATTCTTCCCTTCAATTTTGGTATGCAATTCAAAATCATCAGTTACTGTCTTCCAAGCGCCAATTTTTGAGCCAATCGGTTGGGCAATGTTTTTCTTTTTAGTCAAAGAGGGCAAGACATCGCTTAAAGTTTTATCTGTGGCAATCTTTCCAACACCCTTCTTTTTTTGCCAGATAAAATAAGGAACTGAATAGATGGTCTCTTCACCTTTTTTGAGAATTATTGCAGCAGATTTGTTGGCGGCACCTTCAAATGGCTGCACTGTCACCAAATCATGGGCTTTTAAAACTTTTAATGGCTTGCCACTTTCTCCTAAACGGAAACGGCGGAATCCCTCACCAGCACCTTTTGATTTGAAGACTTCCTGTGTTATGAGAAATCCCAATATGCCTGCATCCTTGAGGTAGTAATCCGAGCTGGCATAGGTAAAAAGCATGGAGAAGTCTTTTTTAGCGCCGCCCAACCGTGTAGCAAAACCCTTAAGGGAGAAAAGACCATAATCTTTCCATAGCGGCAAGGTGGCCTGGCGATATTCCTGTGAGAGGAAATCCCATCGAATCCATGGGGGGTTTCCCACCACAAAGTCAAATCTCCCAGCAATTACAGGAGCAAAGGCATTTTTAAGGAAGCGTGCCCAAATGCCATTCTTCCCCTGTTTCTCCAATTCCAGAATTTCTTCATAGAAAGTTTTTACAATGTTTTCATGAGGTGGAAAAACTAAGCCTTCCTTTTTGAAGAGTTCAATAGCCTCTGTAACCGAATACTTTAGTTTAGTCAGCTTCTCCACTAGTGGAGCGGCCTGCCGCATGAGAAACCCCTCGTCCTTTACCCAAATATAGGGGACATGAAATTGCTCTAGAGAAGTTTTGATTTTAATGTATTCCCCTCCCACAAAATTTAATTCTATTTGCCCGGTTTTTTGGGGCCATAGAACCGAATCGGCAAGATATATTGGTATTTCCAGGCTCTGCAGTTCTTGAACCAAGTCTCCTAGCGCAAAAAGGTAGTTGGTCCGGCTGGCGATCACCGCCAAGGGATTCAGGTCAAAACCCCAGATATTAGCTACGATTCTTTTAGCTGTTTCCAGGGGAGGCTCTTTGTGGGTGCGGGCATATTTTTTCGCTTTTTGAATAGCCAACACTAGGAAAGTTCCGGAACCGCAAGCCGGGTCAAGCAAGCGCTTCAGGGTATTACCTTTATAGCCCACTTCATTCAAGATCAGTTCCGCCAGCCAATCGGGAGTATAATATTCGCCGAGTTTATGCCGAACTTCCTTGGGTACCAGGTATTGATACAGTTTTTTAAGGAGGTCCCGGGTAGCTTCCGGGTCAATCGATGTAGTGGCCGGCTCAAATTCCGATAGAGTTCTGGCAATTTCTCTTAGCGCTTCCTCTAGCCGAGGAGGAAAGGCGTCGAGATACCAGCGGAAAAAGTCTCCCTCCAAAAAGTTGGTGATGCCCTGTTTGGCATAAATGCCCCCGTTTTCAATATCTTCCAGTTGACCCTTGAAATCATCTCTGGAAGCATGGGTTATTTGGTGAGAGAAGGAAAAGGTAAAGGAACTGTCTTTGAGATAAATGAGTTCCGCCGCGATAAGCTTCATTAAAAAGGCGAAATAGGTATGGACGGAGAAAAGCAGTTCTTTGAAATCAGTGTCTTGATTGATGCCGTATATCAGTGAAAGTTGTTCTGTTTCTCTCACTTGCTGCGCAGTGAACTGCTCCCCATAAACTATACCGAATAACCTCTTCCATTCGTTAAAAAATACCTGGACCCGCTGATCTCCCCAATGCTTTAAGGCATCTAGAAAGGCTGAGACCGCCAGGGGGGCAATTTTACTCTTGGGGCCAAACTTGTCGGCGAGATTCTCGGCGCTGAGTGGCAGACGGGCCAGGGCGCGGAGATAGGTCAGTAGAGTCCGGGCGCTTTCCAAATTGAATGGATAAGGCCCCCGGCGCATAAACGCATCTTTTTGAATGGTTGTTTTCTTAGCCTTTTTTCTTTGTTGGTAATGAACAAAAAAGATAACAGCGCCGTTAAAACCTACACCAACTAACCGATTCAATAAACTAAGTGGATCAGCCTTATGTCCATGGGCCTCCGCGGACATATAGTTCACCAATTGGTCATGTGCATGTACAACAGCGCTTTCCGAGGAAAATGCTCCCGGAGCTTCATATTCGATAATAACTTGCCCGTGAACCGCATCCGGGCGGCCTCGATAAATCGTCCTGGCTTCTGCCCCTAACCTTTCATACCGGGGGGGCGATTCTACCCCAATGCTTTTCAAAATCGGAGCTAATATTTTTTCAAAACCGATGCGCAAATCTTCTTCAGTCTTGGCACCCCGCATCAGCTCTTGCGTAGCTCCCACCAGGCTATCGGCTACTCGTTGCAGTGATTCTTGGTGCTCTAAGTTTGAGTTCTTATTTGTCATGAGTTTTAATACTTAGAACAGATCAAGCCGTAAACTTAAACTCTCCCCGGCCCAGAAGGTCATGGAGGTGGACGATGCCCAGGACCTTGTGGGCCGCGTCCACCACCGGCAGCACGGTGATGGCGTGGTGTTCCATGAACTCCAGGGCCTGGGAGGCCAAGGCCCCGGGGCCGATACTGTAAGGCCGGGGGGTCATCACCTCCTTGGCCTTTTTCTGAAGGATGTCCCCCCATTTCTTTAAGGCCCGGCGCAAATCCCCGTCGGTGATGATGCCCTTCAGGAGGCCCCGCCGGTCCACCACCAGGGTGGCCCCCAGTTTCTTCTCATCCATTTCGGCAATGACCCGGGGCAAGGCGTGGGCCGGTTGGCTTAAGGGAAGGCGCTCCCCGGTGAGCATCACCTCGGCGATGGCTAAAGACAGTCGCTCTCCCAGGCTGCCCCCGGGGTGCACCCGCCGAAAATCGCTGGCCTGAAAGCCCCGCTTGCTTAAAAGGGCCACGGCCAGGGCGTCCCCCATGGCCAGCATGGCGGTGGTGCTGGCCGTGGGAGCCAGCCCCAAAGGACAGGCCTCCCGGGGCACCCCGGTGTCGATGATCACCTGGCTGTGCCGGGCCAGGGTGGAGGCGGGCCGCCCGGTAAAGGCGATCAAGGGCACCCCCAGGCGCTGGAAACTGGACAGGAGGATGTTTAATTCCTGGGTTTCGCCGCTGTTGGACAGGGCCAGCACCACGTCCTCCCGGGAGACCATGCCCAGGTCCCCGTGCATGGCTTCCACCGGGTGCAGAAAGACCGCCCGGGTGCCGGTGGAGTTCAGGGTGGCCACCACTTTGCGGGCCACGATGCCGGATTTGCCTACGCCGGTGACAATGACCCGGCCCTTGGCCCGGTAAATCAGGTCCACCGCCCGGACAAAATTTTTGTCCAATTTCTGGGCCAACTGGGAGAGGCCCTGGGCTTCGATGGTCAAGACTTCCCGGGCCAAATCCAGCAGGGGGACGGCCATGCTTCTAGTCCTCCGTCACCGGCGTTAAGGCCTGCCCCAGCATGATGCAGTCTTTGCCCCGGCCCTTACCCCGGAACATGGCCCGGTCGGCGATCCACAAGAGGGTCTCCTTGTCGGTGGCGTCCTGGGGCAGGGTGGCGATGCCGTAACTGGCGGTAATCTTCAGGTTGAGCTTTTCACTCTTCAGGAAGACGGCCTGATTCAGGGTCTGACGCAAGCGCTTTACCAGGGCCAGGGCCTGCTCCTGGCTTTGGTCCGGCAAGAGGATGATAAATTCATCGCCCCCGTAGCGGATCAGGCTGTCTTCCGGACCCAGCCCGGAGTGAATGATCCGGGCCACCTCCCCCAGGAACCGGCTGCCCCGGAGATGTCCATGATTGTCCACGATGGCCTTGAAATCATCCAGGTCCAGGAAGACCACGGAGAGTTCCCGCTCACCTCTCAGGATTTCGGGAATCAGGCGCTCCAACTGGATGCCCAGATAGCGGGCGTTGTAAAAACCGGTGACTTCATCGATTAAGGTGCGGGCCCGGAGTTTGTGGAGATTTTGCACGTTATCCACGGCAATGGCCACGTAATCGGAGAGGATGCTCAACAGGGGCAGGTATTGCTCCCGAAAAATCTCCTCGTCTTTTACATTGACCACTTCAAATACCCCGATCACCTCTCCCCGCACCGTGAGAGGCAGGGCGATAATGGATTTGGTGGCGAATCCGGTGATACCGTCCACCTTGGGGCTGAAGCGGCCGTCTTGGCTCACATCCGGAATGAAGATGGGTCGGCCGGTCTGGGCCACCGTGCCGGCGATGCCCTCTCCCAATTTCAGGCGCACCCCTTTCAAGGCCTCCACATCCAGTCCCACCGCCACGGCAAAGTAGAGTTCCTGGGTCTGGCGGTCCAAAAGCAGAAGAGACCAGTTGTAGGCGGGGATAAAGGCGTTAATCCGCTCCAACACCGCGGTGAGCAAGGTCTCCATGTCGTCGGCGCTCACCAGCACCTTGGAGAATTCGATACAGGCCATCAGACGCGCCATCTGGCCGGGCTCTTCCAGGATGTCGAGAAAGTCTTCTTCGCCCCACATAAGCGGTGGTTCCTTTATAATTTTCATAATTTTAGGGGCAACCGAGCGAACTGGCAAGGAATTTTCGGAGAGGAGGCTGAGATCCGCCGGGGTCGGCGCCTCCCCTGCCTTTAATAAAGGCACGATAAATTCCACAATTTGGTTAATTCCTCCAGCTAATCCGCATCGCTTGGCCTTCCCGGAGGTTTTTGTTTGCGGCGGCCAACCAAACCGGCTAAAATTTATTCTAGGGCTACCAGCCACCTGGAGGCTAATATGCTAGAAGAACAGGTTGCTAAGGAACAGATCGGCCCCATCTTTGAGAAACTGGTGACTATGGTGGGCGTGGCCCGGGACGCCTTCAACCGGCATAGCCAGGCCTCCCTGGAGAGTCTGAAAAAACTCCAGGGGGAGGCTGGCCGGGAAATCAAGACAGCCATGCAGCAGATTGACGCCAATCTGGCCCGCCGGAGCGAAAAAGAGCGGGCTCCGGGACTGCGAGCGCTAAGCATCATTAATCATTTGGAAATTATCGGAGAAAATCTGGGGGGATTGGCCGACCCCATCGCCAAGAAGATCAAGGAGGGCGTCCTTTTCTCCGATAAGGCCGTCTCTCAGGCCAATTACCTCTTCGACCATCAGAGCGGCCTCTTGCGCTCCTTGTTGGACGTGGTCAAGACCAACAACGAGTTTCTCAAGAAGTATGTCCAGGAGGAAGGCCTCAAAATAATCCAGGCCTGCTTTGATTTTGCCACCGAACATGAGGCCCGGCTCATCGAGGGTCTGTGTCTGCCCCAGGCGGCCCCCCTCTTTTTGGCCATCCTGGACCGCACCCGGGCCATCTGCCAACATGGGGTGGACATCGCCCTCATCTTTGGCCAGAAGGCTTAGAGAGTGAATATTTTAACCGGGACGGTCTTCTTAAGGAGGGCATGCAGAAACTCTGCCTTTAGCCTCCGTTCGCCTTCCTAGAGTAAGAAACCAATGGCCGCTCCCGCCAACCTTAACCGGAAAAGACTCGGCGTGACCGGGGTGGTGCAGGGGGTGGGTTTTCGGCCCTTTGTCTATCGCCTGGCCCAGAGGCATAACCTCACCGGTTGGGTGCGCAACACCTCCCGGGGCGTGGAGATCGAGGTGGAAGGTCCCCCCGCCGCGCTGGACACCTTTATCGGCCAGCTCTCCCATGAGGCCCCGGCCCTGGCCCGGGTGGACTCCGTCTCCGCCTTTGAGGCCCTGCCTCTGGGAGAAGGCAGTTTCCAGATCCTGGGCAGCGACAGCGCCGCCGACACCGAGGCCCTGATCCCCGGGGATGTGGGCACCTGTGCGGAGTGCGCCCAAGAAGTTCTCGATCCCCGGGAACGGCGCTATCACTATCCCTTCACCAACTGCACCAACTGCGGGCCCCGCCTTACCCTGATTCAAAAAGTCCCTTATGACCGGGCCAACACCACCATGGCCGCGTTCGCCATGTGCGAGGAGTGCCGCCGGGAATACCAGAATCCCGCCGACCGCCGCTTTCACGCCGAGCCTATCGCTTGTCCCCGGTGCGGCCCCCAGGTCTGGTTGGAGGACAAGGCAGGCCGCAGCGATTCAAACGCCCTGGCTGCGGCGGGAAGACTGCTGCACGAGGGCCAGATTGTGGCCGTGAAAGGCTTGGGCGGCTTTCACCTGGCCTGTGACGCCCGCCGGGAAGACGCGGTCCAAACCCTGCGCCAACGCAAGGGCCGGGGAGATAAACCCTTGGCCGTCATGGTCCGGGACCTGGCAGAGGCGGAGCGGGTGGCGGAGATTGGCGACCTGGAGAGGTCTCTCTTGCTCTCTCCCGAACGGCCCATTGTCCTGGCCAAAACCCGGGCCGCCGGCGGCATTGCCGCCAACGTAGCCCCTAATAATAATTACCTGGGTCTGCTCCTCCCTTACACTCCCCTCCACCTGCTCCTCTTTGAGCAGGCCCCCGGTGCCCTGATCATGACCAGCGGCAATCTCAGCGAAGAGCCTCTGGTATTCACTAATGAAGAGGCTCGTGTGAAGCTCAGCCCCCTGGCGGACGCCCTCCTCCTGCACGATCGGGACATCCAGATTCCCTGCGACGATTCCCTGGTGCGTCCCTTGAACACCGGCGAGGTCATCCCCCTGCGCCGGGCCCGGGGCTATGTGCCCCGGACCATCCCCTTGCCCCTGGACTCTCCCCCGGTTCTGGGCGTGGGGGCCGAACAGAAGAACACCTTCTGCCTGGCCTGGGACGGCGCCGCGCTGGTAAGCCATCATCTCGGCGACCTGGACACGGTGGAGACCTATGACTACTTCCGCTACGCCATCGACCACTTCCAGGCCCTTACCCGGAAAGACCCCGTCTTAGTGGCCCATGATCTCCACCCCCTTTATCTCAGCAGCCAATATGCTAAAGAAAGGCCAGAGGTGAGACGGCTGGGCGTCCAACACCATCACGCCCACATTGCCGCCTGCCTGGCGGAAAACGGCCATACCGACAGATGTATTGGAATTGCCCTGGACGGCACCGGCTACGGCCCGGACGGTACCGTCTGGGGCGGGGAAATCCTCATCGCCGACCTGACCGGCTATGTCCGGGCCGGCCATTTCGCCCAGGTCCGCCTCCCCGGCGGCGAGGCCGCGGTGCGCCACCCGGGGCGCATGGCCGCGGCCTACCTGTATGCCATCTTTGGCGAAGACTTTACCGAGGTTGCGGCCAGACTGGACCTGACCTTCACCCCTTTTGAGCAGCGGGTGCTCCGCCGCCAATTGGCCACCGGCTGGCAGGCCCCCCTGACCTCCAGCGCCGGACGCCTCTTTGACGCCGTGGCCGCGGCCTTAAACGTCTGCCGCCGCCGCACTTATGAAGGCCAACCGGCCCTGGAACTGGAGATGGTAGCCGCCGCAGAGGAAGACGGTTTTTACCCGGCCCCGGTGCGGGAAAACCGGGACCACCTGATCCTGGACACCTTGCCTATCTTTAAGAGTGCCCTGGAAGACCTCTGGTCCGGGACCCCCCTACCCCTGATCGCCGCCCGCTTCCATCAGTCTCTGGCCCGACTCCTGGCTAAGGCCTGCGCCACCCTCCGGGAACGCACCGGCCTCAACCTAGTAGCTCTGTCCGGGGGAGTCTTCCAAAACGCCCGGCTCCTCACCGGACTAAAACAACTCCTCCACGAACTGGACTTTGAAGTCCTGACCCATAACCGGGTGCCCCCCAACGACGGCGGCATCTCCCTGGGCCAGGCCGCCATCGCCGCAGCCCGGCTCAAGGAGGAGGGTTGGTAGTGAAGTGGGGGAGGGCCGGGGGAGCAGTGGCTCCCCCGCCCTCCCCCACACCC